>DATNMQ010000009.1:0-45451 GCA_035602465.1 Candidatus Sulfotelmatobacter sp. | reverse complement strand
ATGCGGCCCATCTCCGGGTTCAGCGCCTGCGCTGCTCGCTCACGAATCTCCGATGCGCTCGCTCCGCTGCTCGGCGCTTCACCCGGATCTGGACCACCTGGATCGCCGAATCTCTCGCCGAGGGTTTTCGGCCGCGCCTCTAGCTGTCCAGCGTCAGCTAGACCTCGGTCTGCTGACCCCGGCCGAGGATGTCGAGGACCCCGACCGTCTGCGGCCTCGATACGCGGTGGAATCTGATCTCTCCCGTGGCGGTGTCATTGGAGGTGATGGCCCAGTCGCCCGTGCTGAGCCTGCTCGCGTAGAAGTCGCTGACCGTCGTCGCGTCGTTGCTCGATTCGAGCGTCATCGTGCACTCCTTGCTGTCACCGGGGGGCAGACCCGTGGTGTAGCGCACGTTTTCGCTCGTGATCGTGGCCCCTGGATAGGACGGAAAGTCAGACGGCAGGCAGGCGAATCCGCCGTGCTGCTGAACGTTGTTGACGAGGGCGACCGTGGCCCAGATGGCGCCCGCCACCCCGATCACTAGCAGCACGGCGCAGCCGCCGGCGACCCACCAGATCCACGAGCGGGAGCCACGCGGGCGCGTCGGCGTGCCCTGGCGGCCGCTGGGAACCCATCTCGTGCCGTCCCACACCCACAGTCCGTCGGGCGAGACCTGACCTGGCTGGTTGGGTCCTTGACTCCCCACCGCCTATTTATAGGGGTCGGGGACCTAGAAGCCTCCAGGAATGCGGCCGGCGCACTCGCCCTGGGCCGCGACCGGCGCCATGTTGCCGTTCGCAACATTCCCGACCCGCGCCTGCTGCTGCGTGTCGCCGCCCGCGAGGATGTGCGTCTCGTCCATCCACAAGCACGTGAACATTCCCGCCATCGCCGAACCGCCGCCCGTAAAGGACGTGCCCGTGTTGTCGACGAAGGCGACGTTGGAGCCGTTGGGCGACAGGTAAGCACCGATCGGACCCTGGATCGGATAAGTGCGGAGGACGGTGTTGGTCCAGCTCAGGGCCGTGGCCTGGGGTGGGGCATCGCATACGACTCCAGCAAGCGACGGAGCGCCTGCAATCACGCAGCTGTTGATCGCGCCCAAAATGAATCGCCGGTTCGCGGTGGCCGGGTCGACGACATGGATCTCCTGGACCCCGCAGCAAAACGGTCCACCACCTTGCGTGCACGATGGGACGACGCCGAGGGCCAGGTTGCCGGTGCCGTGCCAGCCGATTGGCCACAACGTGCGCGCCCCCGACTCGCTGAAGATCTCGACGTGGTTGCCGCCGCTGAGGTCTTCGACGTAAAGCCTCGTCGCAGCGCCGGTGGAGTTGAAGTCGGCCACGACAACCGCGATGCGCTTGTCATCGGGGCTGACCGCGAACATGCTGCGCCGCGATGCGGTCCCGGCGGGCACGCTCGCCGCCTGCCGCACGGCGCCTGTCGGTGACATGAAGGTGACCCCTCCCTGGGCGTCCTGGTAGTAGACGCCAGAGTCGGAGGTGCTGATGGGCAGCGGCACGACCGCGCCGGCGCCCGGGCAGCTGACCGGAGGTGGCGCGGTCACGACCTTGCTCGCGACAACCTTGCCGTCGATCCCGACGATGGTCACCGTGTACTGCCCCCCCGCCGGGCGCGTGGCCAGCACGCCGTAAGAACCGTTGAGCGGCTGGGGTGTAGCCGTCGGGCTGGGGGTGGCGCTCACCACCGAGGAGGGCGTAGCAGTGCTCGAGGGGGAAGTGGACGGTGAAGCCAAACCAGGAGTCGGTGAGTGGCTTGCCACGTTGTTCGACGGGCCCCCGCATGCGGCCGCGGCAATGAGCAGCGCCAGCAGCGCACCAGTCCTCTCGAGAGGCGCACGCCGCGACGGCATTCCCATCAGCAAAATGAACGCCGCTTTGCCACCCAGGTTACGTTTCCGGTACGATCCACGCTCTGAAGAAGGGCGCCGGCCCTCACCCCCAGGACTCCGGTTCGAAAGGGTTGACAAGAGCGGACGGCGCATGCTGTCCGTTTTGTTTTATGTAGGTGGAGGAATAGAGCAACCCTGAGATTGACCGAGGTAGTGTCTCATCCCGTTTAAAGAGCTAAGGATCAACGATCAGATCCGCAGCTCCGAGGTGCGACTGATCGACGACCAGAACAACCAGCTAGGCGTGCTTTCCCTGGACGCCGCGCTTCGCATCGCAAACGAGAAGGGGCTTGACCTCGTCGAGGTGGCGCCTCAAGCGAGCCCGCCGGTCTGCCGCCTGATGGACTACGGACGCTACAAGTTCGAGACCATCAAGCGCGAGAAGGACCAGCGGCGCAAGCAGAACGTCATCAAGCTGAAGGAGATGAAGCTGCGGCCGAAGGTGGCCGAGCACGATTTCCAGACGAAGTTCAAAGGGTTGAAGCAATTCCTCGAAGCCGGAGAGAAGGTGAAGGTGACGATCATGTTCAGGGGCCGCGAGATGGTCCACCAGGAGATCGGGCGGAAGATCCTGGAGCGGGTGGCGGATGACGCCAAGCAGTTCGCCGTGATCGAGCGCCAGCCTCTGCTCGAGGGTAAGAACCTCTTCATGATCCTGGCCCCAAGCCGCGACGGTGCAAGAAAGGAGCAGCCGACCAGTGCCTAAGTTGAAGACGCGGAAGGGACTCGCCAAGCGCGTCCGCGTGACGCGCACCGGCAAGCTGATGCGCGCCTCGGCGTGGAAGAGCCACCTGCTCGAGCACAAGTCGAAGAAGCGCAAACGGAACTACGAGAACAAGCAGCCGGTGTCGAAGGCGGATCGCAAGACCGTGCGCCGGGCGCTGGGCGTCTAGACCGAGATGGCAAGGGTCAAGCGCGGAGTCCCAGCGCACAGGCGCCACAAGGCGATCCTCGATCGCGCGAAGGGATTCCGGCTTTCCAAGAAGCTGCTCTTCAGGCCCGCCAACGAGGCGGTCCTGCACGCGCTGGCCTACGCGTTCCGCGACCGCCGGCGCCGCAAGCGCGAGATGCGCCGTCTGTGGATCGCGCGCATCAACGCAGCCTCGCGGCAGTCAGGGCTGCCGTACAACAAGCTGATGCACGGCCTTCGCCAGGCCGGAGTGGAGATCGACCGCAAGATGCTGGCTGACCTGGCCGTGCGCGACAGCGGTTCCTTTGCTCGGCTGGTGGAGGTTGCGAAGAACAACCTCTGACCAGCAGATAGTCTCCAGCCCGGACAACGAAGTCGTCCGTCGCTTGCGGCGCATCGCTGCCCGGCGCGAGCCAGGCCTCGTCCTCCTGGAAGGTCCGCGCGTGCTTGCGGAGGCCAAGGCCGCCGGGCTCGCATTTGACCTCATCGCCGTCCGCGAAGGCGACAAGCTGCCGTTTCACACCGAGTCGCGCGTGGTCCTGACGCCCGGCGCGTTTCGCGCCGCGACGCAGACCGTGACGCCGCAGGGCGTCCTTGCCATAGCGCGAGTGGCCGAGGTCTCGCCGCAAGATGCGATTCAAGCGGCGCGCGAGGCCCGCTGGCCCCTGGTCGTCCTAGACCGGATCCAGGATCCAGGCAATGTCGGGGCGATCTGCCGGACCGCCGCCGCGGCAGGCGTGCCCGCGGTTGTCGTCTTGCCGGGCACGGCCGATCCCTACGGCGCAAAGGCGGTGCGGGCGTCGGCGGGCAACGTGTTCCGGCTCAAGATTGCGCACGCGCGCTGGAAGGACCTGGAAGAGTTGGCCGGCTATGGCGCGGCCTCTTCCGGAGGTGCGCCGCTGGCCGAGTCGCCGATAGAGTCTTCGGGCATGATCGTGCTCGGCAGCGAGGCGCACGGCCTTTCGCGAAGCGACCTGAAGCTCGTCACGGTGCCGCTCACCGAAGGCGTCGAGTCGCTCAACGTCGCCGCCGCGGCCGCGTTGATCCTTTTCGAGATCCGGCGGAGGCTCGCGGCATGAGCGATCCGTTGGCAATCACCGGCGAGGCGCTGGCGGCCATCGGCAAGGCTCAGACGAACGAGGACCTGGAGCGGATCGAGGTCGAGTACCTCGGGCGCAAGAGCGGGCACATCAGCCGGATGCTCGACGGAATCGGCAAGCTCGAGCCGGCCCAGCGAGCGGCGCTCGGCAAGGCCGCCAACGAGGCCAAGCGCACGATCGAGGCGGCGCTCGCCGCGCGTCGCGCCGAGCTCGACGCGGCACGGCTTGCCGACCTGGCGGAGACCGAGGCGATCGACGTCACGTTCCCCGGCCCCCCGCTGGGGCGCGGCCATATCCACGTCCTCACCCAGGTGCGGCGCCAGATCGAGTCGGTGCTGGAGTCGCTCGGTTACCAGGTCGAGCTCGGGCCGGAGGTCGAGACCGAGTGGTACAACTTCGAGGCCCTCAACATCACGGCGGGCCACCCGGCGCGCGAGAACTGGGACTCCTTCTACTTCAGCCCTGAGCTCCTGCTCCGCGCGCACACGTCGCCCGTGCAGATCCGCGCCATGCGGCGCATCAAGGAGCCGCCCATCTACATCATCACGCCAGGCCGCTGCTACCGCCGCGACGCGCCCGAGGCCACTCGCCTTCCTTATTTCAGCCAGGTGGAGGGGCTCGCGGTCGACAAGGGCCTCACCGTCGGGGACATGAAGGGCACGCTGCTGTACATGATCCAGTCGCTGTACGGGCGCGAGCGAAAGGTCCGCGTCCGGCCCAGCTACTTCCCATTCACGGAGCCCAGCTTCGAGTTCGACGTGACCTGTGGCATCTGCGGTGGGATGGGATGCAAGAGCTGCCGGCACAAGGGCTGGCTCGAGGTTGGCGGCTGCGGCATGGTCCATCCTCAGGTGCTGCGAAACGGCGGCATCGACCCGACGCAGTGGAACGGATACGCGTGGGGGTTTGGCATCGAGCGGATGACCATGCTCAAGCACGACATCGACGACATCCGCCTCTTCTACGAATCCGACCTGCGCTTTTTGGAACAGTTCTAGACGCCAGTGAAGTGGCCAACGATGAGCCGCTCGCGTAAGTCATGTCCGATTGTCGGACCCGCTGTTCTCGGCTACCGTGGCCGGGAGACCCGGCCACCGGCCACTTCAGTGGCTTCGGTCCGAAATCCGCACCCCATCACCGCGATTTCGGACCGGAAAGGTAGGGTCATTTAATAGTGCGCATCAGCTACGAGTGGCTGGGGGATTTCGTCGACCTCGACGGAGTCACGCCCAAGGATGCCGCGGAAGTCCTGACCCGTCTAGGGATCGAGGTCGAGTCGTTGACGACGATCGACCTGTCCAACATCGTGATCGGGAAGGTCCTGACGCAGGTCAAACATCCGAAGTCGCGTGCCGATCTGTGGATCCACCAGGTCGACGTCGGCGGACGCACGATGCAGATCATCGCCGGCGCCCCCAACGCGGTCCCGGGCACGCTTGTCCCGGTCGCCATGCCCGGCACGACGGTGCCCAACGGCAAGCTCGTCAAGGACATGAACATCGCCGGCGAAGAGGCGAGCGGCATGCTGTGCTCGGCCGACGAGCTGCTGCTGAGCGACGACCACCTGGGCATCCTGCTCCTCGACCACGGAACGCCAGGCGAGCCGCTGACGACCGTGATCCCGAACCAGGCGGTGATGGAGGCCGAGATCACATCCAACCGGCCCGACGAGATGGGCCACCTGGGCATCGCGCGGGAGCTGGCCGCCGGCCTCGACCGTCCGATGAAGCGAGACTTCATGCCGGCCTTCACCGGCACCGCCGCGCCCGCGGGCCGCGACCTGGTCAAGGTGACGATCGAGGATCCCGACCTGTGCAGCCGCTACATCGGCGGCGTCATCACAGGCGTGAAAGTGGCACCAAGTCCGGACTGGCTGCAGCGACGCCTGCGCGCGAGCGGCGTGAGGCCGATCAACAACATCGTCGACATCACCAACTACGTGCTGCTCGAGTACGCGCAACCACTGCATGCATTCGATCTGGCGAAGCTGGAAGGCGCTGCGATCCACGTGAGGCGCGCGCGCGACAAGGAGAAGCTGCTGTGCCTCGACGGAGTGGAGCGAGAGCTGGCGCCCGACATGCTCGTGATCGCGGACGCAAGCCGGCCGGTGGCGATCGCTGGGGTCATTGGCGGCGAGGAATCCGCCGTCACCGAGGCGACCACCGATATCTTGCTGGAGGCCGCAAACTTCAACGGACCGAGCGTGCGCCAGACGGCGCGCGCGCTTGGCCTGCGCACCGAGGCCTCCACCAGGTTCGAGCGAGCCCTGCCGCCGGAGCTCGCCCTGGCAGGTGCCCGACGCGCCGCTTCGCTGATCGCTGAGCTCGCGGGCGGCAAGGTCCATCGCGACTGGGCCGACATCTATCCGCGACCTCAGGAACCGGTGCGCGTCAATCTGCGGCCGTCACTGATCGACGACGTCCTCGGCACGCACGTCCCGCTCGAGGAGGCGGAGTCGATCCTCAAGCGCCTCAACTTTCACGTCAAAGTGATGGGGGATGGGGAATGGGACATCCTGCCGCCGGTGTTCCGCCTCGACGTCACGATTCCTGAGGACCTCGTCGAGGAGGTCGGCCGTGTCTACGGCTACGACCGCATCACTCCGACTCTACCCGGCCGACGCCACGATCGGTGGACGCCACTGGCGCCGAGCCTGGATCGCAGGCTCGATGACGCTCGCGAGGTACTCGCGGGCGCCGGCTACACCGAGACATGGAACCCGGCCCTCGTCTCGGGCCGCAAGCTCGAGGAGCTGAGGATCGCGGCGCACGCCATGCGCGTGATGAACGCCCTCAGCGACGAGATGGACACGTTGCGGACGTCGCTCCTCCCGTCCCTGGTCGACGCCGTTGCGCTGAACCGAGACCGCGGGCGCGCGGACGTTCGCATCCATGAGATCGCAACCGCGTTCCTGGCGCGCGTCGGGGAGAAGAACGCCCAGCCGGACGAGCCGTTGCGGCTGGCTGCGGTGGCCACGGCAAGCACGTCGTCCGGCGAAGGATCGGCGGCCTTTTACCGTTTGAAATCAGTGCTCGATCAATGCGTCGCATCCCTCTCGGCCCCCGCATGCACCTACCAGCGCGCGGCGGCTCAGCTGTTCCACCCGGGACGCTGCGCCGCGGTCGTCCTCGACGGTCGCCAGCTCGGTTACATCGGCGAGCTGCACCCGACAGTGACCGGAGGAGCGAAGGTCGAGGGGCGGGTCGTCGCATTCGAGATCGACGTCGAGCCTCTCTTGAGCGCGGCGACGATCAAGCGTGCCCAGCCGCTGCCGCGATTCCCGAGCGTCGAGCGAGATCTCGCCGTGGTGGCGGACGAAACGGTGGCGGCAGGCGCCCTGCTCGCGACGATCAAAGAGACGGGCGGCGATTTGCTGGAGAACGCGCGTGCGTTCGACGAGTACCGCGGGGCCCAGGTTCCCGAGGGACACAAGAGCATTGCGTTTACCTTGACTTTCCGGAGCCCGGAGCGCACCCTGACGGACGCCGAAGTGGACAAGGTGATTTCCGAGATCAAGCTGGGACTGGAGAAAAGACACAGCGCCAGGTTCCGAGAGTGAAGCCGACGCGGCTGACGCACGCGTTCGCGTGCCGTACGGGGGGAAGCAGCACGTGACCTGGATGGACATCTTTCCGGTCGTGCTCGTCATCGCCTACGTGATTGGCGGCTTCTTCGGCGGGCTGATCCGTCGCTTCATCGGACTGGTCGCTGTGTTCGTCGCCTGCTGGGGCGCCACCAACATGGGGATCCAGGCGGGCGGGATCCTGCAGCAGACGTCCAGCATGGAAGTGGCCGACGGGCGCATCTACGGGTTCTTCGGGATCATCGCCGGGCTGCTCCTGATCGTCGAGGTCGCGACGCAGCTGGCGCACTCCCAGCTCAGGCTCACCGCCGTCACGCTGGACCGCACGTTGGGAGTGGTCCTCGGCGTGCTGACGGCGATCCTCCTCTCTGTGGTGGTCGTGTACGAGCTGGGCGCGGCGGCCAACCCGATCGGCGGCACCCAGCTCGACCAATTGCAGGCCGGGATCCGCGACGCGCGGAATCACTCGCTTTACATGGTCAACCTGGTCAATGCGATCGACAAGCCGATCATCGCGATCTTTGGGCCTTTCCTACCCGGCGACCCGCAGGTCTACTTCGGCTCTTCACCCGTCAGCTAAGCGGGCTTGAGCGGCGACCTGTTCGACCGCCTGCGCGAGCGGGCGGTGCAGATCCACGTCGAAGAGCATCTCCGATCGCGCATCGAGCGCGGGGAGAAGCTGCGCGTCAAGCTCGGGCTCGACCCGACCGCTCCCGACCTTCACGTCGGACACCTCGTGGTCCTCGACGCCCTGCGGCTCTTTCAGGACGACGGCCACACGGTGGTGGTGATCATCGGTGACTACACCGCTCTCATTGGCGATCCCAGCGGACGCTCGGAAACACGGCCGATGCTCACGCAGGAACAGATCGCGTCCAACGCCGAGACCTACTTCACGCAACTGGACCTGGTGCTTGACCGAAATCGCATCGAGGTCCGGCACAACTCGGAGTGGCTTGCGGTCATGTCCGCCGCCGACATCCTTCGGCTGATGGCGAAGGCCACGCTTCAGCAGGTGCTGCAGCGGGAGGACTTCTCCGACCGGGTCAAGGAGGGCGCCGCGATCGGCGCCCACGAGATCCTGTATCCGTTCAACCAGGCTTATGACTCTGTGGCCGTGGAAGCCGACATCGAGATCGGCGGCACGGACCAGCTGTTCAACCTGCTCTTCGGGCGCGAGATCCAGAAGGCCTACGACCAGGAGCCACAGGACGTCGCTGTCTTCCCTCTTCTCGAGGGCACGGACGGTGAGCAGAAGATGTCCAAGTCGCTGGGCAACTACATCGCGCTCACCGAGCCGCCGGAGCAGGTCTACGGCAAGACGATGTCGATCCCGGATCGCCTCATCGGGAAATACGTGCGCCTGATCTCGGGTCTCGACCCGGCAGCTCAGTCAAACGTTCTCGCCCTGAAACCCCGCGACGCGAAAGCGGCGCTCGCGCGCCGACTTGTCCAACGGCTGCACGGTGAAGAGGCGGGGGCTCGCGCCGAAGAAGCCTTTTTCAGCCAATTCGTAAGGAAGGACTACAGGGCAAACCTTGAGGAGTACGAGTTCAAGGGAGGCCCGATGGATCCGGTAAGCGTCCTCGTTGGTATCGGTATCGCAAAGAGCCGCAACGATGCGACGCGCCTAATAGAGCAAGGCGGCTTACGGGTCAACGGCAACAAAGAGGGCCATCAGCGGATGCTTACGGTCGGCGACATCATTTCGGCGCGGCGCCGGAACGTTCTGTTGAAGTGAATTAGAATGGGCGAAAGCATGTTCGGAGGCTGCGTTTAGTGTCAGGCCATTCGAAGTGGGCCGGCATCAAGCACAAGAAGGCGATCGTCGACGCCAAGCGCGGCCAAGCCTTCACGCGCGCCAGCCGTGAGATCACGATCGCGGCCCGCGAGGGAGGCGGGAATCCCGAGGGCAACTTCCGGCTGCGCCTGGCCATGCAGAAGGCGCGCGAGATGAACATGCCGACCGACCGGATCCAGAACGCGATCAAGCGTGGGACTGGCGAGCTCGCCGGCGAGAAGCTCGAGGAGATCCGCTACGAGGGGTACGGGCCGGCAGGAGTCGCCGTCATGGTCGACGCCCTGACCGACAACCGCAACCGCACGTCTGCCTCGATCCGCCACCGGTTCTCGAAACAGGGCGGGAACCTCGCCGAGAGCAACGCGGTGGGGTGGATGTTCGAGCGCAAGGGCGTGATCACGGCCAACGCCGGCAAGAAGGACCCGGAGGAGATCGGCCTGGCCGCGATCGAGGCCGGCGCCGACGACGTGCAGGTCGACGGCAAGTCGATCGAAATCTCGGCGCCACCTTCGACGTTCGAGAAGGTGAAGGCGGCCGTGGAAGGCCTGGGCGTCAACGTCGAGAACGCCGAGGTCACGATGCAGCCAAAGCAGACGGTTGCGGTGGGCGAGGACAAAGCCGCCGCCGTGCTCAGGCTGATGGAGTCACTCGAGGAGGACGACGACGTCCAGCAGGTCTACGCCAATTTCGACATTCCCACTGACGTCCTTGAACGCGTCTCAGCACAGGTGTAGAACCTTGGACAAATGCCGAGTAAGCGCGACGGACTGATCCTCGGAATCGATCCTGGCCTTGCCGGAACCGGCTTTGCTCTGCTCGCCGAGCCGAACGTCGTGCTCGCATGTAGCACGGTAGTGACGATTCCCGGCCGCGATGGAGCGCGACTCCTCACGATCACCAACCACCTTCGGGCGCTGCTCGCCGAGCATCCGCCCGCGGAGGCGTCCATCGAGGAGCTCTTCATGGGCCGCAACGCGACCAGCGCGGTCGGCGTCGCGCAGGCGCGCGGCGCGATCCTCACCGTCCTCGAAGAAGCCGGGGTGCCCGTGTTCGAATACAAGCCGAGCCAGGTCAAGGTCATCCTCACCGGCTACGGCAACGCAGACAAGGCTCAAATCGGCCGCATGCTCGCCGCGCAGGTGAAGCTGCCGGAGATGCGCCTCGACGACCACGCACGCGACGCCATCGCCATCGCGGTGTGCCACGCACGCAGCCGCCGCTTCTCGAGTGCCATTCCATCGTGATCGCCCACCTCAGTGGAGTCGTCCGTCGCGCGAGCTCCGATTACGTGGTGGTCGACGTGGGCGGTGTCGGGTACATGGTCGCGGTCGGGGCTCAAACGAGGCAGCAGCTGCCGCCACCCGGAGGCGACGTCGAGCTCCACATCCACACGCACGTGCGCGAGGACCAGCTCGCGCTCTATGGCTTCGCCTCGGTCGAAGAGCTCGAGCTGTTCGAGATGCTGATTCAGGTCGACGGCGTCGGGCCGAAGGTGGGGTTGAACATCTTGAGCGCGGCGAGCCTCGAGGTGCTGAAGCGCGCCATCATGAATGAAGATGCGGCGCCCATCCGCCGTGCCAGCGGAGTCGGTCCGCGCACGGCCGCGAAAGTGATCATCGAGCTCAAGCCGCGGCTCGACGCGGTGGCGGCGCTGGAAGCAGTGCCGCGGGCGGCCGCCCTGGCCGGCGACGGCGCGGTGCCCAAGGCCGTCGAGACCGCCCTGCGCAACCTCGGATACTCGTCGTTGGAGGCGCGCACGGGCCTCGAGTCGGTGGATTGGAAGGAGTCGCCTTCGTCACAGGAAGCGCTCGCCACAGCACTCAAGGCCCTGGGACGCAAGTGACCAAGGACAAAGTCCTGGACGCCAAGTCCGACGACGATCAATTCGACCTGACGCTGCGACCGCGCTACCTGGCCGAATACGTTGGGCAGCAGCAGGTGCGCGAGAACCTCGGCATCCTGATCGAGGCGGCGCGCATGCGGGGCGAGCCTATCGAGCACGTGCTGCTGTGCGGTCCGCCGGGCCTGGGCAAGACGACGCTTGCGCACATCATCGCCAACGAGCTCGGGGTGGCGATCAAGGTCAGCTCCGGTCCGGCGATCGACCACCAGGGCGCGCTGGGCTCGATCCTGCTCAACCTGAGCACGCGAGACGTGTTCTTCATCGACGAGATCCACCGGCTCAACAGCGTGGTCGAGGAATCGCTGTATCCCGCGCTCGAGGACTTCCGCTTCGACGCCGTCCTGGGCAAGGGTGTGGGGGCGAGCGCGGCGACCCTCCCGCTTCCGCATTTCACATGCGTGGGCGCGACGACCCGGCAGGGCCT
This sequence comes from Candidatus Sulfotelmatobacter sp., assembly GCA_035602465.1. Taxonomy (GTDB): domain Bacteria; phylum Chloroflexota; class Dormibacteria; order Dormibacterales; family Dormibacteraceae; genus 40CM-4-65-16. Next base: position 33,833 of record DATNMQ010000009.1, on the reverse strand, counting down.
TCTGAGCGGGCCGCTCCGGGACCGCTTCGGCGCGGTCTACCGTCTCGACTTCTACACCAAGGCGGAACTAGAGAAGATCGTGAGCAGGTCCGCCCGCCTTCTCGAAATCGAGATCCACGACGACGCCGTGTCGGAGATAGCCCGCCGCGCTCGGGGCACCCCGCGAATCGCCAACCGGCTGCTGCGCCGGGTGCGCGACTACGCCCAGGTCCGGGGCGACGGGCGAGCCACGGTGGACACGACCAGGCTCGCGCTCGGCATGCTCGAGATCGACGAGATCGGGCTGGAGCCGCTCGACCGCCAGCTCCTGGAGACTCTGATCCTCAAGTTCAAGGGCGGGCCGGTCGGGCTCGACACGCTGGCCACCTCGCTTTCCGAGGAGCCGGAGACGATCGAGGACGTTCACGAGCCATACCTGATCCAGGTCGGTTTCATGGCCCGAACCGCTCGAGGCAGGGTGGCCACGGACCTCGCCTATCGCCACCTGGGCATCACACCGCCCAACCCCGAACCCCAGCAGACCCGCTTACTGTAAGAACCAATGTCTGATGTGGGGCGGCTGCTCCTCGTCTTTGGCGTCCTCCTGGTGGTCATCGGCGGGGCGCTGATGCTATTCGGGCGGTTCCAGCTGCCAGGCGATCTCACAATCCGCAGCGGCGGCGTGACGATCTACATCCCGATCGCGACCAGCATCATCCTGTCCATCGTGCTGACCGTCGCCTTGAACGTCGTATTCAGGCGGCGCTGACCGTGTACTACGTAGACTGACTGGCTGCCGTGAACTTAGTCCTCAGCTGGCCGATCCGCCTCGCCGTAGTCCTGATTCTCGTCTTCTCTCTGTTCGTGGACGGGGCCGGCTACGTCTATCGAATCGCCAATCACTATCCGCTCACCGGTAACGTCCCCGGCCTTCCGCCCAACTTCGGCGGCTGGCAGCTCTACTTCCACAAGGGCCTGGACCTCGCCGGCGGGACGCACATCGACTACCAGCTGACGAACTTCCCGGCCGGCCAGAGCCGCGCCGACGTGCAGCAGCGGACCATCGCGGTCATCAACAAGCGCGTCAACTCGCTGAACGTCAGCGAGCCGGAGATACGCGGCGCCGGCACCAACTCCGACCGCATCACGGTAGACCTGGCGGGCGTGAATGCGGCGCAGGCGCAGAAGACCATCGGCGCCGTATCCAAGCTCGTCTACACGAAGTGGGTCGCGGACGCTGCAGTAACGGGCGGTCCTGAGCCCGGCTACAAACCTCAGCTGACCGGGCTCACGGGAGACGACATCCAGAGCGCGAACGCGAGCATCGACCCGACCGGAACGAGCTGGGTCGTGAACGTGAGCTTCACGTCGCACGGCGGGACCACGTTCGACAACCTCACCCGCGACAACGTCGCCGCGTGTCCCGGCGATCCCAACACGAGCCTCACCGCCAACTGCCCCGCACGTCATCTGACGATCTGGCTCGACCTGACGCAGACAGACATCTCGCACTGGGAGGACCCTTCGTACGTGGCCAAGGTCAGCGCGCCCTATGACCCGGGGTGCCTCGCCCAGCAGACGGAAGGAAGCGTCTGCGGCAAGTTCCTCACCGACCCCATCACGCTGCAAGAGATCGCCGGTGGAAACGCCACGATCTCGGGCGGATTCACACAGACATCCGCCCAGGACCTCGCCACCGGCATCAACTCCGGCTCGCTGCCGGTCGACCTGGTCGCGCTCGACGTAACGCAGGTGAGCGCGACGCTCGGTGACCAGTCGGTGAAGCTCAGCCTGGCTGCGGGCCTGCTCGGCCTCGCGATCGTCGTGCTGTTCATGATCATCTATTACCGCGTACCCGGCCTCCTCGCGAGCCTTGCGCTGCTCTTCTACGCGGGGGCGGTGCTCGCCATTTTCAAGGTGGTTCCAATCACCCTGACCCTGGCCGGCATAACGGGATTCATCTTGTCGGTGGGCATGGCGGTCGACGCGAACGTGCTGATCTTCGAACGATTCAAAGAAGAGGTGCGGGCCGGCCGCACGATCACCGCAGCGGTCGACGCGGCGGTGCGCCGCGCATGGCCGGCGATCCGCGACTCGAACACCTCGACCTTCATCACTTGCGTGATCCTTGGCTTTTTCGGGCCGTCGATCGTCAAAGGATTCGCCATCACCCTGGCGATCGGCGTTCTCGCGAGCCTCGTCTCTTCTATCGTCGTGACCCACAACCTCCTGGCCATCGTCCTGACCTCCGGCGGTTTCAGGCGGGCGGGCCTGCTGGGAGTCGACCGTGTCCGAACTGTCTGACGTAAAAGCCGCAGACCAGGCGGCCGACATCGTCCCGACGGACGGCGCGTCGAAGGAGCCACAGCCAGTCGCCGAACCGAAGGTGCGGCGGCTGAACATCATCGGCCTCCGGAACGTGTTCTTCACGATTTCGCTGATCGTGATCATCCCGGGCATCCTGTCGATGTGGCACAACCACTTCCTGCTCGGCATCGACTTCGCCGGCGGCACCGAGTTCACAGCCACGTTCACCGAGCATCCATCGCTCGCCAAGGTGGAAAGCGCCGTCTCAGCCGAGGGCCTCAACGGCTCGGTCATCCAGACGACTGGCGGCGGCTACATCCTTCGGTACCCTCCGCTAAGCGCGGCGCAGCAGACCAATGTTCAGAACGACCTGCAGACCCGGCTCGGCCCCATGAACGGGGGGGGTCCAAGCCAGATCCTGGAGGTGGGGGGGACGATCGCCGGTGAGACGATCGAGTTCTCGCTTATTGCGATCGTGGTCGCGTCTTTGGCGATCCTTATTCTGCTCGCAGTTCGGTTCCGCAACGTGCCTGGTGGTTGGCGTGCCGGTTTCCAGTTCGGCGGCTCGGCCCTCGCGGCGATGCTTCATGACGTGTTCGTCCTGACAGGTCTTTTCTCGATCTTCGGCACGGTGCTGCACTGGCGGGTGGGCGAGATCGACGCCTTCTTCGTGACAGCGGTTCTGACCGTCGTCGGCTTTTCAGTCCACGACACGATCGTGGTCTTCGACCGGATCCGCGAGAACCTGCGCGTCAGCCAGCGGCTGTCGTTCGAGCAGGTCGTGAACCTCAGCATCATGCAGACGGCCGCGCGGTCGATCATCACCAGCTTCACGGTCGTGCTCGTCCTCGCGGCCATCTTCATCTCGGGCGGAACGACGCTGCAGGGCCTCTCCCTGGCGCTGCTCATCGGCATCATCTCGGGCACGTACAGCTCGATCTTCAACGCCGCGCCTCTTCTGGTTGTCTGGCGGAGGCTGCAGCCCCTGCGGTAAATAGGCAGGCGCCGACACCGCATTGGCGGCCGAATTTACTTCGGCCGCGACCCGGTGTTTCAAATCGCCGCCTGGTGCCGTCAGTGGAATACAAATCGGTGAAATCCAAACCGTATACCGGAAAGAGAGCAGGCCCGCCGCGAAGCGGCCGGCCGATGAGAGGGAACCATTTGGGTTCCCTCTCATAATTGGTCTGACATGCCAACCTGGCCCATAACGTCGATCAAAGAGCTGCTCGAGCCCACCCTGAAGCACATGGGTTACGAGCTGTACTCGCTCGACCAGGGAGGTCGGTCAGGGCGCACGCTGCGCATCTCCATCGACCGGAACGAACCGATCACGATCGAGGATTGCGAGCGCGTGAGCAGAGTCGCGGGGCCCCTCCTCGACCACGCCACCCTCATCAGCGGACCCTACGACCTCGAGGTCTCGTCGCCCGGAGCGGAGCGCCCGCTTCGCGATCACACGGAGTACGAGCGCTTCAACGGCAGGCGCGTGAACGTGCGCTATCGGAGCGGCGAGGCTGAGGCGGTCGTGGAAGGCCAGCTGGTGGCCGTGGACAGGGCCGGCATCGCGGTGCAGGCGCCCGGGGCGCGCGGGCGCGCGCCGGTGATCATTCACATCACGTGGGACGACGTTGTCGCGGGCAGGCTTGCGGTCGCAATCTGAGCCGTCTACGGAGGGTCTGGCCGAAGCGCTCACCGCGCTTTGCGCCGAGGTCGGCATCCCTTTCGAGGAGATGCTGCACACGGTCGAAAACGCACTGGCCGCGGCGTACGTGCGCGCGTTCAATGCGCCCGGAGAGGTCACCGTCAAGCTCGACACGCAGACGGGCGCGCTCGACGTGCGGAGCCGCGTCGTCAAGCCGGACGGGACGGTCATTGAGAGAGAGCTTCCCTCCGAGGACTTCAAACGGATGGCCGCCCAGACGGCCAAGCATGCAGTCCTGCGCCACATCCACGACCTCGAACGCGACAAGGTCCTGCGCGACGTCGCCGAGCACAGAGGCGAGCTGGCGACCGGAATCGTCGATCGCAACGAGGCGGGCACCGTTTACGTCGACCTCGGCCGCGCCGAAGGAGTCATGCCGCCCGAGGAGCAGATCCCCGGCGAGCAATTGCGCCCCGGCCGCCCCGTGCTCGTCGTCATCCTCGACACGCAGCACAACCGCAAGCAGGCGCAGGTCCGGGTTTCGCGCGCCGCGCGCTCCTTCGTCCATCGCCTCATGGAGGCGGAGGTGCCGGAGATCAAGGCAGGGACCGTGCAGATCCGCGCGATTGCGCGCGAGCCTGGCCTGCGGACCAAGATCGCGGTCTCCTCGAGCGAGCCGGGCCTCGACCCGGTGGGTGCGTGCGTAGGACCCAAAGGCGTCCGGCACCGGGCAATCCTCAGCGAGCTTTCCAACGAGCACATCGACATCGTGCCGTGGTCGGAGGACCCGCAGGCTTTTGTCGCGGCGTCACTGGGGCCGGCGAAGGCCGACCGCGTGACGATCGACCGCGTGACGCGCACGGCGACCGTCCTCGTGCCGAAAAACCAGTTGTCGCTCGCCATCGGACGCGATGGGCAGAACGCCCGCCTCGCGGCGAAGCTCACCGGCTATCGGATCGACATCAAGCCCAGCGACGCCGAGGTGCAGAGCGGCGCTGACACCCAGGCGTGAGCCGGTGCGGACCTGCGTCGCCTGCCGCCAGGAGGCTGGCAAGCGGGAGCTGATCCGCGTCGTCCGCAATCCTGAGGGTGTTGTGGCACTGGATCCAACCGGACGTGCCCCGGGGCGAGGTGCCTACCTGCACGCCAGCCCGGAATGCGTCGAAATGGCCCGCAAAAGGCGTGCCCTCGACCGCGCGCTGGGGGCGATTGTTCAGCCCGAGGTGTGGTCGGAGCTGAAGCGCTAGCGGACCGCCCTCAGGTTTCGAATTCGGTCTGGGCGGCATAATCATTAGTCCGGCATGAAGGCACACGAACTCGCGCGCGAACTCGGCATCAGCCAAAAGGAGCTGGTCAACTTCCTCCAGCAACGGCGGCTGACCCGCAACACCGCGGCGCCCCTGGCGCCAGGTGCGATCGAGGCTGCGCGCTCCGCATTCAAGCCCGCCTCCGTCGCGGTGAAGATCGAAACCAACGGCGACCGTCGCGCGGTCCTGCCCCCGACGCTCTCCGTCAAGGACCTCGCCGAGAAGCTCGGAGTGAGCCCCGTGGAGGTCATCAAGAAGCTGATGGCATCCAAGATCCTGGCCACGATCAACCAGGTTATCGACTTCGCCACCGCCGAGATCGTGGCCGACGAGTTCGGGTACACGGTCGAGCCGGTGGCGAGCGAGGACGTGGTCGCGGTCGAGTCCGGGAAGGGCGAGGGCGACGTCGTCACCACCTCGCGCGAAGAGCTCTTCTCTCTTGCCAACGAGGACCCCAGCAAGCTCAAGCCGCGGCCTCCGATTGTCACCGTGCTGGGTCACGTCGACCATGGGAAGACGTCGATCCTGGACGCGATCCGCAAGACGCGCGTCGCGGCGGGAGAGGCTGGAGGCATCACACAGCGGATCGGCGCCTACAAGATCGAGACTGCTGACGGGCACCCTGTCGTCTTCATCGACACGCCGGGCCACGAGGCCTTCACCGCGATGCGGGCCCGTGGCGCGCAGGTCACTGACCTCGTCGTGCTCGTGGTGGCGGCCGACGACGGCGTGATGCCGCAGACAGTCGAGGCGATCCACCACGCGCGCGCCGCAAAGGCTCCGATCATCGTCGCGATCAACAAGATCGACAAGGACAACGCGAATGTCGACCGCGTCCACCAGCAGCTCGCGGAGCAGGGCATCGTGACTCGTCACTACGGCGGCGAGCATGAGTGCGTGCACCTCAGCGCGCGAACGGGCAAGGGCATCGACGACCTGCTTACCACGATCGTCCTCTCGTCCGACATACTCGAGCTCAAGGCGAACCCGGACCGCAACGCGATCGGCACGATCGTCGACGCCCATCTCGAGCGAGGCCGCGGACCTGTGGCGACGGTGCTGGTCCAGGCCGGCACGCTGAAGGTCGGCGACGACTTCGTCTGCGGTCACATCTACGGCCGCGTCCGCGCGCTCGCCGACGATCGTGGCCAGAGCGTCGAGGTGGCCGCGCCGGCGACCCCTGTGGTCGTGTCAGGCATGAGCGAGGTGCCCCAGGCGGGCGACATCTTCCAGGTCGTCGCATCGGAAAGAGCGGCGCGCCAGATCGCGCTGACCAAGCTCATCGAGCGCCGCGCTGTGGAAGCGGCAAGGGACGTCGCGCCTCGCATCACCCTTGAAGAGCTCGCCCGACGCGCCAAGGAAGGCGAGGTCAAAGAGCTCAGCCTCGTCGTCAAGGCGGACGCGCAGGGCACGCTCGAAGCCCTGCTCGCGGCGCTGCAGAAGATCGAGGACCCGGTGGTCGCGATCAAGATCGTCGGCCAGGGCGTCGGCGCAGTCAGCGACTCGGACCTTCTTTTGGCCAGCGTCTCTAACGCGATCATCGTGTGCTTCAACCTGAAGCCGACCCCGGCAAGCACCGCGGCGGCAGAGCGCGCGAAGGTCGAGGTACGTTACTACGACGTCATCTACAAGCTGACCGAGGACGTGGAGCGCGCGGCCAAGGGCTTGCGCGAACCCACCTACCGTCAGATCCGCGAGGGCAAGGTCGAGGTCATCACCCCGATCAAGATCCCGCGGCTTGGCATCATCGCCGGAAGCCGCGTGCTGGAGGGCAAGGTCAGCCGTGGAGGCTGGGTCAAGCTTTTCCGTGGGAAGGAGCAGGTCTTCGAGGGCCGGATCACCTCTCTCAAGCACTTCAAGGAAGACGTGCGGGAGATGCCGGCAGGCCAGGAGTGCGGCATCGGCCTCGAAGGCTGGGAGGACTTTCAGCCCGGCGACACGATGGAGACGTACCGACTCGAGCGGGAAGAAATCTAGGCAAGGCTTGGAGCTTTTGCTGACGGAGGTCGTAATGACCAGCTACCGCGCGGACCAGGTCGGTGAGCAGGTGCGCGAAGAGATCATGTCCATCATCACGCGCGAGCTCAAGGATCCACGAATCGGCTTTGTGAGCATCACCGCGGTCCGCATGTCACCTGACCTGCGTCAGGCGCGCGTGCGGGTGAGCGTGCTCGGCAGCCCCGAGGAGAAGAAGGCTTCGATCAAGGGACTCGTGTCGGCCAAGGGGCTCATCCGCCATGAGCTCGGCCGGCGGCTGCAGAACCTCAAGTTCTCGCCCGAGCTGCGGTTCGAGCTGGATCCATCGATCGAGTACAGCGTGCACATCGCTGAACTTCTGAAAGAGGTGCTTCCGCATGGCGATGGGGAGGGGGCGCCATAGTCACCGCCAAGAGCGACAAGCCGCACCTCTACGACGAGATCAAGGACCTCATCGACGCGAACCAGGAGATCCTGATCTTCGGCCACAAGGATGCGGATGGCGACACGCTCGGCTGCAGCCTCGCCTTTGCCGAAGCGCTGCGCTCCGACGGCAAGGACGTGTGGGTCCTGGTGCCGCCGCCGCTGCCGCCGATGTATACGTTCCTGCCCGGTTTCAACGACATCCAGGCGGAGCCTCCGCATGGCGTCGATCCGCAGCTCGTCTTCTTCTTCGACTCGGGCAACCTGGAACGGTCCGGAAGCGCGGTGCGAAAGATCGCCACGCACGCGACGATCATCAACGTCGACCACCATCCGTCGAACACGAGGTTCGGCGACATCAACATCATCGACCCGAATGCGGCGGCGGTTGGGCAGATGGTGATGGACATGCTCGACGCGTTCGGTTATCCGATCACGCAGACCATCGCGGCCAACCTGTATGTCGCATTGCTGACCGACACCGGCGGCTTCCGCCACGAGAACACGACGCCGCGCGCCCTGGAAGACGCCGCGCGCCTGGCCAGGCTTGGCGCGGACCCTGGCCACATCGCGACGCAGGTCTACAAGATGCGGCCCGAGACGACGCTCAAGCTCAGCGGCCTGGCCCTGGCCACGATGCGCGTCGAGATGGAGGGCCGCTTGGCCTGGGCAAAGGTGACCCGCCCGATGCTGCGCGAGGCGAACGCCATGATGGCCGAGTCCGAAGGAATCATCGACACCTTGAACAGCATCGCGGGCCTCGAGCTGGCCATCCTCTTCAAGGAAGTTTCCGGCGAGCTCACCAAGATCAGCGTGCGCAGTCGGGGCGCGGTCGACGCCGCCGCTCTTTGTGCGACCTTCGGCGGAGGCGGGCACATCCGTGCCGCGGGGGCGGAGATCGAGCGGCCGATGGAAGATGCGGTGAAGTTCGTCCTGGCGGCTGCCAAGGAGGCCATCCTTGCCGCCTCGCCCAACCCCTGAAGCCGCACGTTTCGCGACAGGCGTCCTCAACGTCGACAAGGACGCGGGCGAGACTTCGTTTTCGGTCGTCAACCGACTGAGGCGCCTGACAGGCGCCCACCGGGTCGGCCACGCCGGAACGCTCGACCCACTCGCCACCGGCGTGCTGCCCATCCTGTTCGAATCCGCGACCAGGCTGGCCGAGTTCGCGCACAGGCTGCCCAAGACATATGTCGCCGACATCCATCTCGGATACGTCACGGCAACCGACGACGCAGAGGCCGAGCCTGATGCGGTAGCGGATCCCAGCGGCCTGAGCGCGGAGGTCATCGAAGACGCCCTGAGCGCCTTCTCGGGCCGCATCTTGCAGCAACCCCCCGCGTTCTCCGCCGTGAAAGTCGAGGGCAAGCGCTCCTACACCCTGGCGCGAGGTGGGGACGCGACCCGACCTATAGCTCGCGAGGTCGAGGTCTATGCGACTCGCTTGCTGGACTTCCAGCCCGGGCCGCGTGCGGTGATCCGTGTCGAGGTGCGCTGCGGCAGCGGAACATACCTGCGCTCGATCGCGCGCGACCTCGGCGTGCGGCTCGGCGTGGGCGGGTACCTTGGCCGGCTCGTCCGCACCGCCTATGGCGATCTGACCATCGACGGCGCGGTGCGACTCGACCAGCTGACCACAGCCGAGGCGGTCAAGGACCGGTTGCTTTCGCCCGAAGTCATACTGCCGGACATGGAAAAAGTCCGCCTGACAGTGGAGCAGGAGGCGATGGTCCGACAGGGCCGCGCGGTGCGCGTCGTGCCCGAACCTGGAGCGGGTCCGGTGCGAGCCCACGACACCGACGGACATCTCGTCGCACTCGGACATACAGATCCGCTGCGCAGGACTTTCGTGCCTGAAAAGGTGTTCAGCACCTGAGGGTCCATTTAGGGCTGCCGGCGGACCCGATCGGGCCCGTGGCGCTCACGGTCGGGAGCTTCGACGGCGTCCACCTCGGTCATCTCGACGTGATCGGGCACGCGGTCGCAGCGGCCTCGGCCGAGCACGCTTCGCCAGCCCTGATCACGTTCGAGCCCCACCCGCGCTGCGTCCTGGACCCCGCTAACTGCCCCCAGTCGATCACCACGCTGAGCGAGAAGCTCGCCCTGCTCGAGCGGGCGGGCGTCGAGCACGCGGTCGTGCTCCGGTTCGACCGCGAGCTGGCCGCCCTCTCGCCGCAGGATTTCATCGACCGCCTTTCAGCGGTGATGGACATCCGCCGTTGGGTCATCGGGTTCGACTTCGCTTTCGGCCGGGGTCGCACGGGAAACGCGGATTGGCTGAGAACGCACGGTCACCAGGTCGAGGTCGTCCCCCCGTACCAGATCGACGGCCACGAGCTCCATAGCTCGGAGGTGAGGCGCCTCGTCACGGCAGGCGATATCGAGCATGCAAACCGGCTCCTTGGCCGCGAGTACTCGATGTCCGGGCCAGTCGAAGCCGGCGATCGGGTGGGCAGGCAGTTGGGATTTCCGACCGCGAACATCGGCATCGAACCGAACAAGCTGGTGCCGGCGTTTGGCGCGTACGCCGGCCGAGCCAGGGCGCCCGAGGGTGACTTCGTCGCGGCGCTATCGGTCGGATACCGGCCAACGTTTGGCGGGACCCAGCTGCGCGTCGAAGCATTCCTTCTCGATTTCGAGGGCGACCTCTACCAGCAGCGCCTCGATCTGCGGTTCATCCGCTACCTCCACCCGGACATCAAGTTCCCGACACCGAACGACCTCGTCCAGCAGCTGCAGAAGGACGTCGCCGACACCCGCCGCATCGTTCACCGATGACGAAGGTCCTCGTCGTCGGAGGCGGGATCGCGGGATACTGCGCGACCCTCGCCGCGCGGCGCAACGGGGCCGACGTGACGGTTGTCGCGCGGGCTCCGGGGGCGACCGCGCTTTATGCCGGCGCGATGGAGATCGTGGACGACCTTGAGTCCATCCTCGAGCACCAGCCGCACCACCCGTTCACACGGCTCGGCATCGACGCCGTCGGTCTTGCCGCGGAGCTGGACGAAGCGGTATCGAACCTCAAGCTCGCCCTCGGCAAAGATGGTTTGGGCTTCGAAGGCACCTGGCGCAGCCGCGGCCGCTACGCGGACATCCACGGCCTCGCCCGTCCGGCCAACGTCGTGCCCGAGACGGTCGCTCGGGGTGAGCTCGGGGCGCTGAGCGGCAAACGGGTCGCGGTCGTCGGCGTGCCGGAGATCAGCGATTACGACGCCGCCTCGACGGCCCAGGCTCTAAAGGAGCTGTACGGCATCGAGGCCTTCGCGGAGGACATCTCCATCCCGGATCTTCCCCAAGCCGCCGCTTTGACGGACCTGTACGGACGGCGAGCGCCGGCGCCCCGGGCGCGAGGGGCCGCGATCGCGTACCCGCCAGGATTCACCAACCTTCCACCCGACGGCTTCGAGCTGCTTGCGTCGCCTCCGTCGCCGCATGGGTGGCGACTCCAGCAGGCGATCGCCCTCGGCACCGTCAGCGCAGAGGTCACCTCCCTCGAGTCCACGGGCGGACGGATCACCGCCGCACGCGCGGGCAGCCGAAGTTTTCGCGCCGACTCGTTCGTGCTCGCCACCGGCCGCCACATCGGGGGAGGCCTCCGCGGCGGGCGCTCGACCGTCGAATCGCTGCTCGGGCTTGGCGTCTTCTACGACGGACAGCCCGCGTCGAGCCTCGGGACCCGGCTGCATCACCTCAAATACCTGGACCCGGCCGAGGAGATGAAGCTTGGCTTGGCCGCCGACCGGCGCCTGCATCCGCTGCTCGAGGACGGCACGGCGCCCTACGGCAATCTGCACGCGGCCGGCGCAGTCCTGGGCGGATACGACTACAGCGGGCCGTGTGGCTTCGGCGTCCCGATCCTTACCGGCTGGCTCGCCGGCCGCTGGGCCGCCAAACCAGCGTGAGCGGGACACTCTGGTGAGAGCCGACATCGAGAAGATCGTCGGGCCGTCGGCTGTCGACGAGCGAGCGGTGCGTGACATGTGGCCGCTCGCGATCATGCGGCTGCGCGCAGGCGAGGCCGCGCCCCGAGTCGTGGTCGCTAAACCGCGCGGTCGCGAGCAGGTCGCGGCCCTGCTCCGCTGGGCGACCGCCAACCATGTCGCGGTGACGCCGATGGGGGGAGGGACCGGCGTGTGCGGCGCGATGGCGCCGGGTGCGGGTGAGCTGGTCCTCGACATGAGCGCCTTCGACAAGATCCTGGACGTCGACGAAACCAACCTGACGTGTCGGTGTGAGGCCGGCGTCAACGGCCTCGCGCTGGAGCAGCAGCTGAACGCGCGCGGCCTCACGCTCGGACATTTCCCGAGCTCGCTGCCGGGCACCACCGTGGGCGGGCTCGTCGCGACCAGGTCCTCAGGTCAGCAGTCGAGCCGCTACGGCGGGATCGAGGACATGGTCGTCTCGCTGGCCGTGGTCCTGCCCGACGGCACTTTCGCCGCGCCCCGGCCAGGTCCGCGGTCAGCCCTCGGCCCGGCTCTGCATGACCTCTTCATCGGGGCCGAAGGGAGCCTCGGCGTCGTGATCGGGGCGGTCCTGAGGATCCACCGTCTGCCGGAATCCGTGGTGGGACGGGGCTTCGCCTTCCGCGACCTGGCGAGCGGGCTCGAGTGCATGCGCGCGGTGATGCAGTCGGGCATCAGGCCCTTGGTGATGCGCCTGTACGACGCCGAGGACACCGCCTTCGGCGGCTACGACCTGGCGGCCGGCGAGTGCCTGCTCGTGGTCGCGACCGCGGGGCTCGCGGACGTCGCCCGCGCCGAGACCGCCGCGGTCGAGCGCTTCGCGGGTGATGCGAAGCCATTGGGCGAATCGCCCTGGGAACGCTGGCAGCGCCACCGCTTCGACCTTTCCCCCGCGCGCCTCCAGGCGTTCCTCGAGCCGCCCGGCTCGTACCTGGACACGATCGAGCTCGCCGCACCGTGGACTGTCCTTACCGAGCTCCACCGGCGCGTGAAGTCCGCAATAGCGGTCGGTGGGCTGGCGTTATGCCATTTCAGTCATGCCTACGAGCAGGGCTGTTGTGCCTACTTCTCGTTTGGCGGATCGGGTGACACGGAAGAGGAAGCACGTGCCGCATACGGCCACGCATGGGAAGGTGCCATGAGCAGCGCCCTCGAGCTTGGTGCGACGATCACCCATCACCACGGCACCGGCCAGGTCAGGGCACGGTGGGTCGCAGATGAGATGGGAGGTTGGATGAGCGTGTGGCAAGCGGTCAAGACGGGACTCGACCCTATGGGGATCATGAATCCCCACGCCCTGGGGCGGACGTCATAGGCTCCCGGCCCGGCTCACCTATCCTGTTCGTCGTCAACCCCTCGTCCGGCGCGGGGAAGGCCGGACGGGAATGGGCGCAGATCGAGACCTGGTTGCCCACGAGCGGCCTGCCTTACGAGACCGCACTCACGACGCGGCCGCTCGAGGCGACCGAGATCACCGAGCGTGCGGTGCGGCAGTCGCGACCGGTGATCGTCGCGGTCGGCGGCGACGGCACGCTCAACGAGGTCGTGAACGGCTTCTTCCGCAACGGCGCACCCATACCGACGACGAGCAAGCTCGCGATGGTGCCACTGGGAACGGGCGGAGACTTCCGGCGCACGCTGCGCATCCCGATCGATCCGAAGCAGGCCATCGATGTCCTGCGCAGCGGGATGCCGAGGCGCCTCGACGCGGGATACGTGACCTTCCAGACCGCCGACGGCGCGACAGCTGTGCGCCACTTCATCAACATCGCCGACGCCGGGCTGGGGGGAGAGGTGGTGCAGCGGGTGGGCAACGGCACGAAGAGGTTCGGCAGCGCTGCATACACCCTGGGTGGGCTGCGCGCATTGATCGGTTTCAAGAACAAGCCGATGACGGTCGACGTCGACCACGTCACTCATCAGCTGCCGAAGGCGCAGCAGGTCGTCGTCGCGAACTGCCAGTTCTTCGGCGGCGGGATGCAAATGGCGCCGTCGGCGTCGCCGACCGATGGTGTGTTCGATGTGATCCTGATCAAGGACGCAGGCAAAATTGAAACCATGCGCGGCATGAACGATTTCCGCAGCGGCAAGCACCTGGACCAGAACAATCCAAAGATCGAGCTGATCTACGGCAAGCGGGTTTCGGTCTCATCACCGGAGAAGGTGCGGATCGACCTGGATGGCGAGGCGGTCGGGTTCCTGCCCGCCCTGTTCGAGATCCAGCCTGGCGCGATCGAGTTCATCACGCCCCGATGACGAAGGGGGTCGTGGCGACCCCGCACCGCGTCGCGAGCGAGGTCGGTGCGCAGGTGCTGCGGGACGGCGGCAACGCCATCGACGCGGTCATCGCCGCGGATGCGGTCCTGTGCGTGGTCTACCCGCACATGACCTCGGTGGCGGGCGACCTGATGGCGATCGTCTGGCCCGCCGCGGCGGCTGCACCGGTCGGCATCATCGGCGCGGGGCGCTCGGGCGAGCACGCGACCATCGAGGCGATCCGCTCGCGCGGCCACAGCGAGATGCCCCAGCGCGGCGTGCTGGCGGTGACCGTCCCAGGCACCGTCGAAGCCTGGGGACGCTTGCTCGAGCGCTTCGGCACGTTCGGGCTCGGCGCGGTGCTCGAGCCGGCGGCGGGGCTCGCGAAGGACGGATACATCATCACCGCGCAGCTATCCCAGTTCCTGATGCAGGCCGCGGCATGGCTCGGACGCGAGCGCACCGCCTACGCGCTGTACCCGCCGATGGAAGCGGGAATGCTGCTGCGCAACCCGGACCTCGCCTCGGTGCTCCACGAGCTGGGCCGCAGCGGCATCAACGGTTTCTACCGGGGAGAGATCGCAGCCGCCATAGCGGCTGCCATCGAGAAGCGAGAGGGGTTGGTCACGCGCCGCGACCTCGCCACGCATCGCTCGGAGTGGGTCGACCCGGTGTCCTTTCCGTATCGCGACCTCGTCGTGTACGAGCTGCCGCCGCCGACGCAGGGCCTGGCGGCGGCCGCCATGCTTGTCCGTCTCGAAGCGGGAGTGCCCTACCAGGGTGCCCGCGACGCGAGCTATGCGCTGCGCGACCGATACATCACCGACCCCGCCTTCAGCCCCACGCCGGTCGAGCCGTTTCTCGACGCGACGCACGTGCCGGCGGGCAAAGGCGCGGCGCACGAGGGAGGCGACACCGTCTACCTGTGCGCGGCTGACGAACACGGCAACCTCGTGTCGATGATCCAGAGCGTGGCCTTCGACTTCGGGTCGGGAGTGGTCGCGGAGGGCACGGGCATGCTGCTGCAGAACCGCGGCGCGTACTTCAGCCTCGACCCCTCGCACGTCAACCGGCTCGAGCCCAAGAAGCGGACCATGCACACCCTCATCCCGGCGATGGCCGCGCGCGGGGGCAAGCCGTGGGCTGCCTTTGGCTCCATGGGCGGCGACCTCCAACCGCAGCTGCAGACCCAGGTCCTGGTGAACCTCGTCGACCACGGCCTCGACCCTGGCGAAGCGGTGGCTCGCCCCCGCATGGCGATCCTGGCCGACGGACTGACCCTGGCGGTCGAAGCCGATTATCCGGGCGCGGGCGATCTCGCCCGGGCGAACCAGAACGTCCTCTTGATGCCGCCCCGGCACCACTTGTTCGGGCACGCCCACGCGATCGTGGTCGACGGGCCGGCGGCGTGGCGCGGCGGGGCGGACCCGCGGTCGGACGGCTCGGTCGAATACGCCCGGTAGCGTCCCGCCCGTATACTCACTTTCGAGTTTGGCAGTAGAGAACGGCGTCAAAGGCAAGCTGATCGCGGATCACAAGCGCACGGAGCGGGATACGGGTTCCCCTGAAGTCCAGATTGCGCTTTCGACCGCGCGCATTCGAGAGCTCACCGAGCACTTGAAGACGCACGCCAAAGACCATCATTCGCGCCGCGGCCTCCTTCTCCTGGTGGGCAAGCAACGGCGCCTGCTGAACTACCTGAGGGACACCGACGTCGAGCGCTACCGCGCCCTCGTCGCCAAGCTCGGAATCAGGAGATAGTCATTCGGTAATCGGGAGGACACCGGCCGTAGCGCGGGTCAGCCTCTTAGAAGCTCTCACTAAGGTCCACCTCGGCGACAGCTGCTAGGAAACTGACCCGGATCGCGTCTCCGGCTAGTCCTCCCATATTCACGGAGGTATTGGCGTGGCAGTTGTCACGAAAAACGTAGAGGTCGCGGGCAAGCGACTTTCCTTTGAGATGGGTCGGGTCGCCGAGCAGGCGAACGGCGCCGTGATCATCCGGCAGGGCGACACTGTGGTGCTCAGCACCGCGGTGATGTCCAAGGAGCCCCGGGAGGGAATCGACTTCTTCCCTCTCACGTGCGATTACGAGGAGAAGCTTTACGCGGCGGGCAAGATCCCGGGCGCGTTCATGCGCCGCGAGGGAAGGCCGAGCGAAACGGCGATCCTCGCCTCGCGTCTGACCGACCGTCCACTCCGTCCGCTCTTCCCCGAGGGCTTCCGGCTCGACGTGCAGGTCATCTCGACCGTCCTGTCCGTGGACCAGGAGAACGACCCGACGATCCTGAGCATCAACGGCGCCAGCGCCGCGCTCGTGATCTCGGACATCCCCTTCCAGGGCCCGGTCGGCGCCGTGCGCATGGGTTACCTGGACGGCCAGGTGGTGGTCAACCCGTCGATGTCACGAATGGGTGACTCGGAGCTCGACCTCGTCGTCGCCGGCACGGCCGACGCGATCCTGATGGTCGAGGCCGGGGCCAAGGGCGTCAGCGAGCAGGTCGTGCTCGACGCGCTCGCCAAGGCACACGAGGAGATCAAGCGGATCTGTGCCGCGCAGCTCGAGCTGCAGCAGCAGGTCGGCGTCGAGAAGCGGGAGTGGATCCCCAACACCTACCCGGAGCACATGCTCGAGATCGTCGGCGAGTACCTCGCCCTGCGCCTCGACCAGGTGCTGTACAGCCCGAACAAGCACACGCGGGAAGCTGCCCTGGACGACCTGCGCACCAAGACCATCATCGAGCTCGGCGAGCGATTCCCCGAGCACATCGAGATCCTGGGCAAGCTCTTCGACAAGGCACTGAAGGACCGCGTCCGCGAGCGCATCGTCGAGGAGGGCGTACGGGTCGACGGTCGTGGTTTGAAGGACGTCCGGCAGATCACCGTCGAGGTTGGCGTGCTGCCGAGGACGCACGGCTCGGGCCTGTTCACCCGAGGCCAGACACAGGCGCTGACGATCGCCACCCTGGGCTCGATGCAGGACCAGCAGAAGCTGGACGGGCTGACGGCCGAAGAGTTCAAGCGCTACATGCATCACTACAACTTCCCGCCGTACTCGGTCGGCGAGGCCCGGCCGCAGCGGGGTCCGGGGCGGCGCGAGATCGGTCACGGCGCGCTGGCCGAGCGGGCGCTGCTCCCTGTAGTTCCCCCGGTCGAGGACTTCCCTTACACGATCCGCCTGGTGTCGGAGATCCTGAGCTCGAACGGGTCGACGTCGATGGCCTCGGTCTGTGGGTCGACGCTGGCGCTGATGGATGCGGGCGTGCCGATCAAGGCGCCGGTCGCGGGCATCGCGATGGGCCTCGTGACGCGCGAGGGCAAGTTCGCCGTGCTGACCGACATCCAGGGTGTCGAGGACATGCTGGGCGACATGGACTTCAAGGTCGCGGGGACGCGTGACGGGATCACGGCCCTGCAGATGGACATCAAGATCAAGGGCCTGACGCACGAGATCATGGCCCAGGCGCTGGAGCAGGCCCGCGAGGCCCGGCTGTTCGTGCTCGACAAGATGCTTGCCGTGCTTCCGAAGCCTCGCACCGAGATGAGCAACTACGCGCCGCGCATCACCACCATCCTCATCAACCCCGACAAGATCCGCGACATCATCGGCCCAGGAGGCAAGATGATCCGCAAGATCACCGAGGAGACGGGAGCTCAGATCGACGTCGAGGACGACGGCCGCGTCTTCATCGCGGCGGTCGACCAGGAGGCGGGCAAGAAGGCGATCGACTGGATCAAGAGCCTGACCGACGAGGTCGAGGTCGGCAGGATCTACCAAGGCAAGGTCGTTCGCATCATGCCCTTCGGCGCTTTCGTCGAGGTGCTGCCGAACCAGGACGGCCTCGTCCACATCTCGAAGCTGACCGACCACCGGGTCGAGCGCGTCGAGGAGGTCGTCAACGTCGGGGACGAGATCGTAGTCAAGGCCGTCGAGGTCGACAGCCAGGGCCGTCTCAACCTCAGCCGGCAGGCGGCGATCGAGGAGCTGACCACAAAGGGCCTGCCGATCGATGAAAAGATCAGCCAGGAGGCGATGGCGGTCGCGCTCGCGTCACCACCACCCGCGCCACGCGAGGGTGGTTTTGGCAGTCGCGACAGGGGCGGTCGCAACGGTGGCGGCCGGGACCGGCGGCCACGCCGGGACTGAACAAGAACCGCAAATGACTGAGCCGATTCGGGTCGCGGTATCGGGATACCGCGGCAAGGTCGGCTCGGTCCTCGCGGCGGCCTTCGAAGCCGAGGCGGGCCTCGACTACGTCGGTGGTGTATCGCGGGGCGACGACCTCGCGGCTTTCCTGCACCAGAAAAGGCCGCGGGCGCTTGTCGACTTCACGCGCCCGTCGGAGGCGCTCCACAACGCGCTGGCGGCGATCGCGGCCGGCGCCTCGCCGGTCGTCGGCACCACCGGACTGTCCGCGGCCGACGTGGACAAGATCGAGACCGCGTGCCGCGACAAGAAGCTGGGCGGAATCGTCGCGCCGAACTTCGCGGTCGGCGCGGTGCTGATGATGCATCTCGCCGACATCGCCGCGCCGCACTTTGAAGCGGTCGAGGTGATCGAGATGCATCACGCGGCCAAGCTCGATGCGCCGTCAGGAACCGCGCTCGCGACAGCGCGGCGCCTCGCGGCGCGACGGGCCAGCAAGCCCTTCGCGCACCGCAAACCGGAAAAGGAGACGCTGGCCGGGACGCGAGGTGGGGAGGAGGGCAACGTCGCGGTCCACAGCGTGCGCCTGCCGGGTTTCGTCGCCGACCAGGAGGTCATCTTCGGTCTGCCCGGCCAGACGCTGACCATCGCGCACCGCACCACAAGCCGCGAAGCCTACGTGCCAGGCGTGCTGCTCGCCATCCGCAAAGTGACGGCCGAACCGCGGTTCTATCGCGCACTCGACGAACTGCTAGGCCTTAGGTAAACTGGCCCTGTGCCCACCTCCAAGCGATTAAACGTTGCTGTCGTTGGCGCGACCGGAATGGTCGGCCAAGAAATGCTGCGTGTCCTCGCACAGCGGAGCTTCCCAAGCGAGCGCATCATCGCCCTCGCCTCTGAGCGGTCGAAAGGCATGACCGTGCCGTACAACGGGAGCTCGATCCAGGTCGACGAGCTGACCGAGGGCGCCTTCAAAGGGATCGACCTCGCCCTTTTTGCGGCCAGCGGCGACATCGCCCTGATGTATGGACCTGTCGCCGCGGAGTCGGGGGCGCTCGTGATCGACACCAGCTCGGCCTGGCGGATGAAGGAGAACGTCCCGCTCGTGGTCCCGGAGGTGAACGGCGACGACATCCGCGAGAACGAGGGCATCATCGCGAACCCGAACTGCTGCGCCATCCCCCTCACCGTGATCCTGAACCCGCTCAAGAAAGCCGCCGGGCTCGAGCGCGTGCTGGTCTCCACCTATCAATCGGCGTCAGGCGCCGGCCGCCTCCTGGTCGACGAGCTCGAGGAGCAGACCAAGGCGATCGCCGAGGGCAAGGAACCGCCGGTCGCCGCCTATCCATACCAGCTTGCGTACAACGTCGTCCCCGGTGGATGGCGCATGGAGGCCGACGGCTACAACGAAGAGGAAGTGAAGATCGTCAACGAGACGCGGAAGATCCTGCACATGCCGGAGCTGCGCGTCGTTGCGACGTGCGTGCGGGTGCCGGTCCCGGTAGGTCACGGCGAGTCGGTCTTCGTCGAAACGACTGAGAAGATCAGCGCGGACGATGCGCGAACGCTTTTCGCAAACGCGCCGGGAGTCGTGGTCCAGGACGATCCGCATGCAAAGCTCTACCCAACCCCGCACGGCGTCGCGGGCACGGACGAGGTGTATGTTGGCCGCATCCGCGACGACGCAACGACCCGACATGGACTCGCGCTGTGGATCGTGTCCGACAACCTGCGCAAGGGAGCCGCGCTGAACGCGGTCCAGATCGCCGAGCAGGCAATCGAGATCGGAGCGCTGCCGAGATGACAAGGGAAATCGGACGTCTGCTGACCGCCATGGTCACGCCGTTCAAAGCCGACGGTTCGGTGGATTACGACGCAGCCGAGAAGCTTGCCGTGATGCTCGTCAACGACGGATCGGACGGCGTTGTCGTCGCCGGGACCACCGGTGAGTCGCCCACCCTGAGCGATGCGGAGAAGATCGAGCTGCTCAGGACGGTCAAGAACGCAATCCCTCAGAAGAGCGTCGTTGCGGGCACCGGCAGCAACAACACCCACCACTCGGTCGAGCTGTCGAAGCTGGCGATGAAAGCCGGCGCCGACGCGCTGCTGGCGGTCGTGCCCTATTACAACAAGCCGCCGCAGGAGGGCATGTACGAGCACTTCAAGGCGATCTCTGAGATCGGCCCGACCATCATGTACAACATCCAGGGGCGCACCGCCGCCAACATGACCGCGGCGACCACGCTTCGCTGCGCCCACCTGCCTGGGATCATCGGGGTCAAGGAGGCAAGCGGCGATCTCGACCAGATCGGACTTGTGTGCGCCGGCAAGCCGGCGAAGTTCAAGGTGTGGAGCGGTGACGACAGCTGGACGCTGCCCGTGCTGTCCGTCGGCGGCTACGGCGTGATCTGCGTTGTTTCTCACATCGCAGGCAAGTCCATGGCCAGGCTGATCGAGGCCTTCGTGAAGGCGGAGAACGACGTCGCGCGTGACATCCACCTCGGCCTTCTGCCGGTCATCAAGTCGCTCATGACCACGGCCGCGAACCCCGTGCCGATCAAGTCCGTGCTGAACGCGATGGGATTCTCCGCCGGACCGTTCCGCCTGCCGCTCGTGCCCCTCACCGACGAGCAGCTGAAGTCCGTGCTGAAGCCGATCCACGAAGCCGGAGAGCTGATCACCTTTGCCGGCTCTGGGATCCCCACGAGTTCACGGCGGAGCCTCTGAACTCGTGGGGTTTAAGCCTGGAGTGAAAGTCGCTTAGCGCCCCGGCCGAGCTGCTTCAGCTCCACGACACGATCAGGGCCTGCAAGAACTGCGGTCTGCACGCGACGCGCACGCAGGCGGTGCCTGGCGTCGGGCCATGCCCGGCCGATGTGATGATCGTCGGCGAAGCGCCGGGATTCAACGAGGACCGGCAGGGCGAGCCGTTCGTCGGCGCCGCCGGCAAGCTGCTCGACACGCTGCTGGCTCGCATTGGCTTGAGCCGCGGCGACGTCTACATCACGAACGTGTTGAAGTGCCGGCCGCCCATGAACCGCGACCCGATGCCCAACGAGGCGGAGGCCTGCTCGCCTTATCTGAAGCAGCAGCTGCAGCTCGTCAAGCCGAAGGCCGTCCTGATTCTCGGTCGCCACGCGCTCGAGCGCCTGATGCCTGGCCAAGGCTCGATCTCGCGCATCCACGGCAGCATGATCAAGCGCGGCGACATCGCCTACGTGCCGCTGTATCACCCCGCGGCCGCGCTGCACAACGGCTCGCTGGTGGCTGACCTCGAGCACGACTTCGACCAGCTGAAGCGATACCTCGACCAGCTGCTCGCGCCACCGCCACCTCCGGTGCCCGTGACCACTCCGAAGCAGGAATCAGAGCAGCTGCGCCTCTTGTGAGCGAATCTCGGCTGCGTTATGTCCCGCTCGGAGGGCTGGGCGAGGTCGGGATCAACATGTGGGCGCTGGAGTGGGAGGGGAAGGTCCTCGTCGTCGACTCCGGCCTGATGTTCCCCCAGGAGGACATGCCGGGCATCGACCTCGTCCTGCCCGACATCTCGTACCTACTGGAGCCAGGCCACGAGGTTCTGGGCATCTTCGTGACGCACGGACACGAAGACCACATCGGCGGCCTTCCGTACGCGCTGAAGCGCCTCAACGTGCCGGTGTACGGCACGCGGCTGACGCTCGGTCTCCTGAAGCCAAAGCTCAAGGAGCACCGCATCCTGCGCGAGTCGGATCTCCGCGAGGTGCGCATCGGTGACTCGGTTCAGCTCGGCCCGTTTCGCGTCGAGACGGTCGCCGTCTGCCACTCGATCCCAGACGGCGTGGCGCTCGCGATCGACACGCCGGTTGGGCGCGTCGTCTACACGAGCGACTTCAAGCTTGATCCTGATCCGCCCGACGGAAAGGCGACCGACATGGAGCGGTTTCGCCGCCTCGGCGACCAAGGGATTCTGCTGCTCCTGAGCGACTCGACCAACGCCGAGCGCGAGGGGCACTCGGGTTCGGAGCGCGACCTGCATGCGCCCTTCGAACGGATCTTCAGCGAGGCGCCTGGGCGCATCGTGGTCGCGAACTTCGCCTCGAACATCCACCGCATCCAGCACCTGGTGCGGATGGCGGCGCAGTTCGGCCGCCGCGTGGCGGTGGTGGGCCGCAGCCTGGAGCAGAACTTCAAGACCGCGCGCGAGCTCGGGTTCCTCTCTGTCCCGGAAGGCCTCACGATCCCGATCTCCGACTACGAACGCATCCCTCCCTCCAAGCTGCTCCTGCTCACGGCCGGCAGCCAGGGCGAGCCGATGTCGGCGCTGGCTCGTTTCGCGGCGCAGCGCCATCCCTTTGTCAACGTGCTCAAGGACGACTGGGTGGTGATCTCAGCTCGCCCGATTCCAGGCAACGAGCGCATGGTCCATCAGACCGTCAACAACCTGTACCGGCACGGAGCGCGCGTTTTCTATTCCGAGGTCGGCAACGTGCACGTGACCGGCCACGCCCAGCGCGACGAGCTGCGCGAGATGCTCGACGCGGTCCGGCCTCGCTTCTTCATCCCGGTGCACGGCGAGTACCGGCAGCTCCTCCTCCATTCGGAGCTCGCGCGAGAGGCGGGCATCACAGCCGAGCGCATCGCGGTGGTCGAGGACGGCGAGACGATCGAGCTCGACAAAGAGTCGATGACACGCGGCCCCAAGGTCGCCACGGGGCTTGTCTACGTCGACGGTTTGGGGGTGGGCGACGTGGAGCAGGTCGTCCTGCGCGACCGCCGTCACCTCGCTGAGGACGGCATCCTGGTCGTCACGCTGGCGCTGGACCGGGATACGGGGACGGTCCGCGCCGGTCCGGACCTGATCTCGCGCGGTGTCATCGAGCCCGAGCTGTCGGTGCGCCTGATGGCGGACGCGCGCGCCGCCGCGCTGGAGAGCATCAAGCGGCTCGCCGACACTCATCCGGACCTCAACCTGCTCCAGGAGGCGGTCCACGACGCTGTCTCCAGGACCGTCTACAAGCGCACCCGACGCAGGCCTATGGTGATCCCCGTGGTGACCGAGATATGAAGCTCCCGCCATTGGCCCTCATCGCGCCCAGCCTGTGCCCGCGGTGCGACCAGCCGGCGATGGTGCTCAACCACTCCGAGGAAGCACGCTGCGCCCACTGCGGGCTGCAGCTCCACCAATGCGCGCGATGCCGTGGCATCGCAGGGCCTTTCGACCGGTACTGCGGTTTCTGTGGCCACGAGATGGTGCAGGGCACCACGCGCCCGTTGTGGTGGCGGTTGTGGTTCCTCGCTGCTCTCCTGCCGGTCGCCCTGGGCCTGGCCTACGGAATCGCCCAAGCGCAAGTCCATCACTAATTCCCTCTCCCCTAAAGGGGAGAGGGCCAGGGTGAGGGGCAAGCGGAGAACGAAGGCGTCCCCTTAACGATTGAGTCTCTGCCCGCACTCCACGCAAAAGCTGTGCCGGCCGAGGTTGTGATGTCCGCATGACGGGCACACCAGTCGCCGTGGCGGGTCTGCCTGGAGCCAGCGCTCGTTTTCCCGCCGATACCAGATGCCGTCCTCGGGACCGAGCATCCAGCGGCGGCCTTCGCTGTCGAGAACGGCGAGGTCGCGCACCGCGACCCTGAATGCGCGCGGTGGCAGGTTGCCCGTGCGACGCTCTTCGACGAGGAACTTGTAACGGGTCTCTGCTTCGGCGAATGGGTCGACGGCCACGGCGGCGATTATGGCTGCTGAGGCTTGATCGCGTAGAATCCAGTCGGCTCTAGGGCCCGCAGCATGCGTCGCACCACATCCCGAAGCTCACCTCGATCCGGCGGCCGCCGCGCTGCATCATCCCGATCCAAGCGCAGCAAGCGCGCGCCACGCCCGCGGCTGAGCTCGCGCCAGGTTCGCGAGATCATCGGCGTCCTGCTCATGCTCGCCGCCTTGCTCGGCCTCCTTGCGATCGCGAGCCATGCGGGCAGCATCCTGGCCGGAATCCGCGACCGCATGTTCTACGGCTTCGGTAACGCGTGGTTCGTGCCGGTCGTCGCGGCGATCGCCTCGAGCGCGTATCTGCTGTGGCCGAAAGCCCCGCGCCCGCGCGCGATCGACGTGGTGGCCGGCCTCGTCGCGGTGCTGTCGCTGCTGGGGCTGTTCGGCATGGCGGCCAAGGCGGGGGGATGGGTCGGGCAGAACGTCGACGCGTCTCTGACGGGGTTAGTGGGCCCGTTCGGCGCTGGAGCGCTCCTGGTCGCCGGCCTCGTGATCGGCCTCATCGTCACCATCCATTTCAGCCCGGGAGCCCTGCTCGCCACCGCGGTCGGTGCGATGCGAGGCGCTTACGCGGAACGAGCTCGCCTGAGCGCCCTGGTCGCAGCGCAGCCGGCAGAGAAGGCAAAACCCATCAAAGCCGCGCCTCAGACCTCGGACGCGCTGACGCGTTCCGCCGCCAGCTTCGCCACGGCGCCGGCGCCGGCGGTCGAGCAGCCGCGGCCGTGGGAGCTCGACGAACCGGAGGAAGCGGAACGGGCCGATTGGTCCGAAACGGGGCGACCGGCGGAGGAGGAGGAGCAACACGCGCCACCGGCTCTGCGCGTGGTCGCCGAACCCGAGGACGAGCTGCCGGAGATCGAGTGGAAATTGCCGTCCGTCACTTTGCTCGATACCGTCACCGCACGCCGCGAGCGCATGGCGGACGAGATCAAGCGCAACGTCAAGGTCATCGAGACCACGCTCCAATCGTTCGGCGTGGAGTGCAAGGTCGTCGGGGTCAACCCAGGACCCGCGGTGACGCAGTACGAGGTCCAGCCCGGACCCGGAGTCCAGGTCAAGCGCATCACGGCGCTGCAGAACGACCTGTCCCTGGCTCTGGCTGCGGCCCCGCTGCGCATCGAGGCGCCGATCCCGGGCAAGTCCGCGGTGGGCATCGAGGTGCCGAACAAGTCGGCGAGCCTGGTGACCATACGAGAGGTGATCGAGACCGCCGCCTTCCGCGAGGGGACCAACAAGCTGGCCCTCGGACTGGGCAACGATGTTTCCGGCCAATCGATCGTCGCCGACCTCACGCGCATGCCGCACCTCTTGATCGCCGGCGCGACCGGCCAGGGCAAGAGCGTGTGCATCAACGCGCTGATCACCAGCCTGCTGTTCCAGGTCACCCCAGACCATCTGCGCCTTCTGCTCATCGACCCGAAGCGCGTGGAGCTGACCGGCTACAACGGCCTCCCGCACCTCGCGGTGCCTGTGCTCGTGGAATCCCATGAGGCCGCCGCCGCGCTGCGGTGGGCGGTCGCGGAGATGGACCGCCGCTACAAGCTCTTTTCCGCCGAGGGCGTGCGCAACATCGCTGGCTACAACGAAAAGGCCACGCTGAAGCTGGCCCGAACGCTGCCCTACATCGTGATCGTCATCGACGAGCTCGCCGACCTGATGATGGTCGCGGCCGGCGAGATAGAAGAGCTCATCTGCCGCATCGCACAGCTAGCGCGCGCGGTTGGCATCCATCTCATCATCGCCACCCAGCGGCCATCGACCGACATCATCACCGGCCTCATCAAAGCCAACATCCCGTCGCGCATCGCGTTCGCGGTCGGCTCACAGGTGGACAGCCGCGTCATCCTCGATACCGGCGGTGCGGAGAAGCTGCTCGGTCGTGGCGACATGCTGTATCAGCCGGTGGACGCAGGCAAGCCGACGCGCATCCAGGGCGCATTCGTGAGCGATCCCGAGGTCGAGGGCGTCGTCAACTTCTGGAAGGCTCAGGGCGGCCCGCGCTACATGGAGGAAATCCTTGAACAGGGCGCGTCAACGGAATGGGACCGTGAGAAGAGAGAGGAGCGCAAGCTCGACCCGCTGTTCGCGCGTTCGGCGCGGGCCGTGGCTGCGGAAGGCGCGGCATCGGTTTCGTTGGTGCAGCGCAAGTTCAACGTGGGGTATTCACGCGCCGGCCGGATCGTCGACCAGCTGGCAGATCACCACGTGGTCGGCGGCTACCAGGGCTCGAAGTCGCGTGAGGTCCTGATGACATTGCCCGACGTCGACGATTTGCTGGAGCGCTTAGGCCTCGAATGACGAGCGGGTCGCGGCCCCCGACCGTGACCCTTGGCCAGTCGCTTGCCGCAAAGCGCGAGGAGCGTGGTCTGTCGATCGAGCAGGTTGCGACTGCGACGCGCGTTCGTGCTGAATACCTGCGCGCGTTGGAGTCGGACGAGATCGTCCGCCTGGTCGCGCCCGTCTACGCGAAGGGCTACCTCCGCACCTACGCAAGCTATCTCGGGCTGGACGCGGACGAGCTCGCCGCGCAGCTGCCGGGGCGGCCCCGGCCGGGCCTCGAGCTGCGCCTGGGCGGCAGCGCCCCCCGTCCTCGCGTCGTGGTCACGACGCCGATGATCGCCGCGTCGGCGGTGGTCTTGCTGGCGGGCGCGTTCGGCGGCTATGCATGGCGTCAGGTGGTGGCCGAACAACGGAGCACCGCTGTCCTTCCTTCACCTTCCGCAGTCGCGGGCACCACGGTCACACCCAGCGCGTCGCCCGCGATTCAGGCCAGGCCGATCGTCGTCGGGGTCCACGTCACCGAGACCGTGTGGATCAACGCGGTCGTCGATGGCACGCCGCAGTACGGCGATTCAGGCCGGACGCTTCCGGCGGGATCGATCGTCTACTTCACCGGCCTCGACGTGAGGATCACCACCAGCAAGGCGTCGGCGACCTTGATCAGCATCGACGGACGCAACCTGGGAGCGATGGGGGTCGGCGTGGCAACGCGGGAGTTCTCGTCGCAAACTTCTCCCTAGGCTCGCCCAGATGAACATCTCGAACGCCCTGACCGTCAGCCGGCTGGTCGGCATCCCGGTGCTCATGGCGCTGCTGCTCCTGCGATTCCCGGGGCACGACCAGGTGGCCGCCGCACTCTTCATCGCGTTCTCGCTGACGGACACCCTCGACGGCCAGCTCGCGCGCCGCCGTGGCACCGTGAGCGACTTCGGAAAGTTCATGGACCCGCTCGCCGACAAGCTCTTCGTCCTGTCGGTGCTGATCGTCCTGGTGCAGGCGGGCCTCGTCGCGGCGTGGGTGGTGGTCGTGATCTTCTCGCGCGAGCTCATCATCACGATCCTTCGCTCTGTCGGCGCCGGCCAGGGCCGAGTCATCGCCGCCGCGCCCCTCGGCAAGACCAAGACGGTGACGCAGATGGCCGCCGTGACGCTGCTGATACTCCAACGTCCTTATCCAGCGCTTGTCCCGCTGGCCACCATCGCGGTGGGGGTCGCCGTGGTCTTCACGCTGTGGAGCGGCCTCGACTACCTGTGGCGTTTTCGCTACCTGATCGGCCCATTCGACACATCGCGCGTGCGCGCCGCGAGCGGTGGAGCACCGGAAGCCTCGCCCGCAAAGGAGCTCGGCGATCTTCTTGGCGACAGCGGGCTTACGGTCTCGGTCGCCGAGTCGAGCACGGGAGGGATGGTCGGCTCGCTGATCACGGACCAGCCCGGTAGCTCACGCTACTTTGCAGGCGGCGTGATCGCGTACTCGAACCGGGTGAAGCGCGACCAGCTCGGGGTTTTGGAAGACCTGCTGAGCGGAGTCGGCGCCGTCAGCCGCGAGGTGGCGGAGGCGATGGCCCAGGGCGTGCGTAAAAAGCTCGGCACCAGCCTCGCCGTGAGTGTCACGGGGATCGCAGGCCCCGAGGCCGGTGGGTCGAGCAAGCCGGTCGGGCTCACCTTCATCGCGGTGGCGTCGGAAGGGCATACGTCATCGCGTGAGTTTCATTTCGAGGGCGACCGCTCGTCCAACCGGCGGCAGGCGGCCACCGAGGCGCTGAAGATGCTCCTCGCCGAAGCACGGAGCGTGGCCGGCTCGCAGGTTAAGAGTGCTTGACGGTCGAACACCTGTTCGCTACACTTGCTCGAACATCGGCCTGTAAATGACGTTGATTCCCGACCTTCGACGTAGAACACTCGCCGCAACGACCTAGGAGGCATTGAGAAAACATTGGACAAGGACAAAGAGAAGGACAAGGAACGGGAGAAAGCCCACGAGGAAAAGGGCCGAGCTCTCGATTCGGCGATGTCCCAGATCACGAAGAGCTACGGCAAAGGCGCGATCATGAAACTGGGGGAGCACTTCGCGCAGCGCAGCGAGGTCACCTCAATTTCCACGGGTGCGCTGCCGCTTGACCTGGCCCTCGGAGTAGGTGGCATACCACGGGGCAGGGTGACGGAGATTTACGGTCCCGAATCCGTCGGCAAGACCACTCTGGCTCTGCATGTCATCGCGGAAGCACAGAAGGTGGGTGGCGTCGCGGCGTTCGTCGACGCCGAGCACGCGCTCGACCCGCTGTACGCGTCGCGGATCGGCGTCAAGATCGACGACCTCCTGATCAGCCAGCCCGACACGGGCGAGCAGGCGCTGGAGATCGTCGAGGTGCTCGTCCGCTCGAACGCGGTCGACGTGATCGTCATCGACTCGGTCGCCGCGCTGGTGCCGAAGGCCGAGATCGAGGGCGAGATGGGTGACTCACACATGGGCCTCCAGGCGCGCTTGATGTCGCAGGCCCTGCGCAAGCTGACCGCGGCGATCTCCAAGTCCAACTGTGCCGTGATCTTCCTCAACCAGCTGCGCGAGAAGGTCGGGATCATGTTCGGCAACCCCGAGACGCAGCCGGGCGGCCGGGCACTGAAGTTCTACTCGTCTGTGCGCCTGGACATCCGCAGGGTCGAGGTCATCAAGAACGGCCTCGACTCGGTCGGCAACAGGGTGAAGGTCAAGGTGGTCAAGAACAAGGTGGCGCCACCGTTCCGGTCAGCCGAGTTCGACATCCTGTTCAACGAAGGCATCTCGCGCGAGGGATCGTTGATCGACGCCGCGGTCGAGTACTCGGTCCTCGAGAAGAGCGGGACGTGGATGTCGTACGGCGACCAGCGTCTCGGTCAGGGTCGAGACAACGTCCGCAACTACCTGCGCGAAAACCCGACCCTGTCGGCTGACATCGAAGCGAAGGTGCGCGAGAAGGCGGCAGGAGCGGCCGCACCGCTACGGACCGCGACGCCGGTCAGGTCGCCGGCAAGTGCCACCGAGGAGTTCTAAGCCGCCGGCGATCCCAGCCATCGACGCAGGTCTGCGCCTCCTGTCGGGCCGCAACCATTCGCGCCACGAGATGCGCCGCAAGCTGGGACGCCGGGGATACTCGGAGGCGGACGTCGACAGCGCGGTCGACCGGCTCATCGAGCTCGGCTACCTCGACGACCGCGTTTTTGCCGAGGGCCATGTGAGGCGGCGGTCGGCGTCGCGCGGCCCCCTGGCGCTGTCCGCCGAGCTGGCGGCCCGTGGCGTCGATCGCGCGGCTGCCCACGAAGCGCTGTCGGGCCTCGGCCCCGAGGCACAGCTGGCGGCTGCCGCTCGCCTGGCCGAGCGCCTGAGCGGCCGGAGAGCGTTCGCGGGCTATCGGGAGCTGCTCAACTCGATAGGCCCCAAGCTCATCCGTAGGGGCTTCTCTCCAGGCACGGTCCGGGCCGCCTGCAGGGCGGTCTGGGAAGGGACGCCAGGCCTGGCCGAAGAGGCTCCGGCGCCGTCCGTCTAGGCCGCAGGAGCCTAGAATCAGGTGCACACGAGCCCTCCTCAGGGCCGTAAGTCATAGAGCCAACCCCAGGCGGGCCTCCGATGGCCTGCCGTGGTCACGCACTTTGACAATCGAATTAACGAGGTGCATGTCACATGCCTGTCTACGTCTTAGTCCCGCTATTGGTGGTGGCAGTTGCGGTAGCCCTCGCCGTCGGCTTCGGAATCGCCTACACGATGCTCCAGCGCCGGCAGACCCAGGGGTCCAACGTGATGGAGACCCGGGCTCAGCAGACCCTCCTCGAGGCCGAAACACAGGCCAAGGAAAAGCTGCTCGAGGCAAAAGAGGAAGCCGTCAAGATCCGCACCGTCGCCGAACAGGAGGCCCGGGAGTACCGGGCGCAGTCACAACAGCTCGAAAAGCGCCTTCTTCAAAAGGAGGAGAACCTCGACCGTAAGAGCGAGGATCTCAACCGAAGCGAGCGCGAGCTCGGCACCCAGAAGAAGTCGCTCGACGACATCAAGGCTCAGCTCGAGGAGAGCTATCGGCAGCAGGAGAGGGAGCTCCAGCGCGTCGCGAACATGACGCGACAGGAGGCCCAGGGCATTCTCATGGCCCAGGTCGAGCAGGACCTGCGCAACGAAGTTGCGCACAAGGTCCGCGAAGCCGAGCTGTCCGCCCGCGACGAAAGCGAACGTCGTGCTCGGGAGATCGTGACCGAGTCGATCCAACGCATCGCCGCCGACCAGACCGCCGAGGTCTCGGTCTCAGTCCTGCCATTGCCAACCGACGAGTTGAAGGGCCGCATCATTGGCAAAGAGGGCCGCAACATCCGAGCCCTCCAGCAAGCGACGGGGATCGACCTGATCGTCGACGACACCCCGGAGGCTGTGATCATCAGCGGTTTCGACCCGGTCCGCCGCGAGGTGGCGCGGGTCGCCCTCAACAAGCTGATCGTGGACGGCCGGATTCATCCGGCCCGGATCGAAGAGATCGTCGCCAAGTCCCGCCAAGAGGTCCTGCAAAGGGTCAAGGAGGAGGGCGAGGCGGCGGTGCTCGAGCTGGGCCTGCAGGGGCTTCACCCTGAGGTCGTCCGACATCTCGGCATCCTGCGGTTCCGCACGAGCTACGGCCAGCAGGTGCTGAACCACTCCAAGGAAGTCGCCTACCTCGCCGCCATGATGGCGGCCGAGATCGGGGCCGACGTCCGGATCGCGAAGCTCTCGGGTTTGCTGCACGACATCGGCAAGGCCATCGACCACGAGGTCGAGGGCTCCCATGCGGTCATCGGTGCGGACCTGCTGCAGCGACACTCGGTTCCCGCCCCGGTGGTGCACGCGGTGCGCGCGCATCACTACGACGAGGAGCCACACTCGATCGAGGCCCTGCTGCTCATCGCGGCAGACGCCATCTCCGCCGCCCGGCCGGGCGCTCGGCGCGAGTCGCTCGAGGCCTACGTTAAGCGGTTGGAGAAGCTGGAGGAGATAGCCAACTCATTCCAGGGAGTCCAGCAGTCCTACGCCATCCAGGCCGGCCGCGAGGTCCGGATCCTGGTCAAGCCGGAGCAGATCGACGACACGGCTGCCCAGCTCATGGCCCGGGACATCGCCAAGCGAATCGAATCCGAGCTCAGCTTCCCGGGCCAGATCCGCGTCACCGTGGTGCGCGAGACGAGGGCCGTGGAGTACGCCAAGTAACCGATGAAGGGAGTCCGGTAACGGGCTCCCTCTTCTATTTGCACGAAAATCGATCTGTGGCTGAGGATGACTTCCGGATCCTGTTCGTCGCGGACGTCGTCGGGCATCCTGGGCGTGAGGCTGTCAAGGCGATCCTGCCCGGGCTCAAGAAGGAGCTGCACCCGCACCTGACCGTGCTCAACGGCGAGAACGCCGCCGGAGGGTTCGGCCTGACGGCCAAGATCGCGGCCGAGCTGAAAGGCGCCGGCGCGGACGTGATCACAAGCGGAAACCACGTCTTCGCCCAGAAAGAGTTCGTCGGGGAGCTGCCGCACCAGGAGCGGGTCCTGCGCCCCGCCAACTATCCGCCGGCTGCGCCCGGGCAGGGCTGGTGCGTGGTCGAGGCCGGCGGCCACCAGGTTCTGGTCATGAACCTGATCGGGAGGGTGTTTCTCGACTCGCTGGACGACCCCTTCCGAGCTGCCGACGCCATCCTGCAAGCCCACCCCAAAGTCCGGATCGTCTTCTGCGACATGCACGCCGAGGCGACCTCGGAAAAGACGGCCATGGGCTGGTACCTGGACGGCAGGGTGAGCGCCGTCGTCGGCACCCACACCCACATCCCGACCGCGGACGCCCGGGTCCTCCCCGGCGGCACGGCATACGTCACCGACGTGGGCATGGTGGGGCCGCGGGACGGCTGCATCGGCATGGACAAGGACGTGGTCATCCAGCGCTTCCTGACGGGGGTCCCCAACCGTTTCGTGGTGGCCTCTGGAACCGTGACATTCAATTCGGTACTGGTTACCATTAGCAGTTCCACCGGCCGCGCAACGTCGATCCAGCGAGTCGACCGTGAACACGTTTGAAGGGGTTCCAGCAATGACTACAGAGCGCGCTCCAGTTGAGGTGCTCAAGGTTTCGGCCACCTCGAAGCCCGTCGCGGTGGCGGGCGCGATCGCCGGTGTGATCCGCAGCAAAGGCCGGGTCGAGGTCCAGGCGATCGGCGCGGGCGCGATCAACCAGGCCGTCAAAGCGATCGCCATCTCTCGCGGCTACGTCGCACCCGGCGGCCTCGACCTCGTTTGCATCCCGGCGTTCATCGACATCTCCATCGACGGCGAGGAGCGCACAGGAATCAGGTTGCTCGTGGAGAGTCGCTGACGGGCAGACTGAGGTCTTTCCACATCTGGACCATGGGATGCCAGATGAACGCGGCGGATTCGGAGAGTCTGGCCCGGCGGCTGCTCGCTGCCGGTTACATCGAGGACTCGCTCGACCGCGCCGACGTGGCCATCCTCAACACCTGCGTCGTGCGTCAGGCGTCCGAGGACCGCGCTTACTCGAAGCTGCATGAGCTGAAGGAGTGGAAGACCCCGCAGCGAACGGTGGCGGTCACGGGCTGCATTGTGGCCAAGGAGGGCGACGATCTCCGCCGCCGTTTTCCGCACGTCGACGCTGTGGTGCCGATCGGCGAGTACGAGCCGTTCGTCGCCGAGCTAGAGGCTCGTTACGACTACTCGCAAGGCGAGGCTTTGCCGCAAGCGGGACGCACCGGCGTCAGTCACTACGTGCGCGTCATCCAGGGCTGCGATCACAACTGCACGTTTTGCATCGTGCCGCGCGTGCGCGGCCGCGAGAAGCACGTGCCGCTGTGCGCGGTGGTCGACGAATGCAGGCTCGCGGTCCAAGACGGCGCGAGGGAAGTGGTGCTGGTCGGCCAGAACGTTGACGACTATCACGACCCAAACGGAGCGGGCGGCCTGGCGGCCCTGGTCAGAGAGGCCGAGACGATTCCCGGCCTCAAGCGGCTGCGCTTCATGACCTCGCACCCGCAAGACCTCGAGACCGAGCTGCTCGAGGTGATGGCGGCGAGCGATGTGGTCTGCCGCGAGCTGCAGCTGCCCGTGCAGTCAGGTGACGACACGATCCTGAAGCGCATGGCGCGCGGATATCAGACGCGCCACTATCGGGCGATCGTCGAGCGGGCGCGCACCCTCATGCCGGACCTCGGCCTTGTGACCGACGTCATCGTCGGGTTCCCCGGTGAGACTGAAGAGGCGTACATGAACACCCGCGCCCTGATCGAGGAGATGGAGTTCGACGTGGTGCACCTCGCCATGTACTCGCCGAGACCCGGTACGTTCGCCGCGACGCGAATGGAGGACGACGTGCCCCACGCGGAGAAGCTGCGCCGCCTCAACGAGCTGCTGGCACTGCAGCGCGAGATCGCGGCGCGCAAGACCGCGAGGTGGGTCGGACGCGACGTCGAGGTCCTGATCGAGGGGCACGACGAGCTGCGCCGTCCATATGGGCGCATCCGCCAGGGCAAGCGCGCGATCGTCATGCGGGGAGGGGATATCGTGCCGGGTGAGGTGGTCAACGTTCGTGTGCTGCAGGCCACCGCGGGCCAGCTGCTGGGGTTGCGGATCCCCACGAACTCAGAGCCTGCGGCGTGAGTTCGCGGGGGCCCCTAGGACCGGCGGCGTGATACTCGCCGGGCGCGCGCAGGGCGCAATTTCACAAATCACACCGGTCATGCGCCAGTACCGGGAGGCGAAAGAGAAACACCCAGACGGGATCCTGCTCTTCAGGCTTGGCGACTTCTACGAGATCTTCTTCGACGACGC
>DATNMQ010000001.1:0-2311 GCA_035602465.1 Candidatus Sulfotelmatobacter sp. | reverse complement strand
ATGCGGCCCATCTCCGGGTTCAGCGCCTGCGCTGCTCGCTCACGAATCTCCGATGCGCTCGCTCCGCTGCTCGGCGCTTCACCCGGATCTGGACCACCTGGATCGCCGAATCTCTCGCCGAGGGTTTTCGGCCGCGCCTCTGTAGGCTCGAACTCTAGAATCGTGTGTCTGCCGAGCGGGCGTAGCTCACCTGGTAGAGCGCAACCTTCCCAAGGTTGAGGTAGCCGGTTCGAGGCCGGTCGCCCGCTCCATTACATTGACCGGCATGCCTGCCCACCTCATCGAGTTCTTCAGCGGCTGGGAGAAGCACAACTCTCTTCTCGTCCACGCGATCAAACCGCTGGACGCCGCGCAGCTCTCGTGGAAGGCCGCACCCGAGCAGTGGGACGTCCGCATGCTGGCGAATCACATCGTCGGCGCCCGCTCGTGGTGGTTCAACGGGCATATGGGAGAGGGCGGCGACGGCCTTGCGCTTCTGATGGACTTCGACGAACGGGCCGATGCAGAAAAACGCGACGCTGCTGAGATTTGCGCTGCGCTGAACGATTCCTGGAACGTCCTCGACGCCTGCCTCCGCAAGTGGACGGAGGCCGACTTGAAGGAGAGCTTTCAACGGCCCAGCCCGAACAGGGAGGGCGAGCGACCCTCGCGGACCAGGCAGTACATCGTGTGGCACGTCGCCGAGCACGACGTCCATCACGGCGGCGAGATCTCGCTCATTCTCGGCATGCACGGGCTGGAGGGCCTAAACCTCTAAGGCGACGCCGGAGCTTGATCGGGCGGGATGCGAAGAGACAGCGCGCCCCAAGCCATCAGGGCCGCGGCGCAGATGCCTGGGATGAACGCGAACACGGGCCTTCCGGTCGCGTCCCACAGCGCGCCCGCGATCAGGGGCACCGCGAACGCGGCAGCGTACTGGAAGGTGAAGATCGCGGCGCTCATCCGGGCCACCTCGCCGCGGGGCGCGAGCCTGGGCGGCAAGGTCAGCACGACGATGAATGCGAGAGCGGTGGCGTAACCCAGCACGAAGGCCGCGGCGACGACTCCAGCGCCGGGCGCCACCACCACGCCGAGCTGCGCCACGGCCATGAGGGCGGCGGAGCCGATGAATCCGATTCGCCCCGTGAGCAGCCGATGCCAGATCGCGACCGTCGGCGCCGTAAGCAGCTGCGCGCCGTTGAGGACAGCGAGGGTCGGCGAGATGAGGTTGTGGCGGCCAGTCTGGTCCAGGTAGTCCGGGATGTACGCGTTCGCGCCGAAGTAGACGGCCGAGGCCATGCCCATGACGAGACCGATCCGCACCGTCTGTCCCCGCCGCCAGTCAGGCCACCAGCCGGGGCGCGCGGCCGCGCCCGTGGGGCGCGCCGGCGCCTTCACGACGATGGCGATCGTGCTCAACGCCACGATCACGGACCACGTCGCCAGCGCCCAGCGCCAGTCGCCATGCGCGAGGGGCAGCACGCCCACCGGGGTCGTGAAAGTGGTCGGCACCGTCTCGCCGATCAGGATTCCGTTGCTGTACACGGCCGTGGCGATAGCGATGCGCCGCGGAAACCATTCGCGCACAACGGCCGGAAACGCGGGCTGGCTGACGGCAATGCCTACGCCCATCAAGAAGGTCGCGGTGAACAACACCGTCGTGTTCGGCCCAACGCCGCGCAGCGCACCGAAGACCGCGACGCATCCCAGTCCAGCAAGCAGGGCGCCGCGAATACCAAGCCTGGCGATGAGCAGCGAGCCCGGCACCGCCGCGATCGCCAGGATCAAGACGGGGCCGGAGACCAGCGCGCCGACGGCTTTCTCGTCGAGGTGCAGCTCGCGATGGATCTGCGGAATGAGCGGCGGCACCGCGAGCATCGTCAGGCGCAGGTCGATGCCGCCGAGCCACAGCATGAGCAGGCGCACCCAGTCCGCGCGAGTCAGTCTCATCGAGCGACAGCAATCATCGAGTGCCCATACTGATGGCGATGGCGAGCTTGCTCATCGTGACGGCCACGGGACCCGAGGACCCCACTCGATCGAGCATCCCATTCCACATCGCGGTCAACGGCGCGAAGCCCGCGGGCACCGAGGTTGCGATCGCTCTGGCCGGCGACGCGGCCGAGCTCGTCAAGCCGGACGTAATAGCGAACGTGCTGGGGCTGGGCGTGCCGCCACTGCGCGACCTGATCGACAAGTGTCTCGATCTGAACGTCCGCGTCTACGTTTGAAAAGGTTGTGCCGAGGCCCGTGGGGTCTTGCCGGAGATGCTGACACCGAACGCTTCGTACATCACCCCGCCTGACCTCGTGCGCCTGACGATGGAGGCGGA
>DATNMQ010000093.1:0-7858 GCA_035602465.1 Candidatus Sulfotelmatobacter sp. | reverse complement strand
CGAGCCGCTGGTTGGCGCCGAACTCGCCTTCGAGCTGGTCTGCGAGGTGCTTGAGTTCGGTGGCTGCTTCGCTGATTTCACCGTGTGCGAGCGCGGACGACATCCGTTCCGCCGCCGCTGCGATCTCCGGGTCGCTATTGGGGGCAAGTCGGACAGCACCGTATCGTCCCCACCACATTGATCGCCTCAGGTCTGTGCCAAAACTCTGCCGACGGCCCGCAAGCAGGTATTCGAAGTAGGTCAGCAGGCCGGCCAGTGGCATCGCGACCACGAACGCGAGCAACAGCAGAAGACCAATAGTGAGCCGGTTATCGAATCCCATCATCCAGGCGAGCACGCCCGCCGTTAGCAGTGCGAACAGTAAGAGGGCTACCTCGGCTGCCAGCAAGAGTCGACGATTCCACCCGCTTTCCAGGCGCCCCGCGGCGATGGCTGACAGGACAGTGAGATTGCAAATTGCGGTGAGAGCGACGAAGACGACCAGGGGCACGTCGCGGCCAGTCTAATGGCGGAGACAGCGTCCAGCGCCCTGCGAACCTAAGGCCCCACTCCGGGCGTGGCTGCCTCGGCTGCGGCTTTTAGATCCGTGGCAGTGCGCTCGAACATCGCGCCGAAATCCGGCATTGACTTTGCGATCAAGGGCAGCAGCAAGCCCTGAAAGACCTCATCGATCGTGAGCTCGGTCGAGCCATGCGGCCCGGGAGCCAGCCGGTAGGTGCGCTCGCCCACCATCAGCGGCCACCGATTCAGGCGCCACACCATCGACTTCGGGGCGTCGTAGGCGACGACTTTCGGGTTGAACGTCTGGCCCGGAGCCTCGGGCACCGTGAACGAGACGCGTTCGCCAAGTGCGATCTTGCCTTCGAGGCTCGTCAAGGTCGAGTTCCATTTCGAGTGCGCGCGGAGATCGGTCAGGAGGTTCCAGACGGTCGTGGCCGGCGCTGCGATCGACTTCGTGACGGCGATTGCGAGTCGAAACGTCGTTCGTGTCGTGGTCGACTTTCCGTCCTGGGACTCAGGCGCCATCGCCGTCGCTAGCAGGCTTGCGCTGGTTCGGCTCGGCAAGCGTCAGCGGATTCCCGTCAGGATCGAAAAAGTTGGCGAGCCTGACGCCATCTTCGCCCGGTATGACGACAATGTCGCCATCAAACCGCGCTCCTGCGGATTGCAGGTGCTTGCGAGCCGCTTCGAGGTCGGCAACCGTGAAGCTCAGGGTTGCTCCTCCCGGGCCAAAGCCGGATTCCGTACGCTGCAGCCCGATCGTCACACCGTCGATGGGTGAGCGCATCTCGCACCAACCGTAATCGTTCATCCGGTAGATCTCTTCAAAGCCAAGGCCATCCCGATACCACCGGACGGATCGGTCCAGATCGGAAACATTGATACTGCAGACCAGAGTGCCCCGGTATTCGATCTTGCTCATCGGCTCCTCCGTTTATCGTTGGCTGCGGTCCGAGCATCTTACCATCGGTTAGATGACAGTCAAGGCTCCTGTTCGCGGCTATCACCACGGGGATTTGAAGGTGGCCCTGGTGGACGCCGTCGAACAGGTCGTGCGGGAACGTGGCGTCGGCCACGTCTCACTGCGGGCCGTGGCTCGCCACGTCGGGGTCACGCACGCCGCCTCCGCCCACCACTTCGAGAACAAAGCGGGTCTCCTGACCGCATTCGCGACCCAGGGCTATGTGCAGCTGGCGGGGGCGGTGCTGGCGGCGATCGATGAGGCGCAGTCCGTCGACGGCCCTTCCGTCCTCGAGGCTGTCGGTCGCGGCTACGTCAGGTTCGCGCTCGCCAATCCGGGCCGCTTCGAGGTCATGTTCAGGCTCGATCTCCTGAATGCGGACGACCCGGACTTCGTCGCGGCCAGTGACGGCGCCTACTCCCTGCTGGTGAGCACCATCGCTCGATGCCAGTCAGAGGGCTTCCTGGGAAGCAACGACCCTGAGGTCGTCGCGGTCTCCGCCTGGTCGATGGTTCACGGCCTTGCTGCGCTGTGGATCA
The DNA here is from genome assembly GCA_035602465.1 of Candidatus Sulfotelmatobacter sp. Classification (GTDB taxonomy): domain Bacteria; phylum Chloroflexota; class Dormibacteria; order Dormibacterales; family Dormibacteraceae; genus 40CM-4-65-16. The sequence goes on along the minus strand of DATNMQ010000093.1, from coordinate 5,857 downwards.
GTGGCCGGCTGGGCGAGCGGATTCGCGAGAAGGATCCCAATCGCCTTGCCGACCGAGCTTCGCGACTCTACGTCGACTCGGTTCTCCGCGCGATGGCTCCCTAGCGTTACTTTTGCGGCGCTTCATGGACGCCCTTCGCAATCAGGCGACGTCCTGCCGGCTGAGCAAGATCGATGTCGCCACCACGCCCACCAGCATCACAGCCACCAGCACGCTAACCGACGGCCACAGGTCTGCCTGGTCGATGGCGCTCCCGAAGACCGAGAGAGCTTGATGGCTCAGGTGGCTGAGGATTGATTCGGCATAGTGCCGGATGGAGATGGCAGCCGGGCCTTTGCCGACACTGATGGTGGCGACGGCTGCTTCCCAGATCACGACATAAGCGAGCCCGACGAGCAGCGCGTGCCGGACGCGCAGGCCGAAGCCGGTGAACAGGGCGATGTAGGCGCCGTTGGCCAGCGCGGTGGAGACGGTGATCGCCCAGAAGGCCTGCCAGCTCGCACCTGCCAGCCAGACCCCCAGCCACAAGGGCCCGAGCGTGAGCGGCAGCGTCACAGTCAGGGTGGCGGCGAGCGCGACGAGGACTACCTTCCACCGCGCCACCGGCCGGAGCCACACGTAAACCAGCGTTCCGTCCTGGGCCAGGTCGCCGAGTGATGAGGTCGAGAACACCAGGGCGATCACCGGGACGTAGAGGGCCAGGGCGGCCAGGGCGAACAGGGTGAAGAGGTCGTTTTCGCGCGCTGCGTAATCGCTCACGCGGATGGAGTAGGCGATGAGGTCGAGCAGCGCGCCGCCCGCGAGGAAAGCCAGCAAGCGCCCACGCGTCACCGCCGTCCGCAGCATGATCCGGTAGAGGGATGTCATGGCGAGCGCCTCGCCACGAGGTATCTGAAAACGCTCTCCAGGTCGTCATCGAGGGGTGCCACCTCGAGCAGGTGAAGGCCCAGCTCTTGCGTCAGACGGGGGAGCCTACGGCGGAACGAAGTCACCGACGACGTGTCGATCACGATCGCCTCGTCGCCACTCGTCTGCACCGCCGACACGGTGCCCGAGCCCATGAGACCGGACGCCAGCGCTAATGGGTCGCCGCAACGCAGCCGGATTCGGTGAGGCCGGTCGTCGAGCAACTGCCGGATGGCGTGAAAATCGCCCTCGGCGGCGAGCTTGCCCTCGGCCAGCACCAGCACCGTCGAGCTGAGCTCCTGGACCTCTTCGAGCACGTGGCTGGAGATCAGCACGCAGCGATCGTCCGTGCCCAGGCGGATGAACAGCTGGGCCATGCGGGAGCGTTGGCGGGGGTCCAGGCCGTTGAGCGGCTCGTCGAGGACCAGGATGCGCGGGTCGTGCACGATCGCCTGGGCGATCTTGACCCGTTGGCGCATCCCCTTCGAGTAGCTGCTGAGGTGGCGGCGGTCATCGGGGTCGAGCTCGACGGTTTCGATCGCCTTACGCGCCGCCGACCGCACATCCTTGAGCCCCTGGAGGGCACCAGCCATGGCGACGAATTCGAGTGCGTTCACGCCGGGCGGGAGGCGTTCCTGTTGAGGGACCAGGCCGATCACCTTCCGGATGTCGACTGAGGTGCGCGGGTCTTGACCGATCACCCGGACCGTTCCTTGCGAGGGCGACGTCAGCCCGCAGATGATTCGGATCATCGACGACTTTCCCGCTCCGTTAGGTCCCAGCAGGGACGTGAGGCCTGGCTGAATCGTCGCGGTGATACCACTCAGCGCGACCACCTCGCCGAACCATTTGGCGACGTTCTTGATTTCGATGGTCGCTCGGCCGTTCTCGGTCACCTGCGGCCCTCGGCGCGGTAGCGATAAGCCAGCACCGCCAGCCCCACCAGCACCCACGCCGCCGCGGCGGCCGCCACCTCCCAGGTGGGTACCTTGGCCGCCTCCGACCCCGCATCGCTCACCTGGTAGATCCGGCTCCCGAACTCGGTCGGCAGCTGGTTCACATTGACCAGGAGCACCCATGCCGGGGCCTTCAGCGGACCCTGTAGGATCCCGAGCGCAGCTCCAGAGAGGACGAATGTGAGGATGATCCCGGCCGAGGCAAACGAGTTGCGATCGGTGAGGCTCGAGATGGCCAGTGCGATCGTGCCGTAGAAGGTCGCCAGCAACAGGCCCACCCCGAGGATTTCCGCCAGGTTCTTCAACCAGTCGGTGACGCTGGTGGGGCCGTGTCCGAGCAGCGAATAGGCGACCAGCAGAATGATCACGGGGAGCATCGTCACGAGCGCCAGCACCGACCAGGCTGCGACGACCTTCGCGGCCACGTAGGCCGCCGGGTTCAGGTTCGAGGTCATGTACATGCGCAGGGTCCCGTGGCGGCGATCGGGGCAGATGAGCTCAGGCATGGTGAGCGCAACGAAAACGTAGATCGCGGGGAGCGTGAACAAGAAAAACACGAAGTACGGCGGCGGTGGCGTGCCCGGGGGCGCGACCGCTGCCGCGATCACGAAACCGGCGGCGGGCACGTAGGCGGACACCAAAGCGAGGTTGGGGACGATCTTGTAGCGCGACGTCCGTTTGAGGCCCAGTACCCAGCCGACAGAATGCAGCACAAGCGACAAGAAGGAATAGCCGACTCCCAAGCGCTTGCCTTCGTAGTGTTGGAACCGGCGATCCGCGATCTGAGCCGGAGCGCTCACCTAGCCAGTGTCTCCTCGAGGTCGAAGAGCTCGCTGAGCGTGGCCTGGCCATGCTCCATCCGGCGCATCTCGAGGTCGAGCTCGACGATTCCCGCCACGACGGTGTCTTGAGCCCCGACTCCGGAGGAAGGCACTGTCAGCCGGAGGTCGTCGCTGGCTGTGGCGGCGTAGCCCTTCGACACGAGCAGCTCGGCGAGCCGCACGGCTCCAGAGACGACCTCGACCACCAGCGGCGTTTCGCCGCCGAGGAGGCTCTTGACCGACCCGCTGCGCACCACCTTGCCGCCCTCGAGCATCAAGATGTTGTCGCTGACCTGCTCGACCTCGCCCAGCAAGTGCGACGAGATGAGGACCGTGAATCCGAGGTCGGTGCCGATCCGACGCACCATCGCCAGCATGTCGTCCCGCTGGATGGGGTCGAGCCCGTTGGTGGGCTCGTCGAGGAGGACCAGCTCGGGGTCGTGCACCAGGGCCTGGGCCAGCTTGACTCGCTGGCGCTGACCGGTGGACATCGTGCCGATCGGCCGGAAGCGCTCCTCGCCGAGCCCGACCTCGATGAGGACTTCACTGGCGCGGAGCACCGCTGAACTGCGCGGGATCCCGCGCATCTCCGCGAAATGCCTCACGAGCTCGTTGGCTTTGACGTCGGGCGGGAACCGATCGTCCTCGGGCGCGTAGCCGATCCGCTGGCGCAGCTTCCATCCGGCCTTCAAGGGATCCATGCCGAGCACCTCGAGCTTGCCGCCGTCGGGCTTGAGGACTCCGAGCAGCAGGCTGATCAGCGTCGTCTTACCCGCGCCATTGGCGCCGAGGAGGCCGGTCACTCCTTTCTGGAGCTCGAAGCTGACGTCGCTCAAAGCGAGCGTGTGGCCGTACCGGCGCAGCACGTGCTCAGCGGAGGCGATCGTCGTCACGTCGGCCGAAGTCTAAGTAAGCAGAGCATTCCTTCACGCGTCCTCTTATTAGTGCGGGCGGCGGAGTTAGCGATCAAAGATGGAGCGAGGCGAATTCGCCTCGCCCCGCTCCTCAACTGCATCGAATCGTGCACCGCCAAGGCCGCGCTTTGCAGACTGGACAGCCGCTAGTCGTTCTCCGCGTGCGGGAGTGTGATCTTCACCACGCTGCCCGTTAGACCGGCACACTCTCCGTCGGCTGCGGGGGTCGTACCGCAGACGCTGCCCACCGTGACGTAGAGGTTGCCGTCCGGTCCGACAGTGTCCATGTTCGGGAACCGCAGACCGCTCACCAGCACCGACCCTTCGCCGCTCTCGGGGTTGTACTTCACCACGTTGCCCATGAAGTACGACGAAGTCGGGCCGGTCTGTGTGAAGACAGGGTCCGGGCCGAACATGTTGACGAAGTAGACGTTGCCGCGGCGATCGGTTGTGCATCCGGTGACGTGCGTGAGCAGCGACTTGCCCGCGGAGTCCTTCAGAACGATGGGCGTGAAGCTCGTGCCGTGAACCTTAAGCAAGCGGCCAGAGAGCTCACCGACGAGCAGACCTTTCTCACCGCGAACCACGCAAGTCGGGACGGCGTCGCTCGGAAAGGTAGGTGGGTCGGCCCGAAATAGGTCGTGGATGAGGATCTTGACGTGGCCATCCTCGTCGACCGAGTCCAGCGTATTTGAGCCTGCGTCTGCCACAAGAGCTCCGTCTCCAGTGGCCAGCACCCCATAAGGGTTGGCGTCGTGTTCCTGTGTCCCCTGGATCACGGGGCCTCCAAAAACCGGCTGAGGGAACCGCGTCGTGTAGTCGAAGTCGATGGTGCCGACCGGCGCAATCGAAGTCCAGGTGCCATTGGGGTTCACCGATATCAAATGACCTGCCTGGGTCTGCGCGAGGGTGATGTTGGGCGGCGCTTCGCGCGGCGTGAAGCCGATTTGAACAAGGAGCCTGTCATCACTTGCTGACAGACCACTCACTCCGAGCGCTTCTGGCCCCGCCATGATCGAGAAGAGGCCGGAGACCAGCGGAGTGTGCGTCCCGTTCGACCTGTTGACCCACGAGATCTGCGACGTGCCGCCTATGCAGATCGAAAAACCGGGCGGGGCGCCCGGGATGGCGAAGCAGTCACTGCCCCCGTGCCCGGCCTCCCCGACAACGAGCCTGCCGTCGAAGAAGGCGATGCCGCGCGGGCTGTCGAGCCCTGTGGTGACCGTGGTCACCGTCGGCGCCGCCCCAACGGGAATCGGCAGCAGAGCAGCGACCGACGCGATTGCGAGCACGCAGAACAGATGGGGTTTCTTCAGGCCCATTGCGACTCCTCCAAACTGGCGACCGCGGCGCTCCCCACTCGAGCGGGACCCGCGGTAGCCCCTCTCTCCGAAGTTGCCTCAGTATATGTACTAGGTATATATTGTCAAGGGGAAGCTGCTTACTCCGTGTGCAGCACCTCGGCGACCCGCGTCCGAGCCGCCCAGCGGGCGGGCAGCAGCGAGGCCAGCAGGGCAATTGCAACGCCGGCCAGCCCGAGAAGCGCCAGGCCCGGCGCGCTGAACACCTCCAGGGTGCCGGGCGGAAGGTCGTTGCCGATGTAGGCGCCCACAATGGTGATCAGGACGCGGTGGGCGGCCACGCCGGCCGGCACGCCGAGCGCGCTGCCCGCCACGCCGAGCACAGCGGCTGCTGCGGCGACCATCAACATGACGTCCGACGGACGCATGCCGAGCGCTTTGAGCACCGCGATGTCGCGAGCCCGCTCGCGGATGCTCAGGAGGAGCGCCCCGAAAACACCGGCGATCGCGATCAGGGACAGCACGCCGGCCAGGATCAGCATCACCGTGTCCAACAGGTTGATGCCGGATAGGCTCCCGGCGCCGATCACCGAAACGACCAGGAAGTCAGGCTCGGTCGCCTGCACTCTCTGTGTGTAGGCGCCAGGGTCGCTGCCCGGTGTGAGGAAGACGACGTAGCGCTGGGGAGCGGCGTCCGGCTTCACCTGGGCCAGGGTGGAGAAGTCCATCTCCACCCAGAAGCCGAGGCTGTTGAAGTTGAAGTCTTCGCCCACGACCTGCAGCTGAACCGGATGGCCTTCCAGAACGGCGTCGAAGCGGTCCCCGACATGCAGGTGAGCCTCGTTCATCGTGGCCCGGGGCAGCACGACCTCGCCGGGACCTCTGAACCAGCGGCCGCTGATCATCGGTGCGCGCAGGCGCGTCGAGTCTCCCCGATACGCGGTCAGATACACCGGGTC
>DATNMQ010000091.1:0-4167 GCA_035602465.1 Candidatus Sulfotelmatobacter sp. | reverse complement strand
GCGCGACTACGTCAAGGAATACAGCCGGTCGCTGGGCCGTGAGATGGAGACCCTCCATTTCGGCCACGCGGGCCGCCCGCTGCTCGTCTTCCCGACGTCCATGGGCCGCTTCTACCAGTGGGAGGACTTCGGCATCGTCGCCGCGTTGAGCGACCTCATCGAGTCGGGCGGCATCCAGCTGATCTGTGTCGATAGCATCGACAGCGAATCCTGGTACGCCAACGGGATTCCGCCCGCCGACCGCGTCCGCCGCCACCTCCAGTACGAGGCTTACGTCCTGGACGAGGTGCTGCCGCGGATTCCGGGGTCGGCCATAGCCTGCGGGGCCTCGTTCGGCGCGCTGCACGCGGTGCTCCTGGCCGCGCGGCACCCGGCAAGAGTGGGCGGTTTCATCGCCCTGAGCGGCGCTTACGACACGGCGCGCTGGCTCGACGGCTACAGCGACGGCACCACGTACTTCCTCAACCTCCTGGCCTTCCTGCCAGGCCTCACGGATCCGGCGTACCTCGACCCGCTCCGGGCCATGCATCCCAAGGTCATCGCGACGGGCGAGCAGGACCCGAACGTCGCCGACTCGGTGAAGGTCGCCCAGCTCTTCCGCGACCAAGGGGTCGACGTGGGGCTCGAAATCTGGCCCGGCTGGGCGCACGATTGGCCCTACTGGAAGGACATGATGCGGAGGTACCTCGCCGGGTAGCTTGTCAGGAGGGGAAGGGGAGATGGCAGAAAAGAAGATCGTCGGACTGCTGGTCGGCCGCGAGAACACCTTCCCGGGCCCATTCCTGGACCTGGTCAACGAGCGCGGCAAACCGGACGGGGTGAGCGCGGAGCTGGCCGTGCTGGGCGGCACGCCCGAGCTGTTCGAGCCATACCACGCTGTTCTGGTCGACCGGATCTCGCACGAGGTGCCGTACTACCGGGCGCACCTCAAGAGCGCGGTCCTGCTCGGCACCACGGTGATCAACGACCCCTTCTGGTGGGGGGCGGACGAGAAGTTCTTCGAGTGCACGCTAGCCCGGAGGCTCGGGGTCGCCGTGCCGAGGACGGTCGTCTTGCCGAACAAGCAGTACATACCGGACATCGACCACGCGCACTCGCTCCGCAACCTGCAGTTCCCGCTCGACTGGGAGCACATCGTCTCCTACACGGGCTTGCCCGCCGTGCTGAAGCCGAACACAGGCGGCGGATGGAAGAACGTGTTCATCGTCAAGTCGATGGAAGAGCTGATCACCGCCTACGACCAGACCGGCCTGAACACGATGATCCTTCAGGAGTTCATCGACTGGGACGACTACGTCCGGTGCATCTGCATCGGCCGCAAGAACATCCTCCCGATCCGCTACAACCCACGCGCGCCCTTTGAGGAGCGCTACCAGATTTCGCGCCCCGTCGAGGGCGCTCTACGCGAACACGCAATAAAGGACGCGAGCACCCTCGTCGAGGCCCTCGGCTACGACATGGACACGGTCGAGTTCGCGGTCAAAGACGGCGTGCTCTACGCCATCGACTTCCTGAACCCGGCGCCGGACTTCGACAACTTCTCGATCAAGGAAGACAACTTCCGCTGGGTGCTCGATAAGATGGCCGACCTCGTCATCGCATACGCCAAGGGCGAGGCGCGCCCGCCGTGGCGCGACGAGTACCGCTGGTGGAAGCACGTGCCGTCCGGCTCGGCGCCGAATCCCGTCCAGGCCTGACCGAGAGATCGGGCGCGCAAGAAACCGGTCGTGACTGATCCCATCGCCGCCTACCACGCGCTCCTCGAGGACGAGCAACTGGCGGCCGCGAGCGCCGCATACCTGGCGGAAGGGCAGCGCCAGCGCCAGCTGATGTTCGGCGAGCGCGCGCTGTGCGTCGCCCTGCGGCCGCAGATACTGACGCGCAAGCGGTACGAGCAGGCGGTGGCGGCAGCCGAGGGCGTCTACTCGGCGCTGTCCGCGCTGGAACGCGCGGTGCTCGAGGACGCGGAGCTTCGAGCGGAGCTGGGCCTGGAGGCCGAGGAGGGGCGGCTGGCCCTGGCCGACCCCGGCTTCAAGTCCTCGTCGCCGTCCGTGCGCCTCGACAGCTTCTTCGCCGACGAGGTGCGCTTCGTCGAGTACAACGCGGAATCGCCGGCCGGGATGGCCTACAGCGACAACCTGGCGGCGATCTTCGCTCGACTGCCCGTGATGAAGGCGTTCCGCAAGGCGTTTCGGGGACGGTTCCTGCCGACCAGGCGCCTTCAGCTGGCGGCCATGCTGCGCGCGTTTCGGCAGTGGGGCCGGGGCGCGAAGCCCGTCATCGCGATCGTGGACTGGGAGGGCCTGCCGACCGCGCCCGAGTTCGAGATGTTCAAGGCGTTCTTCGAGGCTGAAGGCGTCAAGACGGTGATCTGCGATCCGCGGGCCCTCGAGCTGCGGCGCGGCCGGCTGTACGCGCGCGATGTGCCCGTCAACCTCGTCTACCGCCGCGTCCTGACGAGCGAGCTCCTCGCCCATGGTTACGAGGCTCGCGCCCTCGGCGACGCGTATGTCGCGGGCGCGGTCTGCGTCGTGAACAGCTTTCGGGCCAAGCTGCTCCACAAGAAGATGAGCCTGGCCCTGCTCTCCGACGAGCTTTACGGGGGCCTGTACACCACGGCCCAGCGCGCGGCGATTCGCCGGCACATCCCCTGGACCAGGCGGGTGCGCCCTGAGCTTGCCGAGGACATCGCGCGCCGCCGGGAGACCCTCGTCCTCAAGCCGAATGACGAGTACGGCGGCAAGGGGGTGGTGCTCGGCTGGACGGTGAGCCAGGAGGAGTGGGAGGCCGCGATCGGCGTGGCGACGATCCAGAGCTACGTCGTTCAGGAGGCGGTCGAGGTTCCTCGGCTGGCGTTTCCGATCGCACTTGATGGGGTGCGGTACCTGGACCTGGCTGTGGACCTCGACCCCTACCTCTTCGACGGCAAGGCAGGGGGCTTCATGACCCGCGTGTCCGCAGCCGCCCTGTTGAACGTGACCGCTGGAGCGGGCAGCGTCGTGCCAACATTCGTCCTCGAGGGGCCGGCATGAAACGGGACGGGCTGCTGACGATCGGCGTGGAAGAGGAGTACCAGATCATCGACTCCTCCGGCGAGCTTCGCTCGCACATCGACACGCTGCTGGCCGCCGCCGCGCCTCGCCTGGGCGATCGGGTGAAGCGGGAGATGATGCAGTCGGTCGTCGAGGTCGGCACGACCATCTGCCAGAACGTCGACGAGGCGCGCGACCAGCTGGGCGAGATGCGGGGCACGCTGGCCGAGCTGCTCGAGCCCGAAGGTTTGCGCATCGCCTGTGCCGGGACGCACCCGTTCTCACGCTGGAACGAGCAGCGCATCACCGACCACGATCGATACAAGATGCTCGAGGAGGAGATGCAGGACGTCATCCGCTCGCTTGTGATCTTTGGGCTCCACGTCCACGTCGGTATCCCCGACCCCGAGCACCGGATCGAGGTCCTGAACGAGGCGCGCTATTTCCTTCCGCACCTGCTCGCGCTCAGCACGTCGAGCCCGTTCTGGATGGGCCGCAACACCGGGCTCAAGTCGTACCGAAGCGTCATCTGGTCGGAGTTTCCGCGCACCGGGATCCCGCCCGAGCTCAGCTCCTATGACGAGTACGAGAACTACGTCGAGCTGCTCGTCAAGACAGGTTCGATCGACAACGGCAAGAAGATCTGGTGGGACATGCGGGCGCACCCGAGCTTTCCCACGCTCGAGTTCCGCGTCTGCGACATGCCGACACGGCTGGACGAGTCAATCTGCCTGGCCGCCCTGATCCAGGCCATCTGCGCCAAGCTGCTGAAGCTACGCTCGGGCAACCTCGGCTTCCGCAAGTACATGCCTGCATTGATCGCGGAGAACAAGTGGCGGGCGATCCGCTACGGCATCGACGGCAAGCTGATCGATTTCGGCAAGCAGGCCGAGGTGCCGATGCGCGATCTGGCCCTCGAGCTCCTCGATTTCGTCGATGACGTGGTCGACGAGCTCGGATCGCGCTCGGCGGTGGAATACATGCACACGATCCTGGCCGAGGGGACGAGCGCGGACAGGCAGCTGGCCGTGTTTCGCAAGACAGGCGATACGCGAGCGGTCGTGGAGATGCTGGCCGGGGAGTCGATGCCGGGCTTCGCCGGCAGGGCGAAGACCGCGGCCGCGTCCTGACGCAC
>DATNMQ010000062.1:0-1870 GCA_035602465.1 Candidatus Sulfotelmatobacter sp. | reverse complement strand
GGCTGCAAATGGCACCTCCGAACGACGCAACATATGCTGACGATCCTGCTCTTCTTCAACCGAAGAGCCGATGGAGCGCGGCCGGTCCATTCCATTAGATCCCGGCGTGCGCTGCTAACGCACCGGGCTCCTCCCTCGGGTTCTGGCGTCGAAGCGGTGACAAGGCAGCGGGTGTATAGTTCTGATTGGCGGAAAGAAGCGGGCGACGAACTGGATGAACCTCTCCCAGCTGAGGCGTGCCGTTTGGCTGCGCCGCTTGAGCGATGCGAGCCAGAGCCGCTTCACCTTGTTGAAGAACCACCACAGGCTCGGGTGGTTACCCGAGACAGCGAAGTAGTTCAGATGCCCTTTCAGCATCTGCTTCACCCAAGCACCGGTTTTCGTGATGGGGTCGTGCATTAACCTGCGCAACTCGATCTTGATCGCCAGTAGCTTGGCTCGCATCCGTTTCTTGATCGTCTTGCGCCCGATGACGAACGAGCCCCATTTGCGTGATCGCGTGCAGAAGTGCGTGAAGCCGAGGAAGTCGAAGGTTTCAGGCTTCCCCTCTCCAAGCTTCTCACGTTGCTTGGCCGCGTGGCGGCCAAAGCGGATCAGCCGGGTTTTGTCCGGGTGCAACGCCAGTTCGAACTTGCGCATTCGCTCCTTGAGATCGTCAAGGAACGCCCGTGCCTCGTGCTCATGCTGAAAGCCGACGATGGTGTCGTCCGCATAGCGGATGACGATCATGTCGCCCGACGCCTTGGTGAGGCGCCAGCGATGGACCCATAGGTCGAACACATAGTGCAGGTAGACGTTCGCCAGGATCGGTGAGATCACCGCGCCTTGCGGAGCGCCACATACGCCACGTGTTCTGCGTCCATCTTCGACAGTGCCGACCTTGAGCCATTTTGCAATGAGGCGCAGGATGCGCTTGTCCGCGATACGGTGCTCGAGGAAACGGATAATCCATGAGTGGGCCATGGCATCGAAGAAGCCCCGGATATCCGCGTCAAGCACCCAGTTCACTTGCCTCCTGAGAATGCCGGCGTGGAGGGCGTCCAGCGCATCATGCTGGCCGCGCCCCGGCCGGAATCCGTAGGAGAACCCGAGGAAGTCTTCCTCGTAGATTGCTTCGAGAACCGTCGCGACCGCCTGTTGGACGATTTTGTCCTCCAGGCACAGAATGCTCAGCGGTCGTTTCGAGCCATCAGCCTTCGGAATGTAGGTACGTCTGGCCGGACGCGCTCGGTAACTACCCCGGTGCACCTTATCGTGCAGGTCCTCTAACTTCTCTTCGAGGTTCTCTCCGTAGGCCTGCCACGTCACACCGTCGATGCCCGGCGCGGAGTCCCGTTCAAGCGAAAGGTAGCTCTGCTTCAGGAGATCGATGGTGATGTGATGCAGCAGCGCAGTGAACCGTACACTCTTGCTCTGTCGCGCCGCTCGGCGCACGGCGATGAGTCCGTACGACGCGGTATCCCGGCGCAGTGTCCGGGCCGCGGCCGTCTCGCCGCCGTTCCCCTTGGGCGGGGTCCTTCCCTCCACGGCCTCCGCCGAGGGCAAGCCCTCTTTGTTCGGCCGCTTCTCGGGTACTATGACCCCGTCCGAATTCTCATCCGCGTGCATGTTCATCGTTCGGCTGTTGCCTTCATGAACCGGCCCGGCTTGCCTGTCCGGACACGGATGAGACTTCCCAGGTTCCGTGCAAAGAACGTCTCCACGTGCACAAGGTCTCCGACTGCGCGAGGTTCTTCCCATGCAAGCCATTCGCCATGGGACGATGTTGCCTTCTCTTCAACGGAATGAGATCGGCACCTCGGAATTAGACCCGTTTCGCAGCTCAATACTTGGCCCGTGGTCTCCCCTGTGAACGCTTCACGTCGGCCCT
>DATNMQ010000056.1:0-12409 GCA_035602465.1 Candidatus Sulfotelmatobacter sp. | reverse complement strand
ATCAGCGAACACGAGCTGGACGAGGGATTCGAGATCCTCGATTCCGCACTCGAGATCGGCGACCGGGCGGTCAGAGACTAGCCGGCTAGCCACAAGACCTATGGTTTCTGGTGTGAGCGTGCTCAACGTGATCCTGCCCCTGGGGTCGTCGATCCTTAGCTTCGTCTTCGCCGCGATGGTGTTCGACCAATGGCTGCAGCGCCGGCGCGCATTTCAGCTGGTCTGGGCCATCGGGCTGCTCTGGTACGGCGTCAGCACCGGGACCGAGTTTCTGGGCGGCGCCTTCGGCTGGAGTCCGGCGCTGTACCGCACGTGGTATCTGGTCGGCGCCTTCCTGGTCCCTTCCTACCTCGGCGCCGGCACGCTGTACCTGCTGAACAAGACGCGGTTCGGGTACTTCGTGGCGGCCTCGATCGCGGTAGGCGGACTGTTCTCGCTGGCAGCGACCGCGAAGTATCCCGGCTCTGCGGTCGGCGGAATCATCACGCTGGCGATCGCCATCCTCGCCGCGGTCGCGATCGCCACCGCGACGACGGTCCGGCGCGAGATCCAGGGTCATGTCGCCGTGGCCTTCCTTGTGGCCGGCACGCTTGTCGTCGCGATCCTCGTCATGACCGCGCGGCTCTCCGGAGCCTTTCTCGATCCGTCGACACATGCCCCCATCGCCGCCGCGTTTCCCGGTTACTTGCGAGTGACGAGCGTGCCGTTCAACGCCGGCGGCGGGCTGGCCCTTGTCTTCGGCGCCCTCTACTCCGCATACATCTATATGCCGAAGAAACGAGCTCTGGCGGCCCGACTTGGAGCCGTCGCCATCGCGGTCAACTTCGTGGCCTCGCTCCCGGGGGCGGCGAGCGCACTGGTGCGGGGCAAGCTCAACTCGCGCGTACCGGCCACGATCCTGATCGCGGGCGGCGCCTTGATCCCCGGCGTAACAAGCAGCCTGAACCGATTCGGGGTGACGTGGTCTTTCTTCCTGGGCGAGTTTTTGGGGCTCGTCCTGATCTTCGCCGGCTTCCTCGTCTCTGAGGAGGTATTCCGCAACGTGCGGTTGGGCGCGACCATTTGGTCGCGCGCGCCGTCTAGGTCACTCGAAAGCTAGATCGGTCGAGATCTCGATCGCTTTCTCGATGCTCTTTGCGACAGGACATCGCGACGCGTGAAAAGCATGCGACCTCTCGGCCGCTTCGCGCTTGTCGTCCGGGCAGCCCCGCAGCGTGTAGTGGACGCGGATCTTCTTGATCACCAGGACCTTGTCCTCGAGATAGATCTCGCCCTCAGCCTCTGAGGTGAGCCGGCCCTCGCTCGCATCGATCCCGCGCGCCTCCAGCGCGCCACCCAGGGTGCCGGTGAGTCAACCCGCCGCGGCCGCCACGACGTAGTCGAGCGTCGTGGCGTGCTCGGGGTACTGGCCCGGCGCCGTGCCGTAGTGCTCACGCACCGCGCCATGCGTGCCGAAGGTGACGGGCCGCGGCTCGATGGGGAGGTAGGCCTGGCGGATGGGTCCGCGCTCGCGGACGATCCTCACCCTGGAGACGTAGGTCGGAGAAACATAGTTGACGTCAGACATTGCGAGCCTGCCGAATCAACCGACCGAGAGCGTGCCAAATTCCGCCCTCGGTGTTTTAGCGATCGAGAAGCACCAAGATCGCCAATATGCAAGTTGTGGACCGGAGGGGATTCGAACCCCTGACCTTCAGACTGCCAGTCTGACGCGCTCCCAACTGCGCCACCGGCCCACGGTGCGCCCTCGATTGGGCTAGTTAAGAATACCGTCCGCTTTCGGGCGCGCTCGGTCGGCCGCTACCATCTTCCGTTGGCTCGGAGGTCAATAGATGCAAACGCGCGAGATCACAACCGGCGAGCTCAAGGGCGGTGGCTACCTTGCGCTGCCCGACACAGACAGCCCGCATCCTGGCGTGGTGGTCATACACGAAGCGTTCGGCCTGAACGATCACATCAAGGATCTGACGCGCCGCTTCGCCGACGAGGGGTATGCGGCCCTCGCCGTCGATCTGTTCACCGACCGCGTCCGAGCCATCTGCATGGCTCGATACATGGCCGGACTGCTCTTGGGCTCGGTGAACCGCTATGGCATCGACGATCTGAAGTCCGCGCTCACCTTCCTTGCGAAGCTCCCCGACGTCGACGCCCAGCGCATGGGCGCGATTGGATTCTGCATGGGCGGCGGCTTTGCCATCGCATGGGCGTGCACCGATTCGCGCCTCAAGGCCGTTGCACCCTTCTATGCAACGAATCCCCGGCCGATGGAGGCCGTAAACCGCATTTGTCCCGTGGTTGGCTCCTATCCCGAAAACGATTTCACCGCGAGGGCTGGTCGGTCCCTCGAAAAAGCTTTGACCCGCCAGGGGATTGCGCATGACATCAAGATCTACCCGGATGCCCGACACTCGTTCTTCAATGACACCGGCCGCTCATACGACAAGACGGCGGCCGACGATTCGTGGCGCCGCGTCATGAACTTCTTTGGGGACAAGCTCGATACAAAGAGTTAGAACGTCGACATGAACGTGCTGGTCACCGGCGGCACTGGAACGCTCGGCCGGCACGTGGTGATGCAGCTGCGTCAGACCGGCCATCGGGCGCGCATCCTCAGCCGTGAGCCGAGGGGCCACGTCGACGCGGTGCAGGGCGACCTCGCTTCCGGCGCAGGGCTTGTCAAAGCCGTTGCCGGAATGGATGCGATCATCCACGCTGCCTCTGCAACGCGGGATGTGCTTCGCGGCCACCCAATCGATGTGCTTGGTACTCGTCGACTGCTCGCGATGGCTCGCGACGCAGGTGTGCGCCACGTCGTGTATGTGTCTATCGTCGGCATCGACAAGGTTGCCTATCCCTACTACCGCACGAAACTCGCCGCGGAAAGCGTCGTCCGCGAGAACCTCGTCCCGTGGTCGATCCTGCGGGCGACGCAGTTCCACGATTTCATGGAGTTCTTGTTGGGCGGTTTTTCGCGCCTTCCACGCGTGACCGCAATCCCAGTCGCGTGGCAGTTCCAGCCCGTGGATGCGCGTGAGGTCGCGCAACGGCTGACCGAGGTCGTCCTCGGCGAGCCGGCCGGCATGCTTCCCGATTTCGGCGGGCCGGAGATCCACGACTTCAAGTCCATCGCCCACCTGTGGCTTACCGCACGCAAATCGAACCGCCGCATCGTGAACCTCCCGGTTCCGTTCAAGCTCAGCCGGCAGATCGCACAGGGCGGCCTGCTCTGCGCCGACCACAAGGACGGCAAATTGACGTTTGCCGAACATCTCGCGCAGAAGTAGCCGCTTTCATGAGCCGCCTGGTTGATCGGTTCGGACGGACTGGCTTTGCAGCGCTGACGAGCCTTATCTGGGCGCTGCCGATGGCGGCATGGGCCGGATCGTCCGACCTATCGCCTGTCGACAAGACGGCCTACCCGCGGGTCGCGGCGACGATCGGCGGCGTGATGTTCGTCGTGTGGTTGATCCTCTTGGCCTGGCTGCTACGGGTGCGCGTGACGCAGCGCCAACATCGCTTTGCGCTGGCGCAGATGTCGCCGTCGGAGAAGCGTTGGACCCTGCTGCTGTTTGTCTTCGGGACCGGCCTGATCGCCTGGCTGAACGCCGCGGCGACGGTGGACTGGACCCCGCTGATCTCCGCGGTCGGGAGCGGGAAGATCGGCCCCATCGTGCTGGCGACCATCCTTGCGATCCTGCTCGCCGCGCTGGTCGCGGGGAGCGTGTTCAGCTGGGGGAAGGCGAACGCGGCCTTTCGAGCACGCGCGGCGGCCGGGGACGCCTCGTCCTTGTCTAATGTGCGCTAGCCGACTCGGCTAGCTCGACTCAGCCTTTTTGGCCAGGTTTTCGAGCAGCGTCCCGAATTCCTTCGAGACCTGCGGACCGAGGATCCCGCCCATGACAGGCCCGAGCGGGCCTCCGACTTCGACCGTCTGACGGACCTTCGTCTTGCCGGCGGCGGACTCGATGCGGCAGTTGAAGCGAAACTTGGTCCCCGGTACGACGCTCGTCAACAGTGCGAACCCGCGCCCGGGCTGAACGTCGACCAGCTGCATCTTGTGATGCTGGCCCGCGCGCGTGTTCATGACCCCGGTCGAGCCGGACACGAAGCCGCCCTGCCAGTCCATCGTGGAGACGTTCGGGTTCCATTCGCCCCACGTCGACATGTCCGACCAGATTCTCCAGACCTTGTCAGGGGATGCTGTTGTTTCGACCGACGTTCCGTATTCGCGAGTCATTGATTTCTCTCCTCAGGCTGATCCCGGGTCAGGAACCGGCCTGGGTCCGGAGCCGGCCAGGCGCTCGCGCGGCACCTCCACGATGTCGCGCGTCTTGAGAAAGTTGAGTGTGACGACCGCAGCCACGAGCAGGAGCGCCCCGAACAGCTCGACTGGACGCAGCGGCACACCCTGTCCAACAGGCGGCGGCAGCGAGAAGATCAGAAAGAGCGCGAGCGGATAGCCGAGCTCTGCGATGGTCGCCAGCGATGCAGGGGTGTTGGAAAGTGCCAGGTAGTAGAGCAGCATCGCGAGCAAGCCGGGCACCAGGACGATTCCCAGGAAGCTCGGCAGCTGGCTGATCGAGTAGCCGCTGAAGGCGGCTCCGCCCTTGTCGATGAGCACGATCACGAGCAACACGGGCAGTGCCAGTACAAATCTCATGCTCGTGGTGACCGGGAAGCTGACGTCCTCGAGCGCGTAGCGGCCGAGGACCGTGCCGCCGGCCCACATGATCACCGCGCCGAGCACCAGCAAACCGGCCATGAGCTCGGGGTGGCGAATCTGCCACGGCGCGGCCGGATTGTCCGCGAAGACGATCAGGTAGACGCCGACCAGCGCGACCGCGCTCAGGGGCCAGAAACCGCGCTTGCGACGCTCGCCAAGAAAGACCCGTGCGAACACGATCCCAAAGACCGGCTGCAGGAGATACAGCAGATAGACCTCGTGCAACACATCGAAGTTGGGCGCTATGGGGTTGCTGAAGGAATAGCCGATGGCCTTCGTGAAGAGCACGGTCGCCACTGCCTGAGGCCCAATTGCGATCGCGGCGAGGGCCAGCCAGCGACGTCCGCTAAGGCTGCGGAGCGAGTTGACGTTGACCACCAGCACGGGCAGCAGACATAGGCTGATGAGGAGGTCTTCGACCAGCACGATCTGACCCGAGCTGAGGACCTTGGTGAGCCCTGGTCGGAAGTAGGCGTCAAACGCCCACAGAGCCGCCGCGAGACTGACAAGTGCCACGGAACCGGCTTCCAGGAATCGTGAGCGAGATCTGGCCAGAGTCACAGCAAGAGGGTATCGGTTTCCTAATGGCGCCTATTCCAAGATCGCCGCCTGGACACACCTCTCCGAGGGCCCTCCCTCCTCCACCGGAGCCCCTCCCCCAGCTCCATACACACCTGCTGAGAAACGAATTTAGCGAGCACGAAAACCCGGAGCAACCCAGCCTGTTAAGAAGCCCGACAAGGGACCGGAACCTACGCCAGCACCTCGTCCGCCTCCACCTGCCCCTCGAGCCGCACCTCCGGGTGCTGCACCACGAAAATCTCCTCGGGCCGGTCGTGCCCCTCCAACCGCCGCTTCCCGACCGACACCAACCGGATGTCCCCTCGCAGGATGTCGGCCACGATCGAGTACGTCGTCTCCGACACCAGGATCTGATCCCCCACCGCCCTCCGCCGCAACTTCGCGCACCGATTCACCGCGGGCGACCGGTAGTCCCGATCCAACGCATCCGCCTCCCCCGTCAGCACCGCCATCCGCACCCGCAGCGACAACCGGTCGGGCCACGGCTCCGCCTGCACCGCGCGCTGCGCCTCCACCGCGGCCACCACCGCATCCGTCGCCCGCGGAAACACCGCGAAGAACGAATCGCCCTCCCCCCGCTCCTTCAGCACCGTCCCCCCGTGCGCCTCGATCGCCGCCGTGAGCACCTGGTCGTGCCGCCGCATCGCCTGGTACATCGACGCGCGGCTCTGCAGCCACAGCGGCGTCGACTCCACCACGTCCGTCATCAAGAACGTGACCACCCCATCCGGCAGCGTCGCGCCATCCTCGACCTTGAACCCGGCAGCCGTCCCCGGCGACGTCGTCGTCGTCCCCTCATGAGCCGCACGCGGGACCAACGTGGCGGCCACCACCAGGAAGTCGTCGATCGAGTGGACGCGCCGGAAGAAGTGCACGTTGTACGACGGCAAGAAGCTCCACGAGGAGTAGTCCGGCGAAAACGCACCGTCCCGGCACACATCCGGCGCCATGCTGAGCAGCCGTCCAAGCTTCGTCACAGCCAGTCCGTCGATCCCCACGGACTCGGCCACGTCCCCGCTCGACACGCGCAGCTCCTTCTGGTCAGCCGCGACCGCGATCGCGACCAGCGAAACGAAGTTCTCGAGGTCCGGCTGCGACTCGACGTATCGGTGCAGCTGCTCGATCGAAAGCGAAACCTCCTGACCATCGTCGGCAACCGCAGCCGACCCCGCCACCGCCGACCCGGCCGACGCGCCCGACCCAGCCGACCCAGCCGACCCATTCGACCCATTCGACCCATTCGACCCAGCGCCCGGCCCCGAGCCCTGCACCCCCAGCATCCCGACCACGCTCTCAAAGCTGTCGGCCACCGCGAGCTCGCGCGTCACACGGCGGTAGATGTCCCCCACCGACGCCCACCGACCGGCGGAAACGAAGAACGCCGCCGCCGCATGCTCGTACAGCCACCCAGTCCCACCCAACGAAAGATCGAGATTCAACGCAACGGAGAGGAACTCCACCAACAACCGGTGCAGCTCGGTGACGAACACCAGCGGCTCCACGTCCGCGACCTTGATCAGCCTCTCCGTGCCCAGCGCCGGATTCGCGCGAGGCGTCCCCTCCACGTGAGTGAAGAGCTCGGGCGAAACGTACTCGCCGTGATTGCGCAGCTTGATCCGGGTCTGCGACACGCGCGGCCCGGGCCCCGCGAGGTCGGGGCTGTCCACCACGTGCACATGTCCGCCCGGCCCCCAAACTCGCTGAATCTGAGGCCGCATTGAGGAGACCAGGCCGTAGAAACGCTGGATGAACATCAGCGCCTCGCGGCCACGGCCGACGTCGAAGCGGTCCTGGCGCACCGAGCGCAGGTCCTCTTCCCAAGCGGCGATGACCGCGCCCCTCAATCCAACGATGCCTGGCTGCATCGATCCTTCCCTTCTGGACGACCCCAATTGACCCCACGCGGGTCCCCCTGAGCAGGCTAGGTTAGCCCCTCAGGAGCCCCAGTCATACCCCTTAAGGAACCGGCCAAGGCATACTGCTGAAGCGGCATTCGAACTTAAAGCGAACCTGGAGGGGCGATGAGGCGCGATGAGTGAATTGAAGTCCGGCGGCCATGCCATCGAGACCATGCAGGTCGAGAAGCGCCGCTACCCGCCCGATCCCGCGTTCAGCAAGAGGGCCAACGCGAAGCCGGACATCTACGACAAGGGCTTCGATGAGTTCTGGACCGCGGAGTCGACGCGCATCACCTTCTTCGAGCCCTGGCAACAGCTCTACGAATGGAAGCCGCCCTATGCGAAGTGGTACATCGGCGGCAAGCTCAACGTTTGCTACAACTGCATCGACCGCCACGTCGAGAACGGTCAGGGCGACAAGGTCGCCTACTTCTGGGAGGGCGAGCCGGAGAACGACCGACGCCAGATCACGTTCGTGCAGCTCCAGAGCGAGGTCGTCCGCTTCGCCAACGGCCTGAAAAAGCTCGGCGTGAAGAAAGGCACGCACGTCGGCATCTACATGGGCATGATTCCCGAGCTCCCCGTCGCGATGCTCGCCTGCACCCGGATCGGTGCGCCATTCACCGTCGTCTTCGGCGGCTTCAGCGCCGAAGCGCTGTCCGGGCGCCTGAACGACATGCAGTGCGAGATCGTGATCACGCAGGACGAAGGATGGCGGCGCGGCAACAAGGTGCCCCTGAAGGCCAACACAGACGCGGCCCTCGACCAGTCGCCCACCGTGAACCAATGCCTCGTCGTGAGGCGCACCGGCGGCGACATACATATGAAAGAAGGACGCGACCACTGGGCGCACGACGTCCTGAAAGGGACAAGCGACGACCCCAAGTCATGTCCCTGCGAGCCGATGGATGCCGAGGACCTTCTCTACCTCCTCTACACAAGCGGCACCACGGCGAAGCCCAAGGGCATCATCCACACCATCGCGGGCTACATGGTCGGCGTGTCGACGACCCATCACTACATCTTCGACATCAAGCCCGATTCCGTTTACTGGTGCGCCGCCGACATCGGTTGGGTCACCGGCCACAGCTACATCGTGTTCGGGCCGCTCGCCAACGCGACCACGGGCATCGTCTACGAGGGCACCCCCGACTTTCCCGACAAGGACCGCTGGTGGCAGATCGTCGAGCGCTACCGACCCGACATCCTCTACACGGCGCCGACCACCATCCGCACCCACATGAAGTGGGGACCGGAGTATGCGCAGAAGCACGACCTCAGCTCGCTGCGCGTATTGGGCTCGGTCGGCGAGCCGATCAACCCCGAAGCCTGGGTCTGGTACCGCGAGCACATCGGCGGCAACAGGACGCCTGTCGTCGACACCTGGTGGCAGACCGAGACCGGCATGATCCTGATCACGCCCCTGCCCGGCATCACAACCCTAAAGCCGGGTTCCGCGACCAAGCCCTTTCCGACCATCGACGCCGCTGTGTACAGCAACGAGGGCAAGGAGGTGCCGCCGGGCGGCGGCGGTTACCTCGTCATCCGCAAGCCGTGGCCCGCGATGCTGCGCGGCGTGTACGGCGACCCGGAGCGCTACCAGCAGACCTACTGGAGCCGCTGGAAGGACACGTACTTCGTGGGTGATGGCGCGCGTGTCGACGAGGACGGCGACTTCTGGCTCCTCGGGCGGGTCGACGACGTGATGAACGTCTCGGGCCATCGCATCTCGACCATCGAGATCGAGAGCGCCCTGGTCAGCCATCCCGCCGTCGCCGAGGCCGCTGTCGCCGGGCGCAACGATGCGCAAACAGGGCAGGCCATCGTGGCCTTCGTCACCCTGAAGGGCGGCCAAGAAGGCTCGCCGCAAATGCTCAAGGACCTGCGCGAGCACGTCGGCAGGGTGATCGGCAAGTTCGCGGCTCCCTCCAACATCGTCTTCACGCCCGAGCTGCCCAAGACGAGGTCGGGCAAGATCATGCGCCGGCTGCTCCGCGACGTCAGCGAGAACCGCCCGCTGGGCGACACCACCACCCTCGCCGACCCCGCGGTGGTGGCTGAGCTGGCCCGGCGCGGCCGGGAAGAAGCCTCGAAAGAAGAGTCTTAGGCTCAAACTTGCGTCCGTGACTCTCGACCCAGCGGTTGAGGCGCCCGCGCGCAAGCAGCGCGCCAAGACAGACAAAAGACGCAAGGCCCCCGCCGGCTCCACGGCCATTCGCCGGCTTCCCCCCAGGCGCCACCTCGCCAACCTCGCTGGGGCGATCATGGTCTCAGCGCTCGTCCTCTATGTCTCCTTCTTCGGCGCCGGCCCTCTGCCCGCCCTCGGTCCGGGGTTCAACCCGACGACCGGCGCGTGGACCATGGCCGCGGACGCCCAGGTCACGGACCGCACCATCAGCGTCGCCGCGTTCGGGGGCGGCCTGCAGCAGCCGGTCAAGGTCGTGCTCGAACAAGACGGCACCGCGCACATCACCGCGTCGACCGACCACGACCTGTTCTTCGCCACGGGATACGTGCACGCGAAGTTCCGCCTCTTCCAGATGGACCTTGAACGCCGCCAGGGCGAAGGGCGCATCTCCGAGATCCTGGGCAAGGCAGCGCTCGACTCGGACCGGTTCGAGCTGCAGCTCGGGTTGCTGCGCACCGCATGGGCGGAGTGGAATGCTCTAGCGCAGGGCGATCCGGTCCGCGACGCGCTCACCGCCTACTCGCAGGGGGTGAACGCGCGCATCGTCGAGGCGGAGGCGACGAACCAGCTCGACCCACTCTTCACTCTGCAGGGGTATAAGCCGGCCGCCTGGCGGCCGGTTGATTCGCTTGTTATCAAGGGCGACCTGACGCAGACCCTTAACTTCACCGACACGCCACTCCTGATGGCGCAGCTCAACAAATCGCTTGGCGCGGACCTCACATCGGAATGGTTCCCGGTCCTTCCTCCAAACCAGCAGTCGCCTTATGACCCAGGGCCGTACCCGCCGGCGACAACCGCGCCCATCGCGTCGATGCGCGCCGTCACCGACGCCGAGGCCCAGAGCGCCGCCGCGCTGTACCAGAAGCTCGCGGCCCTTCCATCAGGCCTCATCGCCACGGGCGGGGCCAGCAACAACTGGGCCGTGGCCGGCGCGAAGAGCGTGAGCGGCGGCGCGATGATGGCGGGCGACCCGCACCTTCACCTCACGCTCCCCGCCATCTGGTTTCAGATGACGCAGGACTCGCCTGGTTTCCACGTGAGCGGCGTGAGCATCCCTGGCACCCCCGGCGTGCTGATCGGGCACAACCAGCACATCGCCTGGAGCCTCACCGATGCACAGAACCAGCAGACCTTCTTCTACGAGGAGAAGCAGGACGCGGCGCATCCGAACCAGTACATGTGGAACGGCGCCTGGCAGACCTTCAAGACCGTGAGCTACGACATCCCCGTCCTGCACGGGCAGACGCAACACCTCACCGTGAAGCTGACCGTCCACGGCCCGGTCATCTCCGACCGCGGCATCACCACCTCCGTGTGGTGGGCGGGCAACCTGCCTTCACAGGACCTCAGGGTGCTGTTCCACATCGGGCAGGCGAGCAACTTCAAGGAGTTTCGCGACGCGCTGCGCGAGTGGTACTCGCCGACGCACAACTTCGTCTACGCCGACGACCGGGGCAACATCGGGCTGATCAGCGCGGGCTACTTCCCGCTCGTGGCCAAGGGAAGCCAGCCCTGGCTGCCCATGCCCGGCACCGGCGAGTACGACGTGACCGGCACCATCCCCTACGACAACATCCCGCAGGCCTACGACCCGCCGAGCAACATCCTGTGGTCGGCGAACCAGCGGCAGGTGACCAAGGACTACCCGTACTACATCGGCACCGCGGCGAACTTCTTCGACCCCGGCTACCGCGCGAACGAGATCCACCGCGTGCTCAGCCAGCCGGGCAAGCTCAGCGCCAATGACATGATGGCCCTGCAAACAGACACCCGCGACTTCCTCGCCTCGGAG
Source organism: Candidatus Sulfotelmatobacter sp. (assembly GCA_035602465.1). Classification (GTDB taxonomy): domain Bacteria; phylum Chloroflexota; class Dormibacteria; order Dormibacterales; family Dormibacteraceae; genus 40CM-4-65-16. The sequence goes on along the minus strand of DATNMQ010000056.1, from coordinate 1,223 downwards.
ATCGTGCCCGTCCTCGTGCAGTCGCTCGCCGGCGAGAAGCTCAACGGCAAGGAATCCGCCGCTCTAAATCTCCTGAAGAGCTGGGATTACCGCATGGAAACGAGCTCGCCCGCGGCGAGCGTCTGGGCCTACTTCTGGCCGTGGTATATGGCCGAGACCTTCGATCCCTGGTGGAAGTCGCGCGCGGTCCCAGTCGACCGCGTCGAATCTGGCAGCGCCACTGCGACGACGAGTCTCGATGACACGCTTGGGCAGGACCTCGAGACGTGGACGCTCAACGACCCTGCGAACCGGGCATTCACCGCTCCGGGCATCGGCTCCCGCACAGCGCAGGACGCGCAGCGAGCAGCGTTCCACAAGGTCATCGCGCAGATGGCGCGTGATCTAGGAGCTGCTCCCAGCTCGTGGTCCTACGGCAGGGTGCACCAGCGCACGCTCGAGAACCTCGCCCAGGTCAGCGGCTTGAACTACGGCCCGCGTGCCGAACGCGGCGACGGCAACACCCCGCTCGCCGCCGGCGGATACCCTTCCACCCACGGGCCCAGCTGGCGCATGGTCGTCGATTGGGGCGCGCACACATTCCAGGGCATCTACCCGGGAGGGCAGAGCGAAAACCCCGCGTCGACCTGGTACACGGACAGAGTCGAAACCTGGTGGCAGGGCCAGCTCAAGCCGATGCTCACGGCAGACGAGGCGACCAACGCCGGCGACGCCCGGACGTGGACCCTCCAGCCATGAGGATCGCCGCCATGCTGCTGACCGGGATCGTCATCGCGCTGGTCGGCGTCCTGCTGGGCGCGTGGTGGACCCCCTTCGTCGCCGGGGTCGCGCTCGGCCTGGTGGTCCGGCGCCCGATCGTCGCCATCCCGCTCGGCGCAATCAGCGGCTTTTTCGCCTGGATGCTGCCGCTTGCCGGCCAGGAGGTGCGCTACGGCCTCGGGCCGACCAGCCTCAGCCTCGCCGAGATCATGGGATTCGGCCACGCAGGCTCGCTGCCGGTGATCCTGACCCTGGCGGTCGGCACGCTTCTAGGTCTCACCGGCGCCTGGCTAGCCTGCGCGGCGCGAATGCTGGTGCCTGAACCTCGTTGACGGTTTCCTGACAGGGTGATAGCTTTCGACCCCAACTGAACAACCCGTTTCAGCGTTAGGGGAGGGGAAGCTTTGCAGGATCCAACAGTGCAGGCGGACATCCGCGACCTGGCCAGGTTCGGCCACACGCAA
>DATNMQ010000082.1:0-71204 GCA_035602465.1 Candidatus Sulfotelmatobacter sp. | reverse complement strand
ATTCGGCGATCCAGGTGGTCCAGATCCGGGTGAAGCGCCGAGCAGCGGAGCGAGCGCATCGGAGATTCGTGAGCGAGCAGCGCAGGCGCTGAACCCGGAGATGGGCCGCATGGGCGCCGAAGATCCGCCGACGGCTTTTCCGGCCGCGCCTCTTGCCGGTCAGCGCCGGCGCTCCGCCACCTCGGCGGCGACCATGCTGGCGAACGCCTCGAAGCTCGAGTCGACCTGACCGCCTGAGCGGTCGCGCACGTTGACGTGCTCAGACTCCGCCTCGCGGGCTCCGACGATCGCCATATACGGCACCTTCTGTGCCTGGGCGTCCCGGATCTTGCGCTGCATCCGCTCTGAGCGATCGTCGAGCTCGACCCGAAGGCGCAGCGCCCGCAGTCGCTCCGCCACTTTGCGCGCGTAGTCCTGCTGCGCGTCGGTGATCGGGATGACGACAACCTGCACCGGGTGCAGCCACGTCGGGAAGGCGCCCGCATAGTGCTCGATCAGGAAGGCGGTCATCCGCTCGAAGGCGCCGAACGCTCCCCGGTGCACCATCACGGGTCGCTGCCTGGACCCGTCCTCGGCGACGTACTCCAGGTCGAACTTCTTGGGCAATTGATAGTCGACCTGCACGGTGTTGTTGGTGAACTCGCGGCGGTGCGCGTCCATCAACTGGAAGTCGATCTTCGGTCCGTAGAACGCGGCCTCCCCCACCCCGACTCGATAAGGAAGGTTCAGGCTTTCGAGGGCCTCCTTCAGCATGGCCTCTGCGGTCTCCCACTCCTCATCGGTGCCGGCCCACTTCGTCTTCACGTTGTCGCGCACCGACAGTCGGTACCAGTAGTCCGTCACTCCGAGCACCGACATGAAATGGTTGGCCAGCTCGAGAGCGCCACGGACCTCGTCGACGACCTGGTCGGGGGTGCAGAAGATGTGGGCGTCGTTGAGGTTGAAGGCGCGGACGCGGACCATGCCCATCAGCTCGCCTGATTTCTCGAGCCGGTAGTTCTGCCCAAGCTCCGCGATCCGCACCGGCAGGTCGCGGTAGCTGTAGAGGTCATGCGTGTAAACGATGATGTGATGAGGGCAGTTCATGGGGCGCAGCTCGAGCTCCTCCCCATCCTCGAACCGCATGGGCGGATACATCGTGTCGTGAAACAGCTCCCAGTGGCCGCTCTGCTTGTAGAGGTCCAGCTTCGCCAGGTGGGGCGTGATGACGTGGCGGTAGCCCCGCCTCAGCTCCTCATCGATGATCCATCTCTCGAGCTCGCGCCGGATCGTCGCGCCATTCGGCAGCCAGACCACCTGGCCCAGGCCGAGGCGCTCGTCGAGCGTGAAGATCTTCAGCTCCTTGCCGAGCTTTTTGTGGTCGCGCTTCTCCGCCTCTTCCATGAACTTCAAGTAGTCGTCCAGCTCGCGCTGTGTCTGCCAGGCGGTGCCGTAGATGCGGGTCAGCTGCGGCCGTTTCTCATCGCCGCGCCAGTAGGCGCCGGCGACGCGCAGCAGCTTGAAAGCCTTGAGGTCCCGCGTCGAGCGGACATGTGGACCGCGGCACAGGTCGAGAAACTCGCCCGTGCGATAGAGACTCACGCCGTCGCCTCCGACCTTGTCCGCGATCAGCTCCAGCTTGTAATCCTGTCCGCGACGGCGAAACTCTTCGATCGCCTGCTCGCGCGAGAGGACCTCGTGGACGAACGGGATGTCCGCCTGCGCCAGCCGTCGCATCCGCGATTCGATCGCCGGCACGTCCGCCGCGGAGATCGGCTGGCCGAAATCGAAGTCGTAGTAAAAGCCGTCCTGCACGGCGGGCCCGATGCCGTACTTCGCATTCGGATAGAGCTCGGTGACGGCGGCCGCGAGCAGGTGGGCGGTCGAGTGCCGCAGCGTCTGCAGCGGATCGCCGTCTGATTCATGCTCCCCGTAGTCGGGCATCGGGTCGTCCAGTATATGAAGCCCTTGGATTGGGCTCGGATCGTCGACGCGCTCGGTTACCCCTCAGCCGGCCTCGGAATCCTGATCGAAAGCGCAGGCGTTCCATTTCCGGGTGAGGCGCTGCTCCTCGCCGCGGCCGCGTGGGCGGCGGCACGCCATCACTCCCTGGTTCTGGTCATCTTCTTCGGGTTTACCGGCGCCACCGCGGGGGCGGACGTGGGGTACCTGCTCGGATACCGCGGCGGCCGGCCGTTCGTGGAGCGCTTCGGCCACCTGTTGCACATTCGCCCCGACCACCTCGCGCGGGCAGAGCTCTTCTTCGCCCGGCACGGGGACAAGGCGGTCCTCACGTCGCGCTTCATGCTCGGCCTGCGCACGTGGGGCTCGATGCTCGCGGGGATGGCGCGCATGCCGTTCTGGCGCTTTCAGATCTTCAGCGCGATTGGTGGGTTGCTCTGGGCCACGCTGATCGGGTGCGCGGGCTACGTCCTCGGCAGCAACCTTGCGCTGCTCGAGACAATCCTGCGCGCCATCGGCGTCGGCGGACTTACTGTCCTTTTGCTGATTGCGTTGGTTCTGCTAGTGGCTCGGGAGCGCGCTGCCCGGCAGCGATGACGCCCGCACCACCGCCGAGGAGCAAGACTCCCAGCCCTCCGAGCACCTGGGCCGTGCCGATGTTGTCCGCCAGCGCGGCGGCCACGAGGACCGGGAGCGCGGACACGCCGTTGATGACCATGTAGAGCAGGGCGAAGATGCGGCCGCGGATGTGGTCGCTCGTCGACTCCATCAGGTAGGTGATGGCGGGGATCAGAATCGCGCCGAACTCGACCCCGAGCAGGAGGCTGAACGTGGCCCCGGTGATGCGGTTGTGGACCTGCAGGTCGGCAAAGTGCCGCATGGCATAAGGCACGGCCGCGAGCCCGAGCAGCGTGACCCCGTTCGCGATGAGCGACCCGGCGAGCAGCCGGGAGCGGTCGATGTGCCGCATGAACTGGCCGAGGAGGACGGCACTCAGGATTGCTCCCGCAGTGGCGGGTCCGAGGATCACGTAGGTGTCCTGGGCGGCAATCCCGATGACCTTGCTGACGTAAGAGGGCGCGAGCGTGTAGAGCATGAAGAGGACGAGGACCGCGATGCTCACCTGTCCGAACGCGAGGCGCAGTCCGCGCGAAGCGCGCAGCGCGTCGAACCCCTCCTCGAGGTCGAGGATCATCACTCGGAAGCGGCTTCGGCTCTCCTCGACGGGAGACTCGGTATGGCGTTCAAGCTTAGGAATCTCGGAGGCGAAGATCAGGCTCGTCGCGATGAGGAGCAGCACGACCGCGCACCAGTAGGGATCGTAGAGGTCGAACCGGGAGACGACGGGCGCGAGGACCCCACCCACCACCAGGGTCAGCACCATCGTGAGCAGCGCCATCGAATTCGCGGTGATGAGCATCGAGCGCGGAAGGATCGTCGGGATGACCGCTGCTTCCGCCGGGCCGAACAGCTGGCCCACCGAGGAAAAGATGAACGCGATCAGGAGCAGGTGGAGGAAGTCATCCTTGACGCCTGGGATCACCGATGCGATTGGGATCGCCGCGACCACCGCCGCGCGGCCGATGTTGCTCCACAACATGATCTGCTTGCGGTCGACGCGGTCCGCGATCACGCCCGCAAGCGGGGCCAGCAGCACGGCGGGTACCGTGTACGCGAGAAGCGTCACCGCGACCGGCGTGCTGCCGTGCGAGATGTTGTACGCGAGGATGATCAGCGAGAAAAGAAGGAACTTGTCGGCCAGCTGTGCCGCAAGCTGAGCGAACCATATGTTGCGAAACGCGGTGTGCTGGAGCACGCCGCGAAAGCCGCCAGGAGCCTCGACGGGCAGCCTGATCGGATCCACAGTCGGTAGAGCCTAACGATCGAGCCTGGGGTTGAATGCGCGATACACGGTTTCCCACTCGCGCAAGCTGAGGGTCTGGGCACGGCGGGCAGGATCGATGCCGAGCTCGGCCAGCCGTTGGGCGGAATCGGATCCAGGTATTGCGGCGATGCGTGCCAGCGTGCCGCCGAGCTGCTTGCGCCGGAACTGAAAGACCGCCTCGACAAACCGGAAAAAGGCATCCAGATCCGGGACGTCCACAGCCGGCCGCGTGCGAACCTCCAGCGCGACCAGCGCCGAATCGACCTTTGGCTCGGGAGTGAATGCGGCCGCCGGGATCGTCATCAGCATCCTCGCTTCCGTGAAGACCTGAACCACGACAGTCGCGAGGCTTGCGCCGGTCTTCGCCGTCCATCTTTCGGCGACCTCCTTCTGCACGACCAGGGAGAGTCGGCGCGGCCTCGGCGGGTGGTCGAGAAGCTTGCGGATCAGCGCGCCGGTGAGGTTGTAGGGGATATTGCCGGCGACGGTTTCGCCCCCCTTCGGAAACGCCGCGAGGGAGTCGAAGCGAAGGATGTCAGCCTCCACCACCTCGACGTTCGGATGGGAGGCAAGGACCTCACGCAGCGCGGGCATCATGGCGTTGTCGAGCTCGACGGCGACGACGTGGCGGCAGCGACCGGCGAGCGCGACGGTGAGCGTGCCGACCCCGGCACCCACCTCGAGGACGTCGCTGTCGGGCCTGCATTCCGCCGCTGCCGCGACTGCGTCTCGCATGGCGGGATCGATCAGGAAGTTCTGGCCGAGTCGGTGCTTCAGCGTGATCCGGTGACGGCGCAGCAGTCCCTCGAGCTGATGCGCATCCGCGGGGTCGATCACGAGCGCCGCGCCCGCCGCGGGCTCACTTCATCTTTTGAAAGAGGGCGATTGCGTTGGCCCGCTCCTGGTCGGCGAGCTGCTCGAGGCCGATCCCGCGCAGCTCGGCGACAACCTCGGCTGTATCGAGCAGGTACGCGGGCCGGTTGGGCACCCCCATTCGCTTCTGCGCGTTGCCGTACGGCGAATCGGTCTCGAGGAGCAGCCGGTCGGCAGGACAGTGCTTCGCGACCTCGCGCAGGTCGTCGCGGCTGGGCCGCGTGATCAAGCCCGCGAACGACAGATAGAACCCGGCGGCGAGAAACTTCTGCGCCCACTCCCAGTCGAGGGCGAAGTAATGCATGACGCCGCGCAGCCCGGGGTGGGTCTTGATGGCGGAAAGGACCTCCTGCGCCGCACCGCGGTTGTGGATTCCGACCGGCAGGTCCAGCTCGGTCGCGATCTGGAACATCTCGTGCAGGCGCGCGATCTGAATGTCCCTGAGCGGACCCCCGATGTGCTCGAAGTCGAGTCCGATCTCGCCGATCACGACGACCATCTCGTCCTGGGCCAGCTGACGCATCGCCGCAAGGTCGGGCTCGGATGCTTCGAGCGGGTGATGTCCGACACCGGACCACACCTCCTCGTAAGCGTGTGCCAGCGACGTCGCGGTCCCGCTCCGTTCGAGGTCGACGCCCACCGCGATAAGACGTGTCACGCCCGCGGCGACCGCCTGTTCGACGACCTCGGTGGCGCTGCCGAGCTCCTCGAGGTGGAGGTGCGTGTCTACGAAGATGGCGAGACCTCCTCGTCGAGGCGCTTGAAGAGCGGCTCAGGCGCCGGGAGCTTGCGCCCCGCTTCGAGCGTCGACGGATGCCAGCGATCGACGGCCTCGTAGTCGCCGGTGATCACCGTGTGGGCACCGGCATCCTCTGAGAACTCGCGCACCTCAGGCTGCGGCGCGATCACGTCCTCGTAGCCCAGCATGCGGTGCAGGCGCTGCGACGAGAACGGCAGGAATGGAGTGAGCATGGTCTTGAGATTGTCGACGCAGCGCAGTGCGACGTAGAGAACCGTGCCGGCACGCTGCCGGTCCGTCTTGATCGTGTGCCAGGGCTGCTCGGTGCCGAGATAGACGTTCACCTTGGCGGCCATCGCCATCACGTGCTTCAACGCGCCCTGGAATCGGGCTTCTTCGAGCAGGTCCTCCACCGTGTCAAGGGCCTCTTCGACCTCTTTGAGAATCGCGCTGTCGCGGTCTTCCAGCTTCGGCGTAGGGACCTCACCGAAGTTCCTTTGGACGTTGACGAGCGTGCGGTGGACCAGGTTGCCCCACGTGGCGACGAGCTCGTCGTTGTTGCGGCGGATGAACTCCGCCCACGTGAAGTCGGTGTCCTGGTTTTCAGGACCCGCGATCATCAAGTAGTAGCGGAGCGCGTCGGCGTCGTAGCGGTCCAGCACGTCGCGCACGTAGATGACATTGCCGCGGCTGGTCGAGAGCTTGCTGCCCTCCATGTGCAGGAACTCGCTGGCCACGATCTCGTCCGGCAGCTTGAGGTCGCCCACGCCCATGAGGATCGCGGGCCACAACACGGTGTGGAACGTGATGTTGTCCTTGCCCATCGTGTAGTAGTGGTGGGACTCGCTGTTCTGCCACCACGTCTGCCAGGCGTCGGGCTCGCCGCGCTGGATCGCCCACTCGATCGACGCGGAGAGGTAGCCGATGACCGCATCGAACCACACGTAGATCCGCTTGCTCGGGTTGTCCTCCCAGCCGGGCAGCGGGACGGGCACGCCCCAGTCGAGGTCGCGAGTGATCGCTCGAGGTTTGAGGTTGCGCACGAACTCCAGCGAGTACTTCCGGACGTTGGGGCGCCAGTCCTCATGGGATTCGATCCAGGCCTTCAGCTTCTCCCCGAACGCGGGCAGGTCGAAGAAGAAATGTTCCGTCTCGCGAAACACCACCGGCGCGTCGCTTCCGCGCTGATGCGGGTTGATAAGGTCGGTCGGGTCGAGCTGGTTGCCGCAGTTGTCACACTGGTCGCCGCGCGCATCCGGGTAGCCGCAGATCGGGCATTTGCCCTCGATGTAGCGGTCGGGCAGAGTCCTGCCTGTCGCCGGGTCAAACGCGCCGAGCAGCTTCTCCTTGACCAGGTAACCGTTCTCGTGCAGCTTCAGGAACAGGTCCTGCGTGACGCGATAGTGGTTCGCCGTCGTCGTACGCGTGAAGATGTCGTAGGTCATGCCGAGGCTCACCAGGTCCTGCACGATGAGCCTGTTGTTCTCGTCCACGAACTCACGTGGCGGGATGCCCTTCTTGTCCGCTTCGTAGGTGATCGGGGTGCCGTGCTCGTCGGTGCCGCTGGCCATCAGGACTCGGGATCCACGCAGCCGCTCGAAGCGAGCGAGCACGTCCGCAGGCACGGCGAAGCCGACCACGTGGCCGATGTGGCGCGGCCCATTCGCATAAGGCCACGCGGGCGCGATGAGGACTGTTCTCTGGTTAGGCACCTGCGATGACAAGCGTAAACTCGCCGCGCGCCCGGTCACCCAGCGCGGAGAGGATCTCGGAGGCAGTCCCGCGCAGAACCTCCTCGTGCACCTTGGTCAGCTCGCGTGTCACGGTGACGCCGCGCTCCGGCAACGACTCCGCAATCCTCTCGAGCGATTTTCGGATCCGGTACGGCGACTCGAACGCGACTGCCGGCCGAGGGTCCTCACGCAGCGATTCGAGCAAACGGCGCGTTTCGCCTGGTTTGCGCGGAAGGTACCCGAGGAACGTGAAGCCAGGTCCCCCGTACCCGGCGACCGAGAGGGCCGCTGTGATCGAGCTGGGGCCGGGCACCGGCACCACGGTGTGTCCCGCCGCCCAGGCCGCGGTCACGAGGGCCTGGCCGGGGTCGGACAGGGTCGGCGTACCTGCGTCACTCACGAGAGCAATGTCGCCTTCGTCCAGCGCCGCCATGACCCGCGGCAGACTGCGTCGCTCGACGGGCGCCCGGTAGCTGATGAGGGGTTTTCTGATCCCATGGCGGGCGAGCAACCGCGATGTCACTCTCGTATCCTCCGCCGCGATCGCGGAAACCTCGCCCAGGATGCGCAGGGCTCGGGCGCTGACGTCCTCTAGGTTCCCAATGGGAGTCCCGACGACGTACAGCCTGCTCAAACCCCGTCAAGCCACGCGCCGACGTGGTCCGCGACGTCGGCCGATGGGCCTATGTAGCGCGACGCCGGCGGCAGGATCTCGAGGAATGTCCGGCCGTAGTCGCGTCCGAGGATGCGGTTGTCCAGGATGACGACCGCGCCGCGATCGGTGGAACGGCGGATCAGGCGACCGAATCCCTGCTTTAGACGGAGCGCCGCCTGCGGCAGCGCCAATTGCCCGAACGGGTCGCGCACCTGCTCCGCACGCGCCGCATAGACCGGGTCGGTCGGCACCGGGAAGGGAAGGCGCACGACGATGACGCAGCTCAACCGCTCGCCGGGGATGTCGATCCCCTCCCAGAAGGTCGCGGTTCCCAGGAGCAGTGGGCGCGCGGATTCCTCGAAGGTCTTCAGTAGCTGGCGGCGCTGACCGTCGATGCCCTGGCCGAGGATGAGCACCTCGTCGAGGTCGACGCGGTGCTTGAGCGCCGCATGCACGTCCCGCAGCTGCCGATGCGATGTGAAGAGGGCGAGGGTGCGTCCTCCGACTCGTCGCGCGACCTCCGCGATGATGTCGACCACTGACGCATCGAACCGCTCGTCCTCCGGAAGTGGAAGGTCGGTCGGCAGGCAGACCAGCGCCTGATGGTAGAAATCGAACGGCGATGGAAGGATGAGCTCCTCGATCTCCGCGCCGAGACCGACTCGTGAGCTGAAGTAGTCGAATGTCCCGCCGACGGCAAGCGTCGCCGACGTGAAGACTGTTGACCGGCGCTCCGCATAGACGCGATCGTGGAGCAACGCACCGACGTTGATGGGAGCTGCACGCAGGAGCAGGTTCTCCGCGCGCGCGACCTGGCTGAACCAATAGACGCGGTTCGCGTCCGGGGTGAGCAGCGCCTCGTCGAGCAGCGTGCGCGCGGCCTCGAGCCGACCGCGAATCATCTCGAGCTCGCGGATTCCCTGGTCCGGTTCCTCACCGCCGAGCCACTCGCGGACACCCGCAACCGCGCGGCGCAGCGACGAGTCGAGCACTGCCAGACCGGTGACCGTGTTCTCACCGGCCAGCCTCAGCTCAATCCACGCGGGCTCGTCCCGCAGCGCCGGCGTGATGCGCACCGATTCCTCGCGGCGCTCCGCCTCACCGAGGCGCGCGGCGACCCATCCATCCGCGATGCCGAACGCCTCGCCGACCCGCGTCGCCGCGGAGCGCGCGAGAGGCGTCGCCGCAGCGAACGCGTCATCCGAGGCTCCGAGGTGCGGCTGCCGCTGCAGCTCCCCGAGCAGGCCGTCGGCGAGCCGCTCGAGAAGCGCCACGAGCCCGGGTCCGTCGACCTCCTGCCTGAGGCCTCGCGTCGCCGCCTCTTCGAGATGGTGCGCCTCGTCGACGACGAGGTGGTCGTACTCCGGAAGCAATCCACCCCCCACCTCGGCATCCGCGAGCAGCAGCGCGTGGTTCACCACGACGAGGTCCGCCGTCTCGGCCTCGGCCCGCGCGCGGTGCACGTAGCAGTCCTCCTTCGTGCAGTGGATCCCGACGCAATCCATCGGGTCGCTGGCGATCCGGTTCCACAGCACCTCTTCGCGCCCGTGGAGGCGAAGCTCTGAGCGGTCGCCGCTTTCGGTGCTGTGCAGCCAGAGGAGGACTTTCAGCTTGAGCATGAGCTCCTCGGCGTCTTTGCAGGGTTCGGCGAGGTAGCGGCGCCACCGCCTGAGAGAGACGTAATTCGCACGACCCTTGAGAAGAGAAGCCTTGAAGTGCCACGGCAGCCACTCTCGCAGCGCCGGTAGATCCTTACCCATCAGCTGCTCCTGCAGGGCGTGCGTGTTGGTCGACACGATGACCCGCTGTTTGTGCCGCACCGCGCGGGCGATCGAAGGCACGAGGTAGGCGAGGCTCTTCCCAGTGCCGGTGCCGGCTTCCACGACGAGCGTTCCACCGCGCGCCTGGATCTGCGCGACGGCGAGCAGCATCTGCATCTGCGACTCGCGGTGCTCGTAGCCGGGCAGCACGTTGGCCAGCGGTCCCTCGGGGCCGAGCAGCGCGGCCACTGCCGTGGGATCGTCGGGCGGCGGATCGCCGGACGTCGCTCGACCGACCGAATCGCCGCGCACCACCGCGGCGGGCTCGGGATTCGGGTTGGACGCGGTCAGCGCCTCGGAGAAGAAGCGCGCCACCGGCCATGGATAGGGCGCGACCAGCACCAGCATCGACTCCTTGAGCGACTCGTCGAGGGCCACCGCCTCCTCGCGCAGCCGGAGCAGAAGCTGCCGGGTGGCGTCCGCGTCATCGAGAGCACGGTGCGGCCGTGGCTGCGTGAACCCCATCTCGGTCGAAAGCAGTGGAAGGCTGTGGCTGGCCGCCGTCGGAAGCAGGATCCGGGAGATGTCGAGCGTGTCCAGGATCTCCTGGGACTCGTCCCAGAGGCCCGCCGCCTCGAGAAACTCGACGTCGAGCCGCGCGCCATGGCCTACCGGCTGCCTCCCCTGCAGGAAATCGGCCAGCCGGCGCAGCGCGGACTCGGGGCTGGCCGCCCCCTTCAGCTCGTCCTGCCTGATCCCGGTCAGCCGGAGGACCGGGTCGGGCACCGCGCGCCCGGGGTCGACCAGCTGCTCGAGCGTCGAGGTGACCTGATCGGGCGTGAAAGCCACGGCGCCGATCTCGATGACTCGGTCCCGGGCCGGGTCGAGACCGGTGGTTTCGAGGTCGAGGGCTGCGTACTCCGGCAACTTTTCCGCGATTCTACGAACCATAGGCGCAGAGGGAACCGTCCCGGTTCCCTCTACGTCGCGGCGCTTCGCGCCGCTAACTCCTTCCCGGAGAGGTTGGGATTTTCTAAAAGACACTCCACACAACGATTGGGCGACCTGGGAGACAAAGTCGCGGCCGGGATGAACCCGGCCGCCAATGCATCGTTGGGTTCCCGAAAGGGGGCCTGGAGCCGAGTCCTGAACTGTAATATGTGCGCCCGATGGTAACTGGGGCGATCGAGGCGCCCAAGCGTCTCGAGGATCTTCACGTCAGGCGTGACCTCGTGGCGAGCCTCCTTCTCCGTACGCTTGCCTTCGCCGACCAGCTGACCGGCGCAACCCTCGAGCAGCGGCTTGGGCTGCCCTTCGAGACTTTCTCGCCAATCATCGACGAGTTCGAGAAGAACCAGCTGATGGACACCCGCGGCGTGTCCAACGACCCAGGCCTGGAGGGCCGGCCTTACCCGGTCAAGATGAACTACTCCATCTCCGGCGCCGGCCGCCAGCGCGCAGCCGAGATGTCCGCGGTGCAGACCCGGTACCTCGGGCCGTGCCCCGTGAACTTCGACGACTACCTGGCACTGATCCGCTCCCAGGTCTCGGGCAAGTCACCGGTCACCGACTCACAGCTCAAGCGAGCGCTCGGCGAGCTCGAGCTCGAGCAGCATGTCATCGATCAGATCGGCGGCGCGATGGTCTCGCGGGCGTCGCTGTTCATCTTCGGAGCGCCTGGAAACGGCAAGAGCACCATCACCGAGCGCATGGCGCTGCTGATGGGCGAGCCTATCGAGATCCCCCACGCGGTCGCGATCGGCGACGAGATCATCCGCGTGATCGACCCGGTGTACCACAAGATCGCCGAGGGCGACCAACCGATCGACCGCCGCCTGGTCAAGGTCGAGCGACCGGTCGTCACCGCCGGGGGCGAGCTGAAGCTGCAGCAGCTGGACCTCACGTACGACCAGCAGAACCGCTACTACGAAGCACCTCTGCAGTGGAAGGCCAACGCGGGCGTGTTCGTCATCGACGACTTCGGCCGCCAGGAGGTGCCCCCGATGCGCCTCCTCAACCGCTTCATCGTGCCGATGGAGAAGAAGATCGACTACCTTGACCTCTCGGCTTCCGGCCGCAAGATCGAGCTGCCGTTCCTCTGCCAGGTCGTCTTCTCGACGAACCTCTCGCCGACCGAGCTGGTCGACGAGGCCTTCCTCCGCCGCATGGCTTACAAGATCGGTATCGGCAACCCTTCGCCCGAGGCGTTCGCCCGCATCCTGCGCTACGAATGCGAGCGGCAAGGCGTGCCCTGGGACGAGAAGGCGGTCGGATACTTGCTCAACAATCTCTATGGAAAGAAGCCTCTTCGCGGTTCCCACCCGAGAGCTTTGATGGCGCGCCTGGTCGACCTGGCGAACTACCGCCAGCAGCCGCCGCGCCTCACGCCGCAGTCGCTGAAGGAGGCCTTCGACGCCTGCTTCAACCCTGCGCTCGGCAGCCTGGTCGAGGACGACTGGGCGCGCCCCGCGATCGGCTAGACCGGAGCAGTCACCCCTGCCAGCCGGGATCGCCATGCATCGAGGTCGCTGAAGGCCCCGCGCTTTTCCGGCGGCAAAAGCCCGGCGATCTCGACCATGATCGCCTCGGCTGCCTCCTCATACGAGACGCGTTCGCCCGTGGGACGGCGCTGCAGCACGACGAAGGGCTTGCCAAACCGGACGGTGACGGGAACGCGCCGCGGCCACAGCTTGCCCTTGGGCAGACATTCCCGTGTTCCGGTCAACCCCACAGGCACCACCGGGCATGCGCAACGCTGCGCGATGAAGCCCGCCCCGGGCTCCGGCTCAGCAAGGACCCCTGACTCGACGCGCGTGCCCTCGGGGAAGATGATCAGGCACTGTCCGGCTTTGAGCAGATCGAACGAGCGCCGCAACGCCGCCCGGTCGGCGGTGTGCCGCACGACCGGGAATGCGTGGTAGGCGCGGAACAGCCAGCTCATCCAGCGCCTACGGAAGAATTCGGACTTGGCCATGCTCCATGTGTCGGATCGCGGCACGAACGCCGGCATCAGCGGCGGGTCGATGGTGCCGGTGTGGTTGGGGCACACGATCAGCGGACCAGTGACCGGCACGTTCTCGATGCCCTCGATCCTGAACAGGCCGCCGAAGAGGAAACCGCGGGTGATCGTCCGCATGACGCCGCGAAGGAAGGCGTACATCACTTTCGCGCCCGCACGTGCTCGACGATGCGGTCGACGACCTCGTCGAGATCGAGGTGGTCCGTGTCGATGACGACCGCGTCGCCGGCCGGTCGCAGCGGCGCCACCGGGCGCTCGGAGTCGATCCGGTCTCGCGTCTCAACTTCCTTGCGCATGGCCTCCTGGTCGATCGGCTCTCCGCGACGCTCGTACTGCGCGGCGCGACGCCGCACCTTCTCCTCGGGGCTCGCGACCAGGAAGAACTTGTGGTCGGCATTCGGAAACACGACCGTGCCGATGTCTCGGCCCGCCATCACAACCCCGGATTCGCCCATGCGACGCTGCTGCTCGACAAGGGCCCTGCGTACGCCGGGTGTCGCGGAGATCACTGGCAGCGCGTCAGCGTAGTCCGTGTCGTAGATGCCCTCGGTCAGCTCCTGGCCACCGGCCCAAACGTGCTCGCCTTCGACGCGAATCGGCGTGTCTTCGGCGAGGCGCGTCACCGCGGCGGAATCGTGCGGGTCCATGCCGCGATCGGTGACGATCCGCGTGATGGCGCGATACATCAGGCCGCTGTCGATGAACGGGAGCCCGAGCCCCTCGGCGACGCGCCGGCCGACTGCGGACTTGCCCGTCGCCACTCCGCCGTCGATGGTGACGATCACGCCGTCTCGAGACCAGTCGCGCGGTGCAGTGCGGCGATCTCACCGGGCGACAGAACTCGCCAACCGCCCCGCTTCAGCCGGCCCATGCGCAGCGGGCCGAACGCTGTCCTCTCCAGCGCCAGCACCCTGTGCTCGACTGCCTCGAACATCCGGCGCACCTGCCGATTGCGCCCCTCGTGGATCACGAGGCGGATTTCCGCCTGACGCGAATCGCGGTCGCCGGTCGTGGCCCGCATCAGCTGCACCTCTGCCGGCGCGGTGACGCCATCCGAGAGCTTCACGCCGTCGCGCAGCGCCTGCAGGTCTTTCGTCGTCGGTACCCCAGCGACAAGCGCAAGGTATTCCTTCGCCACTTTGTAGCGCGGATGCGTGAGGCGAAACGAGAGGTCGCCGTCATCCATCAGCAGGAGCAGCCCCGTGCTGTCGCCGTCGAGGCGCCCTACCGGGAACAGGCGGTGGCCGTGCTTTCCTTCCTCTCCCACCACGTCGAGCACGGTCCTCCGCGACGACTCGTCACTGGCGGTCGTGATGACGCCGAGCGGCTTGTTGAGCATCAGGTAGCGGTGAGCGGCCCGCGGCCGTACCGCCTGGCCGTCGACCGTGACCTCATCCTTGTCCGGATCGATCACCAGCCCCGTGGGCGGCGGCCGGTGTCCGTTGACGCGAACGGCTCCGGAGGCGATCAACGCGTCGGCGGCGCGGCGGCTTGCCACGCCCGACCGCGCGAGAAAGCGGTTCAGGCGCTCCTGGGGCCCGCCCCCGCGGCCCTCAGGCGAGCGCGTCAGCTTCGGGCCGCGGTGTGGGCAGGTGATCGAGCGACTCGAGGCCCATCACCTGCAGGAATCGCATCGTGGTCCCGTAGAGCTTGGGCTGCCCCGGCCCGGAGCCTCGACCCACCTCGGTGATCAGGTCGCGTAGCTCGAGGTTGCCCAGCACGCTCTCACAGTTCACGCCTCGCACCTCTTCCACGCGCGCTCGCGAAACAGGCTGCTGGTAGGCGACGATCGCAAGCGTCTCGTAGGCCGCCTGCGAAAGCCTCCCCGAGACCTCTGGGCGCAGGGCGCGCCGCACCGCGGACGCATATTCAGGACGCGTGGCGAGGTGGATCTCGTCATGGTGTCGCATGAGCATCACGCCGCGGCCCTCGAGGTTCTCTCGCAGCTTCTCGATCGCCCCCTCGAGGCTGTTCCGGTCGGAGTCGGTCGCCTGCTGCAGCTCGCGCAGCTTCAGGGGTCGGTTGGAGCTGAACAGGATCGCCTCGAGCGCGGCCGAAACATCGTTGGACCCCACGAAATCAGAGGCTTTGCCGTGATCTCGCGGGGACCCCGTTGTCAAGCGGCGTCCTCCCTGAGCTCCATGTGTATGGGGCCGAACCGCTCCTTCTGCTTGACCCGGATCGCCGACCGCCGCAGCAGCTCGAGCACTGCCACGAACGTGACCACGGCTTCGAGCCGATCCTCCGACTCGAGGATCAGCTCGGTGAGCTCGATGGGTCCGCGGCGAAGCCGGTCAGAGATCAGCTCGAGCTTCTCCTGCAGTGTCCAGGTGCGCCCGCGCACGACCAGCGGCCGAGGCGGGATGCGCGCCAGCACGCTGTTGAAGGCGACGACCAGCAGCTCGACGTCGAGCGGCTCCTCCTGGCCGCCGGCTTCGACCGGCCGCGCCGGAGGCGGGAACGAGAAGGTCTCCTGCTGTGCGCGCTCCAACAGCTCGCCTGCGATCTCCTTGTAGGCGCGGTATTCCTCGAGGCGCTGCCTGACCTCGTCCTCCCAGCCGAGCAGCTCGCTCTCTTCGTCGGTCGGCGTCTCGCCCGGGAGCAACCTGATGGACTTCAGGAGCAGCAGCCGCGCCGCCATCCACAGGAACTCGGCCATCTCCTTCGCGTCCGGGATCTCGCGTAATGCGATTTCGGCGAGGTACGCATCGGTCACCTTCGCGAGTGAGACCTTGAAGATATCGACCTCCTCGCGCTCGACCAGCGCGAGAAGCAGTTCCAGAGGTCCTTCGAAGACCGGCGTGCTGACGTCGAGCCGGTTGGTCTGTTGCAGAGATGCGCCCTGCGCGCGCCCGGCGCCCGCTTCCACGAGGCCCAAGCCTATCTGAGATTCAAGTCGAGGGAACCTCAAGGTTCCCTCTACTACGGGGCGCTCAACGGCCGTGGACTGGAAGCGGGCAGCGGCCGGGGTGAACCCGGCCGCCAATTGCGACGCCCTACCTGAGATTCACTTGATGGAACTTTTCGATCCGCCCGATGCTGCGCCATCGCCGGGCCAGCGTCGCCGGGTTTCCGGTCTGGCTGGTATGCGCGAGGCGCGCCTCGATCTTGGAAGCGATCACCTCTGTGACGTCGACCTCGAGGTTCGGTTGCACGCCGCCGAAGCACCATGCCTCGGCCGTTTCGTGAGGCTCGCCGGCCTTCGGATAGGTGAGCGGGTCGCGCGCGCAAGGCCACGCAGCGTCCAGCGCCACGCGGCCCACCACGCGGTGGTCTGGGTGGAACCGGTATGGGACGTTGGGGTCGAAGGTCAGCATCACGTCCGGCTTCGACGTGCGAATCTCGCGTACGAGCTCCTCGCGAAGCTCGAGGCCTTCAACGAGCTCTGCGTCCGGATGGCGGAGAAACGCGACGCGCTTGACGCCGAGCAGGTCGGCGGCGATCTCCTGCTCCCGCTCGCGAGTGCGCGCGACCTTAGCGCGAGATTTCTTCGCGTCGCGCGTCCCTTTATCTCCTGAGGTCGCGACGACGAAATCCACGATGGCGCCGCGACGCGTCATCAGGAGCACGGCGCCGGCGCAGTAGAACTCGATGTCGTCAGGGTGCGCGACGATGCATAGCGCTCGCTTGATGCGCCTGTCCTGAGGACCGGCGAACAACCGAGGCCCTGCCACTAGGCGCGCGCCTCCTCGAGCAGCTCGTGAGCCCGCGCCACCGCTTTCGCGGTCACACCGCCGCTCATCATTCGCGCAAGCTCGCGGGCCCGTTCCTCTTGTCCGGCCAGCTCGCGCACGGTCACTACGTTGCGGCCGTCTTTGGCCGGGCTCTTCTCGACGACGAGATGGTGGTCGGCAAACGAGGCGATCTGCGCCAGGTGCGTGACCACGAGGACCTGGTGGCGTTCGCCGAGCTTCTTCAGCCGCAGGCCGACCTGGATCGCGGCCTCTCCCCCGATCCCCGCATCGACCTCGTCGAACACAAGCGTCGGTAGGCGGTCCGCGTCCGCGCCGACGGTCTTGATGGCGAGCATCACGCGCGCCAGCTCTCCGCCCGAGGCAACGCGCGCGAGGGGCGCGAGGGGTTCGCCGGGGTTGGCGGAGAACATCATCTCGGCCACCTCCGCGCCGGCCGCGCCGATCTCTGGCTGGCCGCGAAGGGCGACGTCGAACCGCGCGCCCTCGAGGCGCAGGCCCTGAAGCTCTCCGGCGACCGCGTCCTTCATCCGCCGGGCCCCGGCGGTACGTGCCCTCGTGAGGCGCACGGCCGCGGCTTCCAGGTCCGCGCGCCGAGCATCCTGCTCCGCGGTTGCGGCCGCCACCGCCCCCTCAAGGTCCGCGGTCGCGCCGACCTGGCGCTCCAGTCGGCTGAGCTCTTCGAGGGCGCCCTCGATCGAGCCGCCGTACTTGCGCTTGATGGTGTCGAGCACGGCCAGCCGCGACTCGATGGCTTCGAGGCGGTTGGGGTCGGAGTCGAGCACCTCGGCGTAGCGGCGGACGGCCGCCGCGACATCCGCCGTCTCTTCGGCCAGCCCATCCAGTCGCGCCGCATCGGCGGCGAGCCTCGGGTCGAGCTCCGCGGCCGTGCCGAGCGCCACAGCGGCCCGCGCGACGCTTTCTTCGCGCAGCGCCTCGATCGCCTCCTGCCCGAGCTGCGCCAGGCGCGCGGCGTGGCGCATGGCCGTCCGCTCGACGCCAAGCGAGGAGTCTTCGCCTGGCTTGAGGTCAGCGGAACGCAGCTCTTCGAGCTGCCACCGGAGGTACTCCTCCTCGCGCCGGCCCCGCGACCGCAGCTGCTCGAGGTCGCGCACCGCGGACACCGCCACAAGCCAAGCCCCATGCGCGACTGCCACCACGCCTCGCAGCTCGAGGGCGCCCGAGTATGCATCCAGGAGCTCGGTCTGCGTGTCGGTGTCAAGCAGCGCGTGATGCTCGTGCTGGCCGTGAATCGCGACCAGGCTGTTGCCCAGCTCGCGGAGCTGAGCCGGGCCGGCCGGGCGGCCATCGATCCGTGCTGCTCCCTTCCGCCCCACCTCCCGCTGCAAGACGACGGAGTCGAAGACGGCCTCGATGCTTGCGCGTTCGGCGCCGTGCCTCACCTGGTCCGCATTTCCGCGCGCGCCGAGGGCGAGGCTCAGCGCGTCGATGATCAGCGACTTTCCGCTGCCGGTCTCACCGGTGAGGAGGTTTAGGCCAGGCCCGAACCGCACGGTCGACTCCGCGACCAGCGCCAGGTCGCGGACCTTGAGCTCCTTGAGCAATCTATTGCTTCGGGACCAGCGGGCGGCCCCACCCGAGCTTTTCGCCGAGCCGGCGGTAGAAGGCTTCCGGCGGGGTGAAACGCACGACCTTGAGCTGCCGCGGGTGGGATCCGCAGCGGATCACGTCCCCGGTGGAGACGGCCTTGCCGCGACGTCCACCGTCGACTCGCATCTCGGCTGGACCTTTCACCACTTTGAGGGTGATGTCCTGGCCCGGCGCGAACACGATCGGCCGCACCGTCAGGGCGAACGGGCTCATCGGGACGAGCACCAGGTCCCGGAGCGTAGGCTCGAGGATCGGGCCGCCGCTCGCCAGGGCGTAGGCGGTCGAGCCGGTCGCTGTCGCGACGATCGCGCCGTCCGCGTCGATGATGCCGACCGGCTGGCCCCCGACGTCAATCTCCAGGCGCAGCATTCGAGCCTCGCCCGAGTGATCCACGACCACCTCGTTGAGCCCGATGCCCTTGGTCAGGCTGCGGCCGCCGCGGAGCAGCTCGACCTGGAGCATCGTCCGTTCTTCGATCCGGAACGCACCGTCGAGGAAACGGCCGAGGCCTTCCTCCATCTCGTCAGCCTCGAGCTCGGTCATGAACCCGAGCCGGCCGAGGTTGACGCCCAGGATCGGGATCCCGCGCGGCGCGGCCAATCGAGCGCCCGCCAGGAACGTTCCATCTCCTCCGAGCGTGACGAGGAGGCCGGCGTCCTTCAGGTGAGCCGCGTGGTTGGCGACAGAGCCGTCTCGCTCGACCTCCACCGCGCCGACCTGACGCGATGCGAGCGTGGCGTGAAGCCTGTCGACGACCGCCTGCTCCGCCCGCGGGCCGCGAAGGACGAAGACCTTCATCGCGGCCTGAGGTGCAAGAAGATCTCGCGGTTGCCGTCGGTCCCCGCGACCTCCGATTGCACTTCGGCCTGGACCGTGTAGCCCTCCGCGGCGCACCACTCGCGGAATCGTGTAACGGCCAGGGCGACCAGTGCGGTATCGCGCACGACGCCACCCTTCCCCACCTCGGCGCGCCCCACCTCGAACTGCGGCTTGAACAGCGCGACGACCTCAGAGTCAGGCGCCGCGCGGTGCACCGCCGGCAGGACCTTCGTCAGGCTGATGAAGGACACGTCGATCACGACCAGGCTCACCGCTTCGGGAAACGACTCGAGTGAGCGGGCGTTGACCCGCTCGATGACGACGACACGCGGATCCTGGCGCAGGCGCCAGTGCAGGAGCCCGCGACCAACGTCGAGGGCGTATACCCTGGCCGCTCCGCGGCGGAGGAGGACGTCGGTGAACCCTCCTGTGGAGGCTCCGATGTCGGCGCAGACGCGACCAAGCGGATCGACCCCGAAGCGGTCGAGGGCCGGCGCGAGCTTCAGGGCGCCGCGGCTTGCGTATCCGGGCTCCGAGTCGACGTCGATGGCCGCGTCTTCTCGCACCGCGCGGTCGGGGCTGCGCACCGTCTCGCCGGCGACGCGGACCTTGCCGGCGAGGATCAAGGCTTGCGCGCGCGCTCGCGATTCGACGAGGCCGCTCTTCGTCACCAGCACGTCAAGTCTCAACCTCAGCGCACCGGCAGGAAGATCCCGACCGCAAGCCCTATCACGGCGCCGATCAGGACCTCGAACGGCGTGTGGCCGAGCAGCTCGCGCAGCCGGGCTTCCTGGACCCCTCGCATGTGGACGAGGTCTTCGACCAGGCGATTCAGCACCTCGGCCTGCCGCCCGGCCGCCCGGCGAAGCCCGGCGGCGTCGTACATCACCACGAACGTGAAGATAAGGGCGATCGCGAAGGCGGCGGAAGCCAGGCCGGAATATTTACCGACCGCTGCGGTCAGGCCCATGACGATGGCGCTGTGGCTGCTCGGCATGCCCCCCGTCTCGGCAAGCACCCGAAGGTTGAGCCGCCGCTGCCGAACCGATGTCAACGTCACCTTGGCCGCCTGCGCGATGACCCAGGCGACCAGCGGGGGAAGGAGATATCTCACTCGGACAGCAATTTTGCGGTTTCGTCTGCGCGAGCCTTCAACTTGGCCAGGCGCGATTGAGCCTCGGCCAGCAGCTTGAGCGCCTCCTGGTGGGCCGCCACCAGCTCCTCCAGAGGAGCGGTGCCGCCCGCAAGCCTGGCCATGGTCCGCTCCAGGTCGGCCAGGAGGTCGTCCAGCCCGCGCTCGCTCAAGTCGCAGTCGCCGCCACACGTCCGAGGATGCCGTTGACGAAGCGGCCCGCCTCCTCGCCGGAGAACGTCTTGGCGAGCTCGATCGATTCGTTGATCGCGGCCTTGGTCGGAACTCGGCGGTCGATCGCGATCTCGTACACCGCGATGCGAAGGATGATGCGGTCGACCTTCGCCATCTGCTCGAGCTTCCAATG
Organism: Candidatus Sulfotelmatobacter sp.; assembly: GCA_035602465.1. Taxonomy (GTDB): domain Bacteria; phylum Chloroflexota; class Dormibacteria; order Dormibacterales; family Dormibacteraceae; genus 40CM-4-65-16. Next base: position 50,978 of record DATNMQ010000082.1, on the reverse strand, counting down.
CTCCGACGCCTCGCTGAGGATCGCGTCGAGCTTCTCGCGATTCGCGATCACGCCGCTGACGAGCTGACCGGCGAAGTTGGCGACGTCCTCGGTCGAGCCTCCTTCGGACGCGTGATAAGCGAGCACCTCGTGGGGATCGTCACCGGTGCCTTCCAGCTGAAACAGAACCTTGAGCGCCAGCTCCCTTGCCTGGTGGCGCTTGCCCACGCTTCGGTTACGTGGCGAAGGCGACGCTCGAGACGAAGACATTCACCTCACCGACCTCGAGGCCGAGCATTCGCTCCGTCGCCTCGACGACGTTGGCCTGCACCGCGGCCGCCACATCCGCAAGCTTGGCCTCCGACGCGACCGTGATGAACACCTCGAGATGAATCGAACGATCGCCCTCGATGTGCACGCGGACTCCGCGATGCGCCGCCTGCCGCCGAACGAAGTCACCGAAGTGACGGGCCGAAGCCTCGTCCATGCCCTCCACACCTTCGACCTCGCACGCAGCCAGCGCGGCGATGCTTGCGATCACCTCGTTGGCCACACGAACCGCCCCCAGCGAACCGTTCTCACCCATAACCGCCTGATCCTACGCCTCGCGCCCTGCGGTCGGGCAGTGAACCGGTTTACGCACGTTCGATATATGAGTGGTCTCGCGTGTCGACACGGATGACGTCGCCCGACTTGATGAACAGCGGCACCTGGATCGTCGCACCCGTCTCGAGCTTCGCGGGCTTGGTCGCGCCGGACACGGTGTCACCCTTGAAGCCCGCATCCGTGGAAACGACCTTCAGGTCCACGTTGATGGGCAGCTCGACGCCGATCAGCTTGTTCTGGTAGCGCTGGAGAAAAACCGTGCTGCCCTCTTTCAGCATGGGAAGCACCGATTCCAGCATGTCGTCGTCGACCGGGATCTGGTCGTACGTCTGCGTGTCCATGAAGTAGTGATGGCTGCCGTCGGAGTAGCTGTAGGTCGCCTCCTGGCTGTCGATGCGAACCGTCTTGTATTTGTCCCCGCTGCGGAAGCTGTGCTCGAAGATCGAGCCGGTGAGCACGTTGCGGAGCTTGGCTTTGATCACCGCGCCCGCGCGCGCGAGCTTGATGTGCTCAACGCCCACGATGGACAGCAACTGGCCGTCCATCTCGAACATCATGCCGTTGCGAAAGTCGTTGGTGGAAATCATTGCAGCGTTGCCAGAAACTCCAGTGCCATCTCATATCCCACAAATCCGAGCCCCGTGATCACGCCGCGGGCGGCGCGCCCGGTCACGCTCCTGGAGCGGAATTCCTCGCGCGCGTGGATGTTCGAGAGGTGCACCTCCACGACTGGGAGCGCGAGCGCCTGGAGGCAGTCGAAAAGCGCCAGCGAGTAGTGGGACAGGGCCCCGGGATTGATGACGACGCCGGCCGAGCCGGGGGCCTCCTTCTGCAGGAAGTCGATGATCTCGCCCTCGTGGTTGCTCTGGAAGAGGCTGACCTCGAGGCCCAGCTTCTGGGCTTTGGCGCGCACGGTCTGGTTGAGGTCGTCGAGGGAGCGCGTCCCGTAGATGTGCGGCTCCCGCCTGCCGAGCAGGTTCAGGTTCGGCCCGTGGACGACGACGACCCGCTTCACGCCAGCGCCTTGGTGACCACCCGGCGGACGATCCCGGCCGGGACCGCGTGGCCGATCTCCGCGTGGCCCATTCGGCGCGGCATCACCCACGCCACCTTGCCGCGTCTCGCCTTCTTGTCGAGGGCTATCGCGGCCAGGACTCTCTTCGGGTCGACGCGTGGCGGCTTGTCGGGCAGGCCGAAGGCGTCGAGCAGTGCGTCCTGCGTCTCGACGAACCGCTTGCTGCACAGGTCCATCGACAGCCCGATGCGGGCCGCGACGCGCATGCCGAACGCGACGGCTCGCCCGTGCGTGATGCGGAAGCCGGTCGCCGCCTCCAGCGCGTGGCCCGCCGTGTGCCCGTAGTTCAGGATTGCCCGCGGACCACGGTCACGTTCGTCTTTGGCGACGATCAGGGCCTTGGCGGCGACGCAGCGGAACACCACCCGCTCGAGCATCGACGTGTCGCCGTCGAGGAGCCGCGGGCTGTTGCGCTGCAGCAGGTCGTAGAGGCCTCGGTCCAACGTGACGGCGTACTTTACAACCTCGGCGAAGGCGTCCCGATAGCTTGCCGGCGGCAGGGTTTCGATCGCCGCGAGATCGGCCAGAACGGCAGACGGCTGCCAGAAGGTGCCGATCGCATTCTTGGAGCGGCGGCCGTTGACCCCGGTCTTGCCGCCGATGCTCGAGTCGACCATGGCGAGAAGCGTTGTGGGCACCGCGACAAGTCGCACCCCGCGCTGCCAGACGGACGCCGCCAGGCCGGCCAGGTCGCCTACCGCGCCCCCTCCGACCGCGATGACGCATCCGCCGCGGTCGATCTGATTCCGCTCGAGGAACCAGAGGACGTCCTCGAGCCGGCCGACGGACTTCGACCTCTCGCCGGCCGGGACCACGTGAATCGAGGTCTTCAAACCCGCGCGCTTGATCGCCTTCGCCACCTTGACCGCCCACGGCCGCACGTTGGAGTCGGTGATGATCGCGGCTCCCGTCGGGTCGAGCCGAGTAATGGTGTTGCGCAGCTCGCGCTGCAGGTTCGTGCCGATCAAGACCGGGTAACTGCCCGAGGACGAGTCGAGGATCAGCCGGACCACAGCTTCAGCACCTCGTCCGCGACATCGCCCGCCGCGCGGGTCCCGTCCACACGGTGGTCCGCCTGCTGGTAGCGTGCGAGCCGGCGCTCATAGATGGCTTCGATCTCGGACTTCGTTCGGTTGAAGATCAACGGCCTCCCGGGCAGGTGGTGGATTCGTTGCCAGATCGTCTCGAAGGGTACTTCGAGATAAACCGTGAGCGCCCGGCTCGCGATCAGGCGCCAGTTGCCATCGTCGACGACGACGCCCCCGCCGAGGGCCACGACCGAGCCGGGCTGCAGCACGCCGGGCAGTGTCTCCTTCTCAAAAGCGCGGAAGGCCTCCTCGCTGTGCGTAGCGAAGATTTCGGCGATCGACATCCCGGCCTTGTCCTCGACCAGGTGATCCAGGTCGAAGAACGGCGTGTGGCCTCGTTGGGCGACAAGCGCACCCACGACCGTCTTGCCCGACCCCATGAAGCCGAGCAGGGCGAGAGGTAGGCGCGCCGCGCTATCAGACCCCGCTGGGATTCGCGGGGATCCGAGGAGCGGCCGAAGCAGCCTGCGCGCCGCCGCGCCGCCTTTCCGACTGCAGGAAAACCTGATCGCGAAACTCGCCTGGCTTAGGCAGATAGGCAAGCACCTCCGCGCCCTGAGCGCCTGCGGCGTCGATCTCGATCCGCCCGAAGCCGAACACGCGCCCCAGGAGAGACTGCTTGGTCGTGCAGTCCTGAATCCGGTCGATCGGAATGACCTTCTCCTGCCGGCTGAAAATCCCAGACTCGATCGTGATCCGCTGGTCGCTCAGTGTGTACGTGATCGACCTCCAGCCGATCCAAACGGCAATGAGCCAGAGCAGCGCCAGCGCGGCTATGCCAAGGCTGAGGATTGTGCGGAGGTGCGGGACATAGATGCTGTTCACATTGTTAGGGCTGAAGATCGTGAAGTCGGCGATAGCGACCCCGATGACCAGAACAACGGGCAGGATCAAACTGCCGACGATCGTGACCCAGTGCGGGTGGCTTTTCAAAACGAGGTTTTCGCCGGGAAGGAGCTTGCTCATGGGCGCGTATTGTCCCTCACTCTCAGGGAAGCTGTAAAAGCATGAACAGGGCCCCCGCGGCGAGGTAGGGGCCGTAGGCGATCGTGCCCTTCATGGAACGGTGCCAGATGATGTACACGACCGCGCCAATCGCGGCGAGGAACACGCCATAGAAAAGTGCGGTGAATATGTACGGCCACCCGAGGAGGAGACCGAGGAACACCGCTAGCTTCACGTCTCCGAACCCCATCGCCTCGCTCTTGAAGATCGCCGCGCCGGCCAGCGCGATGATCACGAATATCAGGCCCGCGGCAACTCCCATCGCGATGCCCATCCACCACTCCTCGCCCCACAGTCCCACGCGACCCCCGAAGACGCTGACGAGGAGCGCGAGCAGCATCGAGGGAAAGATCACGCGGTCAAGGATCAGGTGATATTCGAAGTCGAAAAAGATGATCTGCACCAAGACCAGCGCGAAAACGCTGCGCACGACCAGCACCGGCAGCGATGTGATCTGAAACGCGTAGACGGCAAACACAATCGCGGCCAGGATCGGCGGTCCGTACTCCTGCCACAGCTTGTGGTCGGGTTCGAGCCCTCCTTCGAGCAGCGCGAGCCTGACCGCGCCCCAGCGCACGAACCAGCCGGCAGCAGCGCCGACGACCGCCCACGCGACCGCCAGCAGGTAGTGGTTCACGGCAGGAGAGTTTCGCGCATCGCGTCGACCGGCGCGCTGCGGCCGGTCCACATCTCGAACGAGCGCGCACCCTGCGCGAGCAGGATCTCCCACCCGTCGGCGGTGCGAAGGCCGAGCGACCGAGCCTTGCGCACGAGCGGCGTGCCACCCGTGACGTAGACGAGGTCGATCACCACCCCCGCCCGCGGAAGCGCCCCTGGACGCACCGGCATCTCCTCCCGCCGACCGAGAGGCGTCGCATTGACGAGAACGTCGGCCGAGCGGGTCAGCGACGGGAGCAGCGGATCATCCCAGGACATGACCCTGCCGGGCACGTCCACATCGTCCGGATGCCGCGAGACGAACGTCAGGTGCGCTCCTTCCAGGGCGAGCGCGGCTGCGCGCGCCGAGCCCCCGGCGCCGAGGATGACCGCCTTCGCGTCGCGTGGATCGACGCCCACCTGCTCGACCGCGGCCCGGATCGCGCCCACGTCGGTGTTGGCGCCCTCCAGCCGGCGGTCGTGGTTCGCGATGGTGTTGACCGCGCGCGCGCGCACGGCGGCGGGTTCAACGGCGTCCAGCTGATCCATCACGGCTTGCTTGTATGGGATCGTGACGTTCGCGCCGGCGACATCCGGTGCCCTCAGCCGTTCGACGGCAGCCGGCAGCTCATCCGGCGGCACGTCGAGCAGGTCGTAGGTCCAGTCCATCCCCAGCGCGCGGAACGCCGCCTTGTGCATGGCCGGGCTGTGCGAATAGGAGATTCCATGGCCGAGGAGAAAAAGCCTCAGCTTCCGCTCACGCCGTACTTCACGATGTCGCTGTCGAAGGCCGACTTATTGGTCTCGAAGTGCGTCGTGCCCGCGCGGTCCGTGAAGTAGAAGAGATAGCTCGTCTTGGGCGGGTTCACGCAGGCCATGATCGCCGCCCTGCCCGGGTTGCTGATCGGGCTCGGCGGCAGGCCAGCGTGCTTTCGGGTGTTGTACGGATTATCGAGACCAAGCTCTGTACCGGTAGGCTCGGGCGACAGGCGAGGGGGGGTCACTCCGTACAGGAGAGTCGCGTCGACTCCGAGCGGCATGTTGATGGCGAGCCGGTTGTAGTACACGCTGCAGACGTTGCCGCGGTCGGTCGCCGTGTTCGCCTCGCGGTCGACCATCGAGGCAAGCGTGACGATGGTGTCGATGGTCTCTGCGGGGCGCGCCGCCGTCGCTTTTGCAATCTGGGCACGAAGGTCCGGCGTAAACACCGTGCCGAACTGGTCGAGCTGGGCCTTCACGAGCGAAGTCGCGCCTGACGAAGGATTGATCAGGTACGTGTCGGGAAACAGGTACCCCTCGTACGGGTAGTCGGGATTGCCCGGCTGCGCCGGCAGGAACGTGTAGGTCGCCGGCAGAGCAGGGCTCTTCGCCGCCTTCAGGTAGTCCGCACCCGCGATGCCCACTTTCTTGTCGTCGAGGATCTGGGCCTCGCGCCACAGCGGGTATCCCTCGATGAACGTGACCGTCTTCTGGTCTGGACGCCCGTGCTGAAGCGCGCCGACGATATCGGTCATGGACATGTTGGTGTTGAGGACGAACGAGCCTGCCTGGAACTTCGGCCCGGCGTTGGTCGCCCGCTCGTAGATGTCGAAGGCGAGCGTGCTGCGAATGAGGTGGAGGTTGTAGAGGTTGCTGCCGATCTCTGACGGAGTCTCGCCCGGGTCGATGTGAAAAGCCACGGTGTGGCTGGTGCTGGAGATCGGCGTGTTGACGTTGAGGTTCCACCAGTCGAGCGCCCGCGAGGTGCCGAAACCGAGCAGCGCGAGGATGACGATGAGCGCGACGAGGCGTCTCATTCCACCTCTTCCTTTTCCAGCGCGTCCATCACACGCTTGAACTCGTCGCCGTCAACCGTCTCCAGCCCATCGCCCGTCTCGCGCAGGAGCAGGACACGATCCGGCTCCTTCACGTCCTCGACCAGATAGTAGGCGACCTCCTCGAGGTCGAAGGCGTCATGCAGCCTGAACCGGCGCTCAACGCCCGACTCGTCGATCAGGGTGATCTGCTCGGGATCAGCCACGTTTGCGATCGAGGTGTGATTGGAGGAGGAGGGCGGCCGCCACCTGGTCGATGCTCTCACGCCGTTTCGCGCGGCTGGCGCCGCCTTCGATCATGGCCCGTTCGGCCGCGACCGTTGTCAGCCGCTCGTCGACCAGCTCGACCGGAAGGCCTGAAGCCTCGCGCAGGCTGTCGGCCAGCTCACGCGCGGACTTCGCCTCAGGGCCGTAGGAGCCGTCAAGCCGGCGGGGCAGGCCGACGACTATGCGGGCGGCCTCCTTCTCCTTCGCCAGGTCCGCGAGGCGCGCCGGCAGTGTGTCTCGCGGCTCGGCCGCCAGCGTGGTCAGCCCATGGGCGATCGTACCGGTCGGATCGCTCAACGCCACCCCCACCCTCTTCGACCCCGGATCGACCGCGAGGATCCGCACCCTCAACTACGGCGATGGTTTCGGCGACGGCGAGGGATGCGGTGACGGCGCGCTCTGCGCCGAGGAAGGCGCGGGAGCGTTCGAATCGATGACGTAGGTCAGCGAGATGCGGCGATCGAGCAGCGGCATCAGCGGCAGGGCCAGGGGCTGCTCCTTGATCGCGACGGAGCGGATGGGCAGCTTCTCCAGGTAGAAGCGCGCCTGCGCCACGGGGCGCCCGACGATCTGGGAGAGGATCTTTTGCTCATCGAGCTTCGGCGCGATGTAAGCCGACGCCGTGCCGACGAACACCAGGTAGCCTCCCTTCGCCGCGCTCAGCAAGCGGTACTGGACCTGGATCGGGCTCGAGGTCAGCAGCTGCTGGTCGTTGGGCACCCTCTGCGTCAGGTAGGTCTTGTAGGCGTTGATGACATCGGCGTCGACGTAGAAGTCGCCCTCGCCGCTCACGGTCATCGTGCCCGTGAAGCTCGGAACCTTGTCGGCGGGCTGATGGTCGGTCGTGAACTGCGGCGGTCCGAAGATGATCGTTTCGCTCAGCTTCTCGCCTGGCTGGCCGCCGGCCTGGAGCTCCTGCGCGATCGCCTGGTGGAGCTCTTGCTCGAGCTGTGCGCGGGCGGCGTCGAAATCGGCCTCCGTCATGACCGGGGTCGACGACGGATCGGTTCCACCACCCGTCGCCTGATTGTTGTTGACGGTGAGCTGGTCGAAGGGGTTGCTTTCAATTTGCGTGATCGTGTCGTGGCCGACGTTTCCGCTGGGGCCGGGTTTGACGGCGATCACCCACACCTGCACCACTCCAGGGCCTGTTGACGTCTTCCACGGCACGATGACGTCGCCTGTCGTCTGCGCGAATTCCAGACCGTTCGTGTTCATGAGCCGCTGGCCGTACGGGACCAGGATTCCGGGTGAACGGCAGTCGAGTATCCCGGGGGTGCAACTCGGCTTGTTTATGTTGTTCGTGTAGAAGACCGTCCCGATTGCCGGTGCGAGGGGCACGTCGATCGAGCCTGTGACCTTGAAACCCTGCGAGTTTGAATGCGCGATCACCACCGCGCGCACTTTGATCGGCGGCTTGCCGGCCTGCGCCTGGATCTCCACGTCCTTGGCGTTGAACGGCTGCGCCTGCGCGACCAGCGTCACCGACGCCGAGGGCACGAAAACGGCCGCGGCGAACAGGCCGACCAGGATCAGCGTCACCGCGGTGACATAGAGCAGGAAACGCCCCGGCTTCAGCTCGGTCGCAGTCTTGGTCAGGAGCCTCGTCGGTGCGGCGATCCCGATGTGCGTCGTCGGCGCGACGCGCTTGCGCTGCCACCACTTCCGGACCGCGGGCAGGACCTCGGCCTCGGAGGGGATGCCTTCGCCCTGCGGGCCCACTGCGCCGAACACGGGAAAACCGCTTTCCGATGCCATCTTCTGCACGGCCGGGTCGTCGCAAACTACCGTGACCCGCTTGCCCAGGCGAGCGGAGTAATTCCGCAGCAGCTGGAAGTTGAAGCGGCTCTGCCCGATGCGCGAGCGCATAGGCAGGACGAGCATCGTGTCCTCGCCGTGATAGCGCCGGAGGCGCTCCACGAGCTCAGGAATCTCTTCCTCTGTTTCGACGTAAATCGGGTTCGTTGCCATGTCGGTTATTGGTCTCCTGAGTGTCTGGTCAGACTTTTATAGCGCTTAGGACCCGTCTCATGACGGTATTGACCGTGTCGCGCTCCTCGGCTTCAGTTCGCAAAGCGTGGTTTGCCAGGCCCATCGGGGCGATGTCCTGGGGGCTGGACAGCTGCCCGGTCGAGTCCGTGAGGTTCCGCACGTCGGCAGGCACGAGGTGCCTCACGCGGGGCTCTCGGGGGAATGGGAGGCCCGCCGCCCAGTTGCCCTTCACGATCTCGAGGGTCAGCTCCGGAAGCAGGCTTCCGCCTCCGCACAGGTAGATGCTCGCGGGCAGCCGCTCACCGCGTGAGAGCTCCTTGATGCTCAACGCGAGGCCCTGCAGCAGGACCTCGGCGTCGGCGCTCAGCAGCTCCGAGACCTGGCGATGCTGTTCTGCGGACAGGAGGCCTTCGGAGTGGCGGAGCTTGCGCGCCTCGGCCTCCTCGTAGCTCAGCCCGAATGCAAGGGCGAGCCGGCGAGTGAAGGCGCGGCCGCCGAGGTTGAACATGCGCGTCCCCTCGACGCCTCCATCGCGGATGAGCGCGACGTCGGTCGTCCCGCCGCCCACGTCGACGAAGATGCCGCCCTCGGCCCACACCTCTTCGTTGGCGCACGCGCGGGCCAGCGCGTAGGGCTGCGCGACCGCGGCCGCCAGCTCGAGGTCGAGCTCGCGGACCACGCTCTCGACCGCGTCGATGTGAGTCATCGGGGCGAAGGTGTTGAAGACGGTGACCTCGAGGTTCTTCCCCGTGAAGCCGACCGGGTTCGTGACCGGGTATCCGTCGACGCGGACGCTCGTGATCGCCGAGTGCACCAGACGAGCCTCCAGCTGGCCGTAGCTGCGCTCCAACTCGAGCAGGTGCTGCGCCTCGCGCAGGGCACGGCGCTGCACCATCTGCAGCATCGTCGACATCTCGCCCGACCGAACCCGCGACTTCGAGTTCTCCCGCGGGTACGCGATCGTCGAGGAGAAGCCCTTGATCAGCTCGCCGGCGATCCCGACCACGACCTGGCCCGGCACGGTCCGCGCCATGTCCTCGGCGGCCTCGAGCGCGCGGTTGCAGGACTGGATGACCGATTCGAGGTCGGCGATCGCGCCGCCCGACATCGCCGCCGGCGCCTGCGGCTCGCGGCCGACTCCAAGCACCTCACCATCAGGGCCCTCGCGCCGGACGACCAGGACCTTGATGAGGTCGGTGCCGATGTCAAGCACGGTGAAGTGCCGGTAGTAATCGCTGCGCTTGCGCAGGAACTTGAATTTCGTCATTTGAGGGCCTCTTCGAGGCGCTTGAACGCTTCGTCCGCCGGGACGGTCAACTTTCCGCTGACAAGCTGAGGACGCCCGCCGCCGTTGCCAAACAGTTCCTTGAGGCGCGTGGCATCGTACTGGGGAACGAGGTCATTCGACACCTTGATCACAAACTTGTCTCCGGCGATAAGGGTTACGACCCCAGATTTCACCCGCTCGAGGTAGCGATCGGCGTAGGCCCTCAGCTCCTCGACGCTGGCAGCGTCCACAGTCTGCGCTACGTAGTCGACACGGCCGTGCTTGACTGCCACCCCGCCATCCGTCCCACCCACCCGGGCCGTGCGGAGCTGGTCCCTCAGCCTGGCGAGCTCCCGCTCGGCATCCTTCAATTGAGCGCGCAGCGCCTGGACGCGCTCGGGTAGCTGCTCGGGAGTGGCGTTGAACGACTTCGCGAGCTCCGCCAGCAGGTCGCGGTCGCGCCTTACCAGCTCGTCCGCGGCCTCGCCCACGACTATGTCGATGCGGCGCACGCCGGAGCCGATGCTCGATTCGGAAAGGATGATCGCCGTGCCGATGTCGGCCGTGTTCTTGACATGCGTGCCGCCGCACAGCTCGCACGTCCAGTCGCCGAAGCACACGACGCGGACCACGTCGCCGTACTTCTCCTCGAAGAGGTGCATCGCGCCCTGCGCGACGGCTTCCTTGTACGGCTTCTGACTCTCGTGAAACGGCAGCGCCTCGCGCACCTTCTCCATGACGCGCCGGTTGATCCGTTCGAGCTCGTCCTTTGCGATCGCTCGGTTGAGCGGGATGTCGAAGGTCGTGTGGTCGGGACCGACCCACGAACCCTTCTGCACCACCTGCTCGCCGAGCGTCTCGCGCAGCGCCTTGTGGAGAAGGTGCGTCGCCGAGTGGTGGCGCATGATCTGACGCCGGCGCCTCTCGTCCACGGCTGCGATCGCCTTCTCGCCAGGCATGATCTCGCCTGTGATCACCGTGCCAATGTGCGCGATCGCGCCTTCCACAGGCTTTTGCGTGTCCTCCACGCGGACGCGACCGCTCGGCGTCGTGATGGTGCCTGTGTCCCCGATCTGTCCGCCCGACTCGGCGTAGAAGGGCGTCTGCTCGAGGAAGACCTCGACCTCGTCGCCCTCGTGGGCGCTGTCAGCCAGAGCGCCGCTCCCGCGAAGAGCCGCGACCCTGGTTTCGGCGACCAGCTCGCGGTAGCCCGTGAACTCGGATTTTGGGATGTCCTTCGGGAGCGCCCACTGATGCGGCGTCGCACGCCGCGAGCGCTCGCGCTGAAGAGTCATCTCGACTCGGAAGCCGTCCTCGTCGACCTGCATCCCGCGGTCCGTCGCAAGCTCGCGCGTCAGCTCGAGGGGAAAACCAAACGTGTCGTGCAGCCGGAAAGCGTCGACGCCGGAGACGATCTTCGCGCCGCGGCTCGCCACCTTCTCAAACTGCTCCATGCCCTTCTCGAGGGTTTGATTGAAGCGAACGAGCTCTTCGCCCAACAATCCGACCGTGGTCGCTATGCGAGCCTGAACCTCGGGATATGCGTCATGCACATCCGCACCGACCATCACGGCCATGTCGGTCAGTGGACGCGCCAGTCCTACGCGCAACGCGTGAAGACCCGCCCGGCGGATGAGTCTGCGCAGGACGTAGCCCCGCCCCTCGTTTGATGGCCGTACACCGTCGGTGATGCAAAACGTGGCTGCACGAATGTGATCAGCGACGATGCGCTCGGAAACCGTCGTCGCCTTCTTGCTGTGTTGGCGGACAAACCCAACCAGTGGAGCGAGAAGGTCGGCCTCGAAGATATTCGTCTTGCCCTGCAGGACATAACTGATCCGATCCAGGCCCATTCCGGTGTCTATGGCGGGGCGCTGCAGCGGCACGAGGGCACCGTCGGCGATGCCACGCGTAATCGCTTCGGCGGTCGATGGTGGTCCGGTCAAGTCGCCGCGCTGGTCGTACTGCGGGAACACCAGGTTCCAGATCTCGGTGAAGCGGTCGCAGTGGTCGGGGTAACAATCGGGCTGCCCGCATCCCGCCTCGACGCCTCTGTCCCACCAGATCTCCGAGTCGGGGCCGCACGGTCCGCGGCCGAGCCCCCACCAGTTGTCGCCGAGCCGGGTCACGTGGCCGGCGGTCATGCCCGGTTGTCGAACCCAGATCTCATGCGCCGCGTCGTCCGACGGATGGATGGTGACCCGCAGCCGATCGACGGGCATCCCGAAGCCTGTGGTCACCAGCTCCCACGCGAGCGGGATGGCGGTCTCTTTGAAGTAGTCGCCGGTCGGCGCGAAGTTACCGAGCATCTCGAAGAACGTCGCGTGGCGATCGGTCTTCCCCACCTCTTCGATGTCGCCCGTGCGCAAGCATTTCTGCGAGCTCGCCAGCCTGGGCGCGGGCGGCCGGCTCGAGCCCAGGTAGTAGGGCTGGAGCGGCTGCATTCCGGCCGAGATGAAGAGCGTGCTCGGGTCGCCGTGCGGCACCAGCGGCGCGCTAGGCAGGACCAGATGCTCCCGACTCGCGAAATGCTCTAGAAAACGTTTGCGGATCTCGTTCCCGGTCACGGGGCGAGTTCAGTTTAGGGGGCGAGCCGTTCGATGCGCCACGCGCCCTTCGTGCCCCTGATGTAGCGGAGGCGGTCGTGGAGGCGGTCCTCGCGACTTTCCCAGAACTCGATCCAGCGCGGCCGCAGCGCATAGCCACCCCAATCAGGTGGCAGCGGCACGTCATCCGGATACCGGGCGGCCAGGGCCAGGGCGGCTTTCTCCAGAACGTCGCGCGACCGCACGACATGGCTCTGTCTCGACGCGAGCGCCGACAGCTGCGCGCCGCGCGGGCGCGTGGAAAAGTAGTCCGCCGACGCTGCTCGGCGCACCCGGCGCGTGGTGCCTGAGACCCTTACCTGGTGACGCGTCGCGAACCAGTAGAAGACCAGCGCGGCGCGGTCGTCGGTTGCGAGGTCCACGCCTTTGCGGCTGCCGTAGTTGGAATAGAAAAGGAAGGAGCCGTCCTCCACTCCCTTGAACAGCACCATGCGCGCGGACGGCCCGCGCGGTCCCGATGTGGCCAGCGCCATCGCGTCAGGTTGGGGTGCGCCTGCCTTCTCCGCCTGGGCGTACCAGCGGCGGAAAAGCTCCAGCGGATCACGCGGCGCCTCCGACTCGAGCAGCGGCAACCTATTCCTGCGCGCTTTCAACCGGCACGTACTTGCGCAGCTGCTCGAGCGCCGCTCGCTGCAGGCGCGACACATGCATCTGGCTGATCCCGAGGCGTCGCGCGATCTCCGACTGGGACATCTGCTCGTAGAACCTCATGGCCATGATGGACCGCTCACGCGGCGTCAGGTGCTCCATCGCGCGGTCCAGCACGTCGCGCATCTCGACGCGGTCGAGCTCCGGGTCGGCGCCCCCGATCTGCTCAGCGATCGCGCGGTTGTCCTGGCCGTCGCCGCTCGCGATCGGCTGGTCAAGCGACAGCGGCATGTAGGCCGGGCCGATCTCCATCGCCTCCGTCACGTCGTCGGGCGTGACGCCGAGACGTTCGGCCAGCTCACCCACGGTCGGCTCGCGACCGAGCTCGTTCTTCATCTGCTCGTTGACCCGGAGCACCGACTGATGCAGCTCCTGCAGCCGGCGCGGGAATCGGATCGCGGTTCCCTTGTCGCGGAAGTAACGCTTGATCTCGCCGGCGACGGTCAGCGTCGCGAAGGTCGTGAACTCGTAGCCCAGGTCCGGGTCGAAACGCTCGATCGCCTTGATCAGGCCGAGGTATCCGACCTGCACGATGTCGTCCAGCGGCTCGCCGCGGTTTTGAAACTTGCGCGCCAGGAAGTAGACGAAGTCGTGATACGCATCGACCAGCTGGGCGCGGATACGGTCCCGTTCGGCCGGGTCCTTGCTCTCTTTGTAGCGGCGATGGAGGGCCCGCAGCTCTTCGCGCGGGATCCGCGTCGACGTCGAAGACACCTAACTAGTTAACGCGCTTGGCGAAGTTCAGCCGGCCAGGTGCTTGACCATCCGGAAGCTCACGTGACCCGTACGTGGCTCGATGACCGGTCGAAAGTCATCGACGAAGCAGCGGATCATCTCGTAGGCGAGGCGCTGCAGCTCCGGGTCGATTTGCGAGTCTTGCTTGGCCACCGGCAGTGACAGCGCGTCGCCGGTCGGTATCAGGTCGACGTCCACGACAAGCGCCCTGGTAGTCGCGAAGTACGTCAGCTTCAGGTCGGCCGGAGTGCCCAGGTCTGCGGCCGCCCCGATCGCACTATCGCATGCCTGCGTCAGGGCGATTGACAGCTCGTCGAGATCCATGAGGCTGAGCCCGAGCTGGCCGCCCAGAGTCGTCGCCACGCGCTTCGCCACCGGGATGAACGCCGGTGTCGCGGGGATCTTGAGCTCGGCCAGGTGGCGCTTTGCCATGTGCGGTTGCCTATTCCTCCAGGTTGGTCCGCTGCATCTTGCGCGCGGCTCCCGCCTCGAGCTCCTCTCGCTTTCGCTTGGCCGCCGCGACCCCATCCTGGATCGCCTTGCCTACGGGGTGGTTCGGATCGCTGACCATCTCGCGGGCCCGCCCGGCCGCCTCGCGCGCCCGCTGGACCGGCTCGCTGCCGCTCAGCTCGATGGTCTTGCTGCGCAGGCTGTCGATCTGCTCCTTGCCGGGACCGGACGCGATGTACGCGCCGACGGCCACACCGATCAAGCCGCCCAGGATGAACCAGCCGAAACCGCCGCCGCCACCGTTGCTCTCGTCAGCCATCGCTAACCTCCCTTCACTGAGCGGACAAGACTTTCACCCGCCACCTTGACTCCATGAACCGCGGCCTTGACACCACGCCCGAACGCGGCCAATCCACGACCTCCGGTCCGCAGTCCGACGTTGACGCCCGACGTGATGTCGTTTACGTTCACGATCGTCTGCCGCACCTCGGGCAATGTCTCTTTCATCTCTTCGTTGGTCGTGTCCAGCAGTTCTTCAACCGCACCAAGGGTGCCGCGCAGCCTGAACAACAGCGCGGCCAGGGCCAGCGCCACCACCAGGGCGGCCACCCCGAACGCAATCCACATGAAGCTCTGGCTGTTCATCGACTGAATACCCTTCGTGCCGCGGCCGCAAACACACTGGCAATCTTAAGTGCGCGGGTTCGGATTGCTCTGATCCGGTTCTTGGGGCTGTCCGCCGGGACGTGGCACGAACCGCGCGAGAGGCTGGAGCAGCAGAGCGAAGATGAGCGCCGGGAGCAGGTTCGCCTGGCCGAGCCGCCAGGACGGCAGCCCGAGATAGTCCCAGCCCTGGCCCAGCGCGAAGCCGATCGCGGTCATCAGGAGGATGGGCAGGTAGGCGCGCCGGCGGTAGCGGAGGAACGCGAAAAAGAGCTGCGAGGCGATCAAGACCAGGAGGACCGCCACGATGGTGCCCGGGGGGACGTACTTCAACAGAGGCAACTGCTCCCTCTCCCCTGAAGGGGAGAGGGATGTGGGGTGAGGGGCATGGGAGAAAGCGCTCCCTCCGACGGGCGGCGGTGGGTTGTCCTGAGCATGCTCAGGTGGGTCCTCTGCCTGGGCTCTCCAAGTCCCGTCGAAAGCGGGCATTTGGTCGGCCGTCCGGACTCCGAGGTCCCTAATGAATGACTGTTGGGCAACGCGCACATGGCCGCAGTCTTCGGGAGCAGCCCCAATCCTACGACGGGGACTTCTTAGGCGGCACCACCTGGATGCGCAGCTCCTCGAGCTGTTCCGGGTCCACCTCGGAGGGCGCACCAAGCATCAGGTCGGACATCGACTGCGTCTTCGGAAACGCGATCACGTCCCGGATGTTGTCCGTCCCGCCCAGCATCATCACGATCCTGTCGATGCCCGGAGCGATGCCCCCATGCGGCGGCACGCCGTATGTGAATGCCTGCAGCAGGGTCCCAAAGCGTGCGCGAATCGTTTCGAGCGGCATGCCCAGAAGCTGAAACACCCGCTCCTGCATAGCCGGGTCGTAGATCCTCAGGCTGCCTCCCCCCAGCTCGTAGCCGTTGCACACGATGTCGTACGCGTGCGCCCTCACGTCGTAGGGCCGCTCCTCGACGGACGACATGTCCTCATCGAAGGGCCGCGTGAAGGGGTGATGCGCATACGTGAGCTTGCCCTGGTCGTCCTCTTCAAATAGGTATGTGGGGTTGATCCAGAGGAACCTCCACTCGCCTTCGCGGACGAGCTTCCGGCGGCGCGCGACCTCCTGGCGGATCAAGCCCATCACCGTCTCCGCCTTCCTCCGGCGATCCGCCACGACGAGGACGAGGTCGTTTCCGCCGGCACCCGTCGCGCGCCGGATCTCGCTCATCTCGACTTCGGTGAGGAACTTGTCCAGCGGCCCCGGCAGCCAGGCCAGGCCTTGCCCGCCCGCACCTTTCGCCACGGTCACGAGCTCATCGAGCTCGCGCCTCGCGAGCTCCTTGCCTCCGGGCACCGAGAGTGCGCGCACGACGCCACCAGAGGCGAGAACCTTGCGAAAGATCTCGGCCTTCGTCTCGCGGAGCACTACTCCAAGGTCGGCGATTTCCAGCTCGTAGCGAAGGTCCGGCTTGTCCGTCCCGTAGCGGAGGTAGGACTCCTTGATGTCCAGGCGCGGAAACGGCACCGGCAGCGTGACGCCCAGGATCGCCTGCCACAGCTCGGCGAAGAGTCCCTCGATCAGCGAGAAGACGTCCTCCTCGTCGCAGAAGGACATCTCGAGGTCGAGCTGTGTGAACTCAGGCTGCCGGTCGGCCCTCAGGTTCTCGTCGCGGAAGCACCGCGCGATCTGGTAGTACCGCTGGACACCTGAGACCATGAGCAGCTGCTTCAGCATCTGCGGCGCTTGCGGCAGCGCATAGAAGCTCCCCGGGTGGAGGCGCGATGGCACGAGGAAGTCGCGAGCGCCGGACGGCGAGCTTCGGGTCAGGATCGGCGTCTCGACCTCGATGAACTCGTTGCGCTCCATGAAGTCGCGGATGATCTTGTTGACCCTGCTTCGCAGCTCGAGCATCCTCGTCATATGCGGTCGCCGCAGGTCGAGGTAGCGGTACTCGAGCCGAGTCTTCTCGTCCGGTTCCTCGAGGTCGTCGATCGGGAACGGCGTCGTCTCCGACGCGCTGAGCACCTCGATGTCGGAAGCCACGACCTCGACCTCGCCGGTCGCCAGCCGCGGATTCTCTGCGCCGGGGCGGCGGCGCGCCACCACGCCAGTCACCCGCACGACATACTCCGACCTCAGGTCGGACGCCTTCGCGTGTGCCTGCGGTGCGGTGGATTGGTTGAACACAACTTGCACGGAACCCCACCGGTCGCGCAGGTCGATGAAGATCAGGCCGCCCTGGTCGCGCCGGCGTGCAACCCAGCCGAAGAGCTCCACCTCTTTGCCTTCGTCGGTCGCTCGCAGCGAGCCGCAGTGCGGAGCCGTGAAGCCGCTCATGCGAGAAGGGTTGGCAGCTCTGCCCATGCGAGGTCAGTCTGCTCGCCGCTCGACATGTCGCGTACGCGCGCGGTCCGGCCGGCCGCGTCCGCTGAGGTGAGCAGCACGACGAACTTCGCGCCGACCTTGTTCGCGGCGCGCATCTTCGCCGCCAGGCTCTTCGGCTGGTAGTCGACCGCGGTGGAACGCACCTCGCGGCAGATGCGTGCGACCTCGGCGGCCGCGACCGCCAGGTCGCCGTCCGGCAGCACCAGCACGTCGGCCGCCGGCTGCGCGACCACCTCTTCCCCGCTCGACGCCATCAGCTCGGTCACGCGGTCGATTCCACCGGCGAACCCCACGCCTGGCGTCGAGGGCCAGCCTTCGGCCTCCGCCAACCCGTCGTAGCGGCCCCCCGATGCCAGCGCGTCCTGCTGTCCTGTGGCTCCCCCCGGGTAGAACTCGAACACGGTGCGTGTGTAGTAGTCGAGACCACGCACCAGGTAAGGATTCAGCTGGTACTCGATGCCCGCAGCGTCGAGCAGGCGCCTGACGACCACCCAGTGCGCCGCGCATTCGGGGCACAGGTGGTCGGTGATCTTGGGGGCTCCGGCCTTGAACGGCTGCTCCTGCGGGACTTTGGAGTCGAGGAGGCGTAGCGGATTCCGCTCGAGGCGGAGCTGAGAGTCGGAGTGGAGCTTCGCGCGGAGCGGCCGGTAGTAGTCCTTCAAGCGCTCGAGGTAGGCCGGCCTGCACTTGCCGTCTCCAATGGAGTTCACCTCCAGGCGCAGGTCGCGCACGCCGACCTCGTTGAGCCAGCTGCCGGCGAGCTCGATCGTTTCCGCGTCAAACCCGGGGCTGCCGCCGCCGATGACCTCCACGTTGAATTGGAAGAACTGGCGGTAGCGGCCCTTCTGCGGCTTGTCGTGCCGGAACATCGGGCCGATCAAATAAAGACGTGAGGGTTGAGGCCCCTGGTTCAGGCCACCCTCGAAGTAGGCGCGCACGACGCCGGCCGTCGCCTCCGGCCGGAGCGCCAGCTCCTGGGAACCGCGCTTCTCCAGCCGGTAGAGCTCTTTCGCCACGGCATCCGTGTCCTCGCCGGCGCGCTGGACCAGCTCGAGCTGCTCGATGATCGGCGTCACGATCTCCTGGTAGCCGAACCTCTTCGCGACGTCCGCGGCACCCTGCTCGGCCTGCCGCCAGAGCGGAATCGCGGCCGGCAGGATGTCGCGAACTCCACGGGCGGCTTTGATTGGTTCGGAGCGAGGCATCGAGTGTTCGATTGTAAGAATCCTTGGTTTGCGGGTTAAACTCTCGCGCCGGTGACCACGACCTACATCCAGCTAATCTCGATCGTCCTCGCCGCGCTGGCGCTGCTCACCGGCGCCTACCTCTTGATCATCGGCAAGCGTCCGTGGCGCGGCGGAGAGACCGCCTCGGTCGCACCACGGGTGCGGCTCCTCGGCCTGAGCTACATCCTCGTCTTCGGCGCGGCGATGATCCAGATCATCGTTGCGCCCCGAGGCACCGAAGCAGTTGCCCTCGGCGGGCTGATGGTGCTGGGCGGAATGATTGTGATCATCGTCGTCTACCTTGAAGCCCGCGCCTCACGCCTGGCGACGCACGAGGATCGCCTGGACAGCCGCCTCCGCAGCTGAGCCTAGAGCCCCGCGTGCTCGCGGTTGGTCCGGTAGCCAACCGCCGACTGAAGCGTCTCGGTCAGCTCCTCCCGACGCACGGGCTTGCTCATGTAGTCGTCGAATCCCGCTCGCAGGCAGCGTTCCTGGTCGCCGGGGCCCGCCATAGCTGTCAGCGCGATGAGCCGGGGCCGGTTGCCCCGCGGCCACCGCCGGCAGATCGCCTCCGCGGCGGCGAGGCCGTCCATCTCGGGCATCAGCACGTCCATCAGCACGGCGTCGTAGGGCTGCTGCGCGACCGCGGCGACGGCTTCGCGGCCGTTCGAGACGACGTCGACCTTGTGGCCCAGCTTGCTCACGAGGCGCTTCAAGAGGTTCTGGTTCAGCGCGTTGTCGTCGGCGACGAGGACGCGCAACGAGCCAGGCGCGGTCTGCACCTCACTCGCAAGCACGGCCTCGCCGTGCGTGCCGACCTGGATCATCACGTCGTGGAGCGTGCGAGGCGGCACGGGCTTGGTGAGCATCGCCTGGATGACCCCGCTGTCGGCCGCCGCCGCCTCGCCCGCGCCGGGCGCCCCTGAGGCAATCAGCACGATGGGCATCTGGTCCGGGCGGCGCAGCTTCCGAAGCGAGACCGAGATCTGGAGGCCGTCGATCTCCGGCGCGCGGTGCTCGATGAGGGCGATGTCGAACGGCCGGCCCGCCTGGATCGCCCCGAGAGCCTCCTCGGGCGTGGCCGACGTCGCGTTGGCTCCCCACTGCTCGACCTGAAGGGTCAGCAAGCGCTTTTCCGTCGGGTCCGCCGCCACGACGAGCACACGCATCGCTTCGAGCGTGAGCTGGGTGGTGGCGACGGACGCCGGGAGCGGCTCCGCGAGGATCGTGAAGTCGAAGGTCGTGCCCGCGTCGGGGCCTGCCTCCACCCCACCCTGCTCGACCCGCAGCTCACCGTCCATCATCTCGACGAGCTGCTTCGTGGTGCGCAGGCTCAGGATGGCGAGGCGATCGCCAGGTTCGAGCTTGTCGTAAGGCCCGGTCACGCCGTCAAGGCCCCCGCGCAGGATGCGGGCCGGAACGCCGCGACCCGTGTCGCGGATCCTGAAATGCAGCGCGACCAGGCCGCCTCGGTCTTCGAAACCGAGCTCCACGCCGATGCCGCCGCGAAAGGTGCGGTCGACCGCGGCGTGGAGCAGCGTGAGCAGGATCTGCTCGACGCGCCGCGAATCGCCGATCACGACGTTCGGCACGTCAGGGGCGGGGGTGAAGGAGACGTCGAGCTTCCGGGTAGCGGCCGCGTCCGCGACGATCGCGAGACAGCTCTCGACCGTCGATCGCACGTCGAACGGGTGAAGGGCAAGCTCGAACTCGCCACCCTCCATGGTGGCCGCGTCGAGTACGTCGTCCACGATCCTGGCCACCTGTTCAGCGCCGGCCTCGACGATCGCGGCCAGCTCGCGCTCTTCGCTCGTCTCGGCACCGGTGGACAGCAGGCCCGCCGCGCCTACCACCGCGTTGAGCTGGTTGCGAAGCTGGTGTCCGACGTCGGCGAGCAGCTCGGCGTCGACGCTGATCACGTGATGGTGTCCGTCTGCCTGTGCGGGCTTGGGAGGGATCAGCTCGCTCATCAGTAGAGCTGCTCCATCGGAGGCTGGGGGGTCGCCGTGAACATCGACGGCGGCATCTCGACCCCGTTGCTCTGGAAATGCGCCTGGAAATTGGAGCGCTGCCCGGTGGCGGTGTGATACCCGACAGCGCGGCCCTCCGGGGTCACGGCGATCTGACGGAAGGCGAAGATCTCTTGCTGCGCGATCTCGCCGTCCACGATGCCCAGAACCTCAGCAACACTGACGATCTTGCGGCCACCACCGCGCAGCCGCTCCGTCTGCACAATGACGTTGATCGCCGAGGCGATCTGTCCGCGGATCGCGCGCGAGGGAAGCTCGCTGCCGGCGAGAAGGACCAATGTCTCGAGCCTGTTGATGGCGTCGCGGGGGTTGTTGGCGTGAAGCGTGCTCATCGACCCGTCGTGTCCAGTGTTCATCGCCTGGAGCATGTCGAGCGCTTCGCCGCCACGCACCTCACCGACGATGATGCGGTCGGGGCGCATGCGGAGCGAGTTCCGCACGAGGTCGCGGATCATGATCTGGCCGCGACCCTCGACGTTGGCGGGCTTTGACTCGAGGCTGATCACGTGGACCTGCCTCAAGCGCAGCTCGGCGGCGTCTTCGCACGTGACGATGCGCTCGTCGCCGGGGATGAAACCGGACAGCACGTTGAGCAGCGTGGTCTTCCCCGAACCGGTGCCTCCAGAGACGATGACGTTCAGGCGCGTCCTCACCGCAGCCTCGAGGTACTCGATGATCGCCTCACTCGAGCCTCCGGAGGCCACGATCTTCTCCGGCGTGAGCACTTCGCGCCCAAACTTGCGGATGGTCAGGCACGGACCATAGATGGCGACCGGGGGGATGACGACGTTGACGCGCGAGCCGTCCTTCAGCCGCGCGTCGCACATCGGCTCCGATTCGTCGACGCGCCGGCCGATTGTCGAGACGATGCGGTCGATCACCCGGCGCAGGCTCGCCTCGTCCTCGAAGGCGAGGTTGGTCAGCTCGATCTTGCCGCGGCGCTCGACGAAGATCTGCTCCGGCCTGTTGACCATGATCTCGGTGATGTCTGGGTCGCGCAGCGGCGCCTCGAGCGGGCCGAGCCCGATGACCTCATCGAAGAGGATCTCGACCAGGCGCTCGCGGTCCGCGGCGGTGACGAGCGCCGCGGGCGGTTTGGCGCGAAAGTGGTCCTCGGTCAGCTGCATCAGGAGCCGCCTGATCCCCGCCCGGTTCGTGATGTCGATGGCCGCGGCGTGCCTCCGGAGCAGCTCGGCGTGGATCTCCGCCTTCGCCGCAGCCAACGCCGGGCTCAGCGTCCCCGACGCCTCGACCGGCCCAAGCGGAGCTTCGACTGTCGAAGTGGCGACAGCGACCGTGCCTTCACGTGGCACAGCGCGGCGTTCGGGCGGCGCGATCGTCGGCGCGCCGTCCACCGTGGTATGCGGCGCGCTGATGGCGGGCTGCGGCGCAGTGGGCGCTTCGGGCGCAGCTCCGGGTGACTGCTGATAGCGGCGGTCGAATCGCTCTGACAGCTTCATCTGCGCTTGCTCACGGCCCGCCGGACGAGGCGGCGGTGCGCACGTTCGGCGGCGAGCTTGACGGCCGGGTCGGGCTCCGACTCGGCCAGGCGCTTCAGCCCGTCCGCGGCTGACCGGTCGGCGATCATGGCCAGCGCCTTGGTCGCCGCGACCCGGACCCGCTTGGGCCACCGCCGGTCGTGGGCGATGCCCAGCAGCCCTGACACCCTGAGGACGTCCCGACGCAGCCCGCAGGCGAGCACCGTGGCGAGCGCCGTGCGCTCATCCTTCGGCCGCCGCATCAGCGACTCGATGTCGATATCCGAGACCGCCAGGGAGAGGGCGATCGCAAGGCGATAGAGCGGGATGGTGTCGGAGCGTTCCATGAATACGTCAACCGCCCGGCTGCCGCCGACCTGGGCCATGGCCCGGACGGCCGAGTCACGGACACGAGGGTCCGGGTCCTGGATGAGGTCGGCGATCCAGGGGAGAGCCTCGCTCATGCGGGCGGCGCCGCAGATGCGTGCGGCCCCGGCCCTGGTGACGGGGTCAGGGCTGGCGAGCGCATCGACCAGGTCGTCGTGGAGGTTGGACCGGCGGAGCAGCTCATGGACCATCCAGTGCCCCATCAACCCGACGCCAGGGCGCTCCAGCGCGTCCCAGAAGGCCTCCGACACCTCGAACGGCTCGGCCAGGAGCTCCTTGACCGTGGCGTTAAGCACGGAGGCCACCTCCCCGGCCAGAGCGCTGTTAAGCACTCGGTCAACGCGCCCGGCTACCCGGGACCGCCCGGCACCGCGCGATTGTGCCTGAAGTGCCGGTCTGGTGTTTGATCCGTTGCTGCGTTGCGGGGAGTCCATCTGGGGGAGGGTTGGTACAGTATCGGCGTTTTGAACGCCCGTGAGGTTCATGAAACCTTACAGCGGGCGCGGGAGGAAGAGAGAAGCCAGGTGGGCGCCCGCGGCAGCGAACCCGCCGGAGAGCAGGCGCCGTCAGTGCTCCAGATGCGGATGCGCATCCTGGAGATGTCGGCTGTTTTCTCAGAGCTAAACGACGGCGTTTTGCGCGCGCTTGCTCGGCGGATGCGCCCGGTCGCCCTGAGCGCCCGGGACACCCTGAGGCTCGGCGGTCAGGGCGGCGATATCGTCGTCTTCCTGGCTTCAGGCCAGACAGAGGAGTCCATCACGGACGCCGGCGGAAAGGTGCTCCTCACACGACGGCCGGTACCAGGCGACCTCGTGATCCTGCCGGCTCCGCGCACGGGTGGGCGGTACGTCACCAACGTCTACGGCCTGACCGACGCTGTGCTCCTGACCCTGGATCGAGACGGCCTCCTGGAAGGCCTGGGGCCGCAGGTGGAGAAGGTCGCCTTGACGCTCGACAAGCTGTGGGAGCAGGAGCTCTCGGCCGCGGCCGCGATCGAAGCCCAGACCGCGTCTCGGACAGCGGCGCCCATCGTCGCCTTCTTCTCCGCCAAGGGGGGCTCCGGCGCTACCACGCTCGCCATCAACACGGCTGCCGCGCTCGCTCGGAAGTTCCCGCGCCAGGTCCTACTGGTCGACCTCGGAGCGCCTTTCGGACATGCCGCCCTGTTCGCCGACCTGATCGCCACCGGCTCGATCGCCAGCGCGTCCAAGGCGGCGGACCTCACGTCTGCGCTCCGGGGCAACATCGTGAACCACCGCAGCGGGATGGGCGTGCTGCCCGGGACGCTGCGACCGGAAGAGGTCGACATGATGACCGCCGACCTGGTCGGCCGCGTTCTTGATGTGGTGGTTGCATGGCAAAAAGTGATCGTGGTCGACCTCGGCACGTCGCTGTCGGAGTCGGCGCTCGCGGTGATCGAGCGGGCCGAATGCCTGGTCACCGTGATTCCGCCGGAGATCGCCGCCATGACTGACGCGCGCCGGTCGCTCGCAATCTTCCGCGACATCATGAACGTGCCCGACAACCGGATGGCGCTCGTGCTGAACCAGCGCTCTCCGCACCCGCCGCTCGACAGGGCGGCTGTCGAGACGATCCTCGGCCGCAAGATGTCGGTCATCGTCGGCTTCGACGACTCGCGCCCGGAAGACGCAACTATCGCCGGCGGACTCGTTCTGCAACATGACCCGTCGTCCGTGGTGTCGCGCGGAGCGACCGAGATCGCGCGGGTGATCATGGCCAACCTCAAGCTCGATGGGTGACCGCCGGAGTGGCCAGGCGCTGGTGGAGTTCGCCATCGCGCTGCCGGTGCTCGTCCTCCTGGTCGCGGGAATGCTCGAGATTGGACGCGCCTACTCGTTTGCGGTCGCGACATCCGACGCCGCCCGCGACGCGGCTCGCTACGTAGCCGGCAAAACCTCCTCCTCCAACGGGCCGGGCATTGCGGCCATGTGCAACATCGTCAAATCGGACCTCGCCGCCGTCACGGCCAACGTCACGTGCGCGACCCAGGTCAACCACGCACCACCTTTCGTCGCCGGCACCGACTACACCGTCCCGACCCCGGGCCAGGCCGTGGTCGCGGTGTACTGCGGCTCCAGCGTGAACTGCGCCGGGGCCGTCCCTACGCTCTACCAGTCGGAGGTCGACGCCGCGGTGTACTACGGCTTCAGCGACCTCAATCTCCTCGGAGGCGGGATCACCATCTCGGGGTCGAGCCGCGCCACCACCGCCTGGTGACCCACGCGATGCGCCCGAGCGCGCGCCGATTCCGAAACAGGTGGATGGCGGCCCAGACGCTCGTCGAGTTCGCGCTGATCTCCCCTGTCGTCCTGATCATGATCGGCGCGACCGTCGACCTTGGCCGCGGCGTGCTGATCTACACGATGCTCCAGGGCACGTCGCGCGACATGGCGCGCCAGGCATCCCTCTCCTACTACAGCGGCTCGAACACGCTGCCCCCGAACTGCACCGCACTCACAACGCCGTGCTCGCTCAGCCCGCTCCTGAACGTCGCGCACCAAGCGGATCCGCTTGGCATGTCGGTCGTTTACCAGGATTCCAGCGGGATCAGCTCCCCACCCTCGTACGGGACATTCGTCGCCAACGCCAACCCGCTGCTTCCCGGGACCATCACGCTGACCGCGGGCACCAACGCGAGCACCGTGTACGTCTTCGTCTACGAGCTCGACTCGACAGCCGGTAACCCGAACCCGCGATGGAGCTGTCCAACCTGCGCCGCGGTCAACGGCGCCGCAGTGCGCACCTCGGGCCACCAGGTCGTGGTCGTCGACCTGAAGGTCAAGTGGATGCCCGTGCTGACGACGTTGCTCGGCATACCAAGCGTGATCACGTTCGACTCGCAATCCGTCCAACGGTTGGAGTACTGAATGCGCCGCGGCGCGCGATCGCAGTCCGGCCAGCTCATGGTGATCGTCGCCGTCTGGCTTGTTGCGCTGATCGGTTCCGCCGCGCTGGTCCTTCTCGTCGGGTCGGTGGAGTGGCAGCGCAATCAGCTCCAGCAGCTCGCCGACCAGGTCGCGCTCGACGCGGCGCTCAAGATCGGCGTCGGATGCAGCGGTGGAACGGCGACCACGGTCATCACCGAGGCGGACAACTTCCTCGCCACGCAGCGCACTCGCACAGGCACGCTGACCATCGCGGGCGGCGCATGCGCCACCACGTACACCGGGACTGATACCTTCGCCGGCGGGCTCAGCGAAACGGTGCATTACCCGTACCGGGCGCACCAACAGCAGGTCGAGGTAATCCTCACCCTCTCGCTGCCCATTTCCTTCGGCAGCTACATGGGCGCTCCGAACACGACCGTGACGCGCCGCGCGGTTTCTCAGCAGCTCAGCGGCTCGACCGCGGCGGTATCGGCCACCACGCTGAACTGCACCGGCGGCCAGGTCAACGTCAGGGGCAGCATCGTCACCCAGAACGCCATCGCGCTCAGCGGCAGCTGCGCCGTCTACGCGCACTCGCGCCTAGATGTCGCCTCGAGCACCTACTCAGACCTCGGCAACGCATCCGTCTACGCGAATGCACAGTCCTGGGTCGGTGGCGGCGGCCTGTGCGTCGCGGGGGCCAATGCCGGCTCCAGCAACGCGATCTGCGCTGACGGATACGAGCTGTCCGGGCATACGTCGACGACCTGCGGAACGACGGGCACGAGCGAGTTCCTCTCCGCGGCCGACGCCTTGATCAACGCGAACCCCTGCGCCGGCGGCACCGGTCCGCAGCCTGTTGCCCCGGTATCGGTCCTGCTGCCTCCCGACCCCAACACCGACCCCGCCGCCATCGGCACCCTCCAGGGAACCGGGGGCTCCGCGTGCGCAGCAGGGGCTGTGTATCCGAACATCCAGGTGAGCGGCGTGACCGTCGCGACTGGCCTCGGCCCGGTGCCGATCAAGGACGCCAGCAACTTCTACCACTTCAAGCCGAGCTGCTACGGCTACCTGAACCCGAGCCTTCTGCCGGCGGGCGGAGGCGGTGTGACCAACCGGCAGGTTGGGCGGGAGGTCGGGCCCGCCACCAAGAACATCACGCCGACGCTCCCCGTCGCAAGCACGGCCGGCACCCTTCTCGTGGCCACGATCTGGTCTCAGACCAGCGCATCGCAGAAGCCGTTCACGGGACCCGGCGGCGGCTGGGTCCAGGCCGTGACGGCCTTCCAGGACGGAGCCGCGCACACCGACATCTGGTACCTGCCCAACAATCTCGGCGGCATCACGAGCGCGACGTGGGGCGTCAGCCCGGCCTCGATCAACGCGCTGGCCCAAATGACGGAGTGGAACGGTGTAGCTGCGGCATCGCCCCTTGATCAGACGGGATCAACCACCATCTCGTCCCAGGTCAAGAACGCGACCGTGACGACCGCGGGCGCGATGTCCGCGGCCAACGAGCTGGTGATCACCAACGTCGGATTCGCGAATCAAGGCGGCGGGAACACCTACACGCCCGCCGGAGGCTGGGCCAGCCTGGTCAGTGATGCGGGCAACGGGTTCGCCTCAGAGGACCGGGTGAACCTCCCTGCCGGGACGGCCAGCGAAACGGTGAGCTACACGTCCGACACCACCTGGGCGGTCGTCATGGCGACATTCAAACCGTCCGGCGGCGGCGGTGCGCCCGCGGCCGGGGCTGTGCTCGACCCCGGCTTCTATTACTTCAACGGATCGGGTTTCGCGGGCGGAGGCGGCATCTGCCTCGGGGGCAGCACACTGCTCGCCCGCGACGTCACCCTGGAGTTCGTCAACCAGGCGGGGTTCTCGAGCGGCACGTGCGCGGCCGGCGGCGGCGCCGCCTGCGTCGGGGTCAACTGCCAGTTCGGGTCGACGCCGTGCTCGATCACGGCGTGTCCCCCGAACGCGGCCGCAGACTCGTCCGGCGGCAGCTTCACCTGGTTTGCGGCCCCCTGCAACCAGGCGCCGGCCGGGGATGCCGCAGCCTGTGCGGGCTCGGCCTGGTGCCCGACCGGTGACCGGGCCTGCTGGAACCTGCTCATCTGGGCCCCCTCGAGCACCACCGGCCAGATCGCCATCACCGGTGCGGCGGCGAAGCACTGGCTGCTCGGGTCGGTCTACTTCCCCGGTACTTGCACCGACACCGTGAACGGCACCAGCGTCCTCGACGGAACGATCCGATGCGGCACGCTGTCGATCTCGGCGGCGGCCGGGGCCGGCACCGCCGTGGGCAGCGATTACGGCATCAATACCGCCGTCGTGGAGTCGGTGCTGGTCGAATGAGCCGCGCCCAGGGCCCCTTACTTAATTGCGCTTCTTGTTGCGTTCCGGCGTCCCTTTTGCGAGGCTTGCACGGCAATTAAGTGTCCATAGCCTCCTCCGGAACCGCTCGGCCGCGCCGCGGCCGGCTCTACATCGTCATCGGCGCCGTGCTCGCAGTGCTCGCATTTGCGACCGCCGCCGGCATCGCCAGCCTTCCTCTGCTCCAGAGCAGCACCGGAGGCACGAAGGTCGTCGTGGCGAGCCACGACATCAAGGCGCGCACGGTGATCCAGGAGTCGGACCTGACCCTCAGCAGCGTCAACCCCGCGCCGCCCGGCGACTTCCTCGCCATCAGAGATGTCGCCGGCAAGGCGGCGAGGGTCGACATCCCGGCCACATCGCCGGTAACTTCCAACCTGATCGCGGCGTCGGGCGACCTGCTGAGCAGCAGCGACGTCGCCTACCTCCCCATCCCCCGCGGCTGGGTGGGGGTCACCGTCCCGACCAATGAGCAGGTCGGCGTTGGGGGGTACATCCAGGCGGGCGACCGGATCATCATGATCGCGACCCTCAACACCGGGATCTTCGGCCAGAGCCCGAGCTTTGCTTCCGTCCGAACCGTCTTCCGGGACGTCTACGTCCTCAGGGTCGGACCCGCAAGCGCGCAGGCCACGACCGGCGCGGCCGTGACGAGCAGCCTCACGGTGATGATGACCAGCTGCGACTCCGAGCTGCTGTTCTGGCTCCTCAACAACGCGACGATGAAGTACGAGCTCGAGTCGTATCACGATTACGCGACCGTGCCGACCGCGCCGTCAGACGCATGCCCACAGCTCGCGTCAGCCAGCGGCGTAGGGCCGCTCGAGATCGACAAACGCTGGCACTTCACCACCGCTTAGCAAGTTGAGCACTGCGATCATCCTGGTCGCGGCGGTGGCCGCGATCGGCGTCGGCTTCGTCGTCTTTGGATTGGTCCGGAGCCAGCAGATGGCCGGCTCCCAAGAATCCGTGCGAGCCTCGTTCCGGACGCTGGCCGACGTCCGCGAGCAGCTCCGCCAGAGGTTTGAGCCGAGCGGTACCCCATCGTGGATCCGGGAGGAGCTGAAGATCAGCAGGCTCCAGCGGGACCTGATCAGCTCCGACATCGAGCTCAGGCCCTACGAGTTCCGAATCCTCCAGTTGCTCGCGGCGCTGCTGCTCGCGGTGGTCGCCCTGCTGCGGTTCGGCTTCAACCCGGCGTTCATCGTCTTCGCCGCCATCGGCTACATCCTGCCGTACATGTTCCTGCGCAACCGACGCGGACACCGGCTGCGCCAGTTCGACGTGGGCCTCCCGCAGGCCATGGACCTGATCGCCAACTCGATGAAGGCAGGCCAGTCGGTAGCCCAATCGCTGAACGCCGTGACCGACAACGCGCGGCCGCCGCTGTCCGACGAGTTCAAGCTCGCCCGCCGCGAGATCGAGCTCGGCGCTTCCCTCGACAGCGCGCTGAACAACATGGTGAAGAGGATCAGCAGCGCGGACCTGAAGCTGATGGTCATGGTCATCACCATTCAGCGCTCGATCGGAGGGGACCTGCCCGCCATCCTGATCACGCTCGCCGACACCATGCGACAGCGCGCCGAGATGCGGGCCGAGATCCTGGCAGCGACTGCTCAGTCTCGAGCCACCTCGCTGATCATCACGCTCCTCCCCATCGTCGCCGCGGTGTTCCTCTACTTCGTGGTCCCCGACTACTTCCGGCCGATCTTCTACAACCCGATCGGATGGGCGATCCTGGTCCTCGCCGCGTTCCTACTATTCGTCGGCAACGTGATCACGAGGCGGCTGACGACGATCTCATGAACCTGCTGCCCTTTGTGATCGGCGCGGCCGCGGCGCTCGGCATCTACCTCCTGGCGATGGGGATCATCACCTCGCGTGCAGGCGACGCGACCAAGCTCGCGCGAGAGCGGCTCGCGCGCCAGGAGATCGGGCTCGGCCAGAGCGCCGTCGCACTGCAGCTCGAAAAGCCGCTCGTCGAGAGGCTCATGGGCCCGCTGCGCCACTGGCTGGACGCACAGGCGATGCGATTCACACCTGACGCGCAGGCTGTGCACTACCGGCGCCAGCTTGATTTCGTCGGCAACCCGCTCGGTCTCGACCCGGCCGGTTTGCAGACGCTGCGCATCGCGGCCGCGGCCGGCCTGGGAGCGATTGGCCTCGCGTTCGGAGTGTTCATGGGCACCCCTGTTGCGATCGGCATCGCGCTGCTCATCGGCGTGGCCCTGGGCTTCTATGCCCCGGTCCTGTGGCTGGAGCAGGTCGTGCGGGACCGACGCACCGAGCTCGAGGCCTCCCTGCCCAACGCGCTCGACGTGGTCGCCATCAGCATGGAAGCCGGTCTCGGCCTCGACCGCGCGCTCGAGCAGCTCGTGCGACACCAGGACGATTCGCTGACCCTGCTCGTAGCCCGGGCCCTCCGCGAGATCCAGCTCGGCCGCCCGCGCGCGCAGGCGCTCGAGGAGATGGCCGAGTCGACCGGGATCGACGACTTCACCTCGCTGGTGCGCGGGATCCTCTACGCGGAACGCACCGGCGTGCCGATCGCCCGCACCATCGCGGCGCACGCGGTCCAGATGCGCGTGAAGCGCCGGCTCAAGATCCGCACGGAGGCGGCGCGAGCTTCGCTGAAGATCCTCCTCCCCACCGTCGGTTGTGTGTTTCCAACCCTGTGGCTGATCCTTCTCGGCCCGGCCCTGATCGTCGTCCTGAGCCTGGGATCCACTAAATAGACCCAGTGTGGAGCGGAAGCCCGGATTCATTCCGGGCGTCCCCAGGCTGCGCGGTGACGACCCCGGGCAACCCTCTATGTCAAAGGGGGGTTCCGCGGGGGGATCCTGATCCCCCCGCGCCTGTAAGGAAGGGGTTGATCTTGCGCTCGCGACCGATCGTCGTCGCGGGGCCGTGGCCGCTGTAGACGATCATGTCGTCGGGCTGTGCGAGGAGCTTTGAGCGGATGCCCTCCAACAGGGCGGCGCCGTCCGAGTTCGCGAAGTCGTGGCGGCCGATCGATCCGGCGAACAGCGCGTCGCCGGTGAAGAGGTAGCCGTCGACCTTCAACGAGACGCCGCCTGGGCTGTGTCCCGGCGTGTGCAGCACCTCGAACTCGAGCGACCCTGCGCGGAAGGGTTCGCCCTCGACGAGACTCGTCACGTTCTCGACGCGGGTGGCGAGCGGTCCGAACTCGCGACGCAGAGGCCTGCCCTCCGCGAGCACGTGCCGCTCTGCATCGTGCACCGCGACGGGAACCTGGCCGAACGCTTCGCGCAGCTCGTGCAGTCCCGCGATGTGGTCGATGTCGGTGTGCGTGAGGAGGATGGCCTTGACGTTCACCCGTCTCTCGCGTGCCAGGTCGATCATCAGCTCAGGGTCAAGGTTGGAGTCGACGACGACCGCGTCGTGCGTCTCCTCGTCCTCGACCAGGTAGGAGTTCGTCCCCCACCGTCGGTCGGCTGTGACCTCGACGCGAACACTCAAGGTCAGGAGGCTTCGCGGGCGACCGTGTGGACGTCCTTGACGCTCTCGAGCTTTTCCATCAGGCGCGAGAGCTGCGCGAGCGAGTCGATCTCCACCGTCGCCGACACGACCGCCGTCTTGTCGTCGTAGACGTGGACCTCGAGGGCGGACATGTTCACGCGGTTCTCGGCGACGACGGTCGCGATGTCGCGCATTAGCCCCTGCCTGTCCCAGGCCTCGATCTTGATCGCGACGGGGTAGAGATGCGTCGCGTCCGATTCCCAATCGACCGGCACCATCCGCGCGATGTCCTGTGCGTTCACCGCGTTGATGCAATCGGCTCGGTGGACCGTCACGCCCTTGCCGCGCGTGATGTAGCCCGTGATCGCGTCACCCGGCACGGGCTGGCAGCACGTCGCGATCTTCGTCAGGATTCCCTTTTCACCGCGCACCAGCACACGCGGCGTTGGCTGGACCTGAGGAATAAGGGGGATCGTCCGCAGGTCGCCGCCCGGCGTTTCCAGGTTGAGTGCCATGCGCATCACGACCGCATGAGGCGAGAGGTCGCCGTAGCCGATCGCCGCCATGAAGTCGTCGACGGATGCGTACTTGTGCAGGTTGGCGATCTCGAGCAGCTTCGGCTCGGGCAGGTCGGCCAGGCTCACGCGATGCATGCGGTGGAGCTCTTTGTCCAGAAGGTCATGCCCCTTGGCCACGTTTTCCTCGCGTCGCTGGCTCTTGAACCATTTGCGGATGCGTTCCTTGGCCGACGCGCTCTTGACGAAGTTGAGCCAGTCTCGGCTGGGTCCGTGTGGTCCCTTCGAGGTGAGGATCTCGACGATCTCGCCGTTCTTCAGCTCGTAGTCGAGTGGCACCATGCGACCGTTGACCTTGGCTCCGATGCAGTGGTGCCCGACCTCGGTGTGGATGCGGTAGGCGAAGTCAACCGGCGTCGAGTCCGCGGGCAGGTTGATCACGTCGCCGCGCGGCGTGAAGACGTAGACCTCGTCCTGGAACAGGTCGACCTTGACGGTGTTGAGGAACGACTCCGCGTCGCCGACCTCGTTCTGCCACTCGAGCAGGCTCCGCAGCCAGGACAGCTTCTGGTCGAAGCTTCCGCTTCCTCCCCCCTGCCCGCCCTCCTTGTAGGTCCAGTGGGCGGCCACGCCGAACTCCGCGATGCGGTGCATCTCCGGCGTGCGGATCTGGATCTCGATCGGCTCGCCTGTGTGCGTGATGACCGTCGTGTGAAGGGATTGATAGCCGTTCGATTTCGGCATCGCGATGTAGTCCTTGAAGCGGCCGGGCATCGGCTTCCACAGCGAGTGCACGACACCAAGGACCCCGTAGCAGTCGCGCACCGTCTCGACGTGGACGCGGATGGCCGACAGGTCGTAGATCTCAGAGAAGTCCTTGCTCTCGCGGGTCATCTTCTGCCACACGGAATAGATGTGTTTAGGGCGCCCGGTGATGTCGGCCTTGATGCCGAGCTTTTCCAGCTCGCGGGCGAGGATCTCGCGCAGGTCGGAGACCAGCGTCTCCCGCTCGTGCCGCTTGCGGGCGATTCGCTTGACGACGTCTTCGAACGCCTCAGGCTCGAGGTTGCGGAAGGCGAGGTCCTCCAGCTCCCACTTGATCTGGCCGATGCCGAGGCGGTGGGCCAGGGGCGCGTAGATGTCGAGCGTCTCGCGTGAGATCTTGCGGCGCTTGGGCTCGGGGAGCGGGTCGAGGGTCCGCATGTTGTGCAGCCGGTCGGCCAGCTTGATGAGGACGACCCGGAGGTCCTCCGCCATCGCCACCATCATCTTCCGGATGTTCTCGGCCTGCTGCTGCTGGTCGTTCCGGAGTGCGATCCGGCCCAACTTGGTCACCCCCTCGACGAGCCGGGCGACCTCGGGTCCGAACTCCCGCTCGACCTCCTCCGCTGTGAGGTTCGTGTCCTCGACCGTGTCGTGGAGCAGGGCGGCCGCGATCGTCGCCGCGTCGAGCTCGAGGTCGGCCAGGATCGCCGCGACCTCGAGGGGGTGGTTGACGTAGTCCTCGCCGGACAGCCGGTGCTGGCCCGAGTGGGCTTTGGCGGCGCGTTCGAAGGCTTTGCGGACCACCTCCTGACCGCTGGGGTCCAGGTGGTCGGCGATCCTCAGGAGCTCGGAAACCGTCAATTTGTGCCTGCCATGAAGTTTAGATTCGCTATCTAGCTTCCCCTTCCGAACACGAACCTAGACTTACTCGCCGCCGAGATGAACTCAAACCGGGCGGTTCTGGGACTCCGAATTGGGTTCTCGGCCGCCACGGCGCTGCTGATCCTGGTCGGAGCTTCGCTCAACGCGAGCGGTCGAATCGGCTGGGCGACCGGGTTTGCCGGCCTCGCCGGGCTGCTGGCCCTGGCGGCCGGCCTCGTCTATGACAACTGGCGCCTGTCGGCGCCTGTCGGCGCGGCGGCGGTTGTGTTCACGCTGCTCATCGCCCAGTTCAACCCGAGGCAGGGCGACCTGCTCCTGCAGCTGGCGGGACTGGTCCTCCTCGGCATCGCCGGCGGCCTTGGAGGCGTCGCTTACCGCCGGTTCACCGAGACGATCCAGCGGCAGTCGCAGGAACTGGACCGAAAGCAGCGCGCCTTCCTCGCCGCCACCTCCGACGTCGACGATGCCCCGCCGGGCGACCTGGCCGCCCTGACAACGAACATTGCGCGCCAGACCGGCGCCGACCTCGCCTGCACCTACATCGAGTCCGGCGACCAGCGCCAGTTCGTCCCGCAAGCGCCCGGCTTCGGCCTCGAGCACCTGCATCCGCTTGCGCTGAATCGCCAGCCCAACGGGACGCGCCCGCTCCTTTCATCGATCGAGAAGGGTCAGACGTATTCCGGCGAGGGCGTCCACGGGCTCGACGAGCTCTTCAACTACCTGCCCGAGGACCTGGGCGTCGAGAGCACGCTGGCCGTACCGATGCCGATCGGCGACCGCGTCGGCGGCTTCGTCGTTCTCGGCAGGAAGGTCGGGCGGTTCAGCGACGACGACCGGCGCGTCGTCACGACGCTGACCGCTCGGGCCGGCGCACAACTCTCGAATGCGCACGCGGTGGCACTGTCCCAGAAGCAGTCGGCGAGGTACTCCGTGATGAACGAGCTGGTCAAGGACGCCTCCGGCAAGACGATGGCCGAGGTCCTCGAGCTGGTACTCGAGCGGGGCAAGGAGGTGATCCACTACGACGCCGGACGCGCCGTGGTGTTCCAGCCTGACGAGGTGCCGTACGACAGTCAAGACGAGCCGCTGGCCAGGGTCCGGAATGGCGAGACGGTGCTGCGCAACGCGGTGACAGAGGAGCAGCGCACCTTCAGCGGGCTGAGGCTCGAGACGCACGCGATCACGGTCAACGAGGCGCTGACGCCCATCCGCGGCAAGACCGGCGTCATCGGCGCTCTGTGCCTGGGCCGCCGCGGCACCTCGAGCTTCACCCAGCACGACGTCGGAGCGCTCGACGAGCTCGGCTCGATGGCCGGCGTGGCGGTCGAGAACTCGCGCATCCTGCAGGTCGTCACCGGACAGGCCTCGCGCCTCGACACCGCGCTCGACGCGCTGGGTGAGGTGTCGCAGGCGTTGACCACCGTCACGCAGGGTCCGCGCGTGCTCGAAGAGAAGACACTCGAGACCGCAATCCGCGTGACGGACGGCGCGGCCGGTCTGCTGACGCGAACTGGGCCGGATGGACAGCAGGCGGTGTTCCTGTCACGCGGATTCCCCGAGTCTGTCGAAGGTCTCGAGATCCGGAATGGGCAGGGCATCGTCGGGGCCGTCATGCTCAGCCTGCGCGCCCTCGCCGTCAGCGACATCGACGTGAGTCCAGACCTCGCGGCACCCCCCGACCTGCGGGCCCACGGCTTCCAGGCGGCGATCTGCACCCCGATGCTCGAGGACGGGCACCTGTGGGGAACCATCTCCGTCTTCGACACGAAGAAGCGCGAGTGGACCACCGACGATCAGCGCGTCCTGTCGACGCTCGGTAACCAGGGCGTCGTCGCGGTGCGCAACGCCGAGCTGTACGAGAAGAACGAGCGGAGCATCTGGGAGCTGCGCAACCTGCAGGAGGCGCTGCAGGCCGCGACGTCGACACTGGACCTGAACCAGGTCATGCAGCAGGTGCTGGCGGGAGCGGCGAAGGCCTCATCGGCGCAGATCGGATGCCTTGCGCTCGAAGACTCCGGCAATCTCGTCCTCAAGGGCGGCTTCGGGACCGACCACGTCACAGCCGAGAAGCTTGCACTGGGGTTGGGCGGCGACATCTGCAGGCTCGTGATGTCGACGGGCGAGCCGGTGATGGAGGCGATGCAGCGCGACTCGAGCAACGACAGCCCGCTCAACCCGCGGGCGGTGCTCTGCGTCCCGATCACGCTGCGCGGCAAGCCGCTCGGCGTCGTCTTCCTCGCCAACTACCAGGTCGGCCACGCGTTCACCCCGGACCACCGCGACCTGGTCACCGAGCTGGCGGCGCAGGCCGCGGTCGCGATCGACAACGCGAGGCTCTTCAAAGACCGCGAGGAGGTCATCCTGCTCGCGCTCGAGGCGCTCGCTCGCACCGTGGACGCGCGCGACACATACACTCGCGGCCACTCCGAGCGCGTGACGCAGTACGCCCTTATGATCGCGCGGCAGATGAGGTACGCGCCCGGCGACCAGGGCGCGTGGACCCGACTCGAGCGCGGGGGGCGCCTG
This sequence comes from Candidatus Sulfotelmatobacter sp., assembly GCA_035602465.1. Classification (GTDB taxonomy): domain Bacteria; phylum Chloroflexota; class Dormibacteria; order Dormibacterales; family Dormibacteraceae; genus 40CM-4-65-16. The sequence continues at coordinate 15,190 of DATNMQ010000082.1, read as the reverse complement.
CACGACATCGGAAAGGTGGGCGTCCCTGACGCAATCCTCTCCGCCAGCGGCAAGCTCACGGATGAGGAGTTCGCCAAGATGAAGAGCCACACGACGGTCGGTTACAACATCCTCAGCGTGCTCAACATGCTCACCGACGAGCTCGTGATCGTGCGCTCACATCACGAGCGGTACGACGGCAAGGGCTATCCAGATCGCAAGAAGGGCGATGAGCTGCCCATCTGCGCCTGGATCGTCAGCGCCGCGGACGCGATCGACGCCATGACCTCAGACCGTCCCTACCGCAAAGCCATGTCGCTCGAGGTCGCGCTCGATCAGCTCCGCCAGGGTGCGGGCACGCATTTCCATCCGGACGTCGCCGAGGCTGTCCTCGACGCGGCGCAGACGGGCTCGCTCAAGGTGATCACGCAGGAATCGCTGTTCCACGACGCTCCGAAGATCGGAGCGTTCGAAAACCCGACATCCTGATTCCGCACCGCTGACACCAGCGGCACCTTTCGCGTCTGCACGAAACGCTCCGGTGGCGCAAACGAGGCGGAATCAGTAAGCCTTCGCTAGGGCCACTCGGTATTTGGCCGGTTGAGAGCACACCAGGCACTTGCCTGAGGCTTTTGCTTCCTCGTCGATGACTCGCACCGTCACGCCGCCGGCGTCGGTCTTGATCTTCGCCTCCTCGCCGGCGTCGCCGCACCACGACGCCCAGACGAAGCCTCCACGCTCGCGGAAATGCGCCACCACCTCATCCAGCGTCGTGAGCTCATAGGTGTTGTCGCGCTGGAACTTCTGGGCCCGCTCGAACAGCTTCTTCTGAAACGCGTCCAGCTCGTGGGTGAGGCGCCGGCCAATGCCTGAGACCGGCACGCTGACCCGCTCGCGCGTGAGCCGATCGACCATCTCGACGTTGCCCGCGTCGGCGTCGCGTGCGCCGACGTTCAGCCGGATCGGCACGCCCTTCAGCTCCCAGTGAGCGTACTTGTCGCCAGGCCGCTCGTCTCGCCAGTCGACGCGATGGCGGATCCCGGCCGCCTTCAGCTCACCGGCCCACGACGCGATGAACCGCTCGACCTTGGCGCGGCCTTCGTCGTCGCGGAAGATGGGCACAACGATCACCTGGGTGGGCGCGACCCTGGGTGGGACGATCAGGCCCGAGTCGTCGCCATGAGCCATGACGAGCGCGCCGACCAGCCGCGTGCTGATGCCCCATGAGGTCGAATAGCAGAGCTCGCGCTCGTTTTCCTTGTTCGAGAACGAGATGTCGTACGCACGGGCGAAGTTCTGCCCGAAGTAATGCGACGTGCCCATCTGCAGGGCCAGGCCGTCGCGCATCAGGCCTTCGACGGTGAGCGTGTAGACCGCGCCTGGGAACGTCTCCGCCGGCGACTTCTTTCCCGCGAGCACAGGCACCGCGAGCCAGTCTTCGGCGATCGAGCGGTAGTAGCCCAGGATGAGCTGCGCCTCGTCCATCGCCTCCTGGCCGGAGGCGTGGAAGGTGTGGCCCTCCTGCCACCAGAATTCGCGGCTGCGCAGAAACAGGCGCGAGCGCATCTCCCACCGCACGACGCTGTTCCACTGGTTGGTCAGCTTGGGAAGGTCGCGGTGGCTCTGGATGTAGCGCTTGATGATCGCGCCGATGATTGTCTCGGAGGTGGGGCGCACCGCCAGTGGCTCTTCTAGCTCCTCCATCCCGCCGCCGGCCTTCGTGACCCAGGCAACCTCAGGTGCGAAGCCCTCGACGTGCTCCGCCTCCTTCATCAAGTACTCGCGGGGGATGAGGAGCGGGAACGCCCAGTTTTCGTGACCGCTCTCTTTGATCATGTCGTCGAAGGCGCGCATGATCGCTTCCCACATCGCCCATCCGTAGGGACGGACGACCATCATGCCGCGCACGCCAGACCAGTCGGCCAGCTCGGCCTTGCGGACGACGTCGGTGTACCAGCGGTCGAAGTCGGCGGACATCTTGGTGACTTCTTTGACGAAGTCCTGCTGCTCCTCGGTTTCCTGTTTCATGCCTCTAGCTCCCAAGCATCAAAGATTGAAGTTGAAATCGCGCAAGCCCGGAGTTGATCCGGGCTAGGACGGGAGCGGGCCGGCGCCGTTGACGCCGTGCTCGGCCGCGACCGCGTCGATCTCAGCCAGCAGCACGGTGAGGAGCTCTTCTTGGGGCACGGTTTTGTACATCTTACCTTTCTTAAAAATGACTCCCTTGCCGCGACCGCCGGTGACGCCGATGTCCGCGTGTCGCGCCTCGGCGGGGCCGTTGACGACGCAGCCCATGACCGCGACCGTGATCGGGACCTTGAGCTTCGCGATGTAGGCCTCGACGGCCTTCACAGTCGGGACCATGTCGTACTCGAGCCGGCCACATGTGGGGCACGCGACCAGCGTCGCGCTCTCGTTGCGGAAGGCCAGCGTCTTCAGGATCTCGTGCGCGACGCGCACCTCTTCGCGCGGATCCGACGTCGCGAGCGAGACGCGGATGGTGTCGCCGATGCCCTCGGCGAGCAGTATGCCCATGCCGACAGCGCTTCGGATGCTTCCCGCCTCAACCGGGCCGGACTCGGTCACTCCGAGGTGGATCGGGTACGGACGGGCCGCCGCGAACTTGCGGTTGGCCATGATGTTGGTCCAGACGTCGGTCGACTTGAGCGAGACCTTGATGTACCCCGGACCGTAGTCGAGCTCCTCCAGGATCTTGCAGTGGCCGAGCGCCACCTCGACCATACGGTCCGCGGTTTGCTCGCGGTTGTCGCGGTCGATCGCATGCTCTTCACGCATGCTCTTGTGCACCTCTTCGGGCAACGAGCCGGCGTTGACGCCGATGCGGAACGGAATCTGGCGCTCCTTCGCCGCGGTCACCACCTTGATCACCTTGTCGCGGTCAGGAATGTTGCCGGGGTTGAGGCGCAGGCAATGCACACCCGCCTCGATCGCCATCAGAGCGAGGGTGTGGTCGTAGTGGATGTCCGCGATGACGGGCAGCGGCGATCCCTTCACGATCTCCTTCAGCGCCTCGGCGGCCTCGCGATCAGGCACCGCCGGGCGCACGATCTCGCAGCCGGCCTCTTTCAGCTCGTGGATCTGGTGCAGCGTGGCCTTGACGTCGCGCGTGTCCGTCTTGGTCATGGTCTGCACCGCGATGGGAGCCGCGCCTCCGATGACGACGCCGCCGACGTTGACGGGGATCGATTTGCGCCGCGTGGTCAACGCCATCAGTGCGTAAATCCCGGGAACTGGCCCGTCGCGATGCGCTGGATGTCGAGCACGCTGATCACCGCCGCGATCGCGAGAAGCGCGGCAAGGCCGACGCGCTGGAAGTTCAGCTCGCTGGCCCGGTCGAATGGCCTGCGGCGCAGCACCTCGAGCAGCACGACGACGACGCGGCCGCCGTCAAGTGCGAGGAACGGCAGAAGGTTGGTGAAACCAAGGGCGACGGAGAGGAGGGCGACCAGGAAGATGTACGTGGACGGTCCCTGGCTGACCGCGCCGGCGGTCACGTCCGCGATCCCGATCGGACCGGTGAAGCCCTGCGGACCGAAGACGCCTCCAGGCACCTGCCCGGTGATCAGCGCACCCAGCCCGTTGACGATCTCACCGACAGCCCGGAAGGGAAACGCCACCCCGTCGAGCAGGGCCGACCCCACCGTCACCACCGGCGCGACGCCAAGGCCGATGTGGCACTTGTTCTGCTTGTCGCAGACGGGCTCGACGATGTAGGTGAACGGGCGGCCGTTCGAGTGGACTCCCGAGATCGCCAGGGGCTTACCGGGCGCGGCGTCCTCGACCTTCTGCACGTAGCCCGGGCTGACGGGCTGGCCGTTGACCGTCGTGATCCGGTCGCCAGGCACGAATCCAGTCAGTCCGGCCGGCATCCCAGGAACCACGGTCACGACCTTGCCCGGGTCGCTGTTGAGCTGGCTCATGCCCAGCCCCGCGAAGAGGATCATGGCGACCACGAAATTCGCCGCCGGGCCCGCCAGCAGGATCAGGATCCGCTGCCAGGCGGCCTTGTGGTGGAAGCCGTTGGGGTCTTCGAAGTCGCCCGCCTCCATACCCCCCATCCGGACGTAGCCCAAGATCGGGAAAGCCCGGATCGCATAGAGCGTCCCGCCCCGCGACATCGACCAGAGCCGGGTGCCGGCGCCGATCGAGAACTCGATCACACGGACCTTGAAAAGCTTGGCCAGGGCGAAGTGGCCCGCCTCGTGCGGGGCGATCAGGATCAGGAACATGCCCGCGATGCCGACTACGTATAGAAGGGCCGTCACGTGGCCCTCAGACTACCGAACTTTCCTTTGATGTAATCCCGCGCCCAGGCATCTGCTTCGAGGATCTCGGCGAGGGCAGCGCCGCAGCCCGGAAAGGCGCTGAGCGCCCCCTGGACCGTGCGGACGATGCCGCTGAACGGGATGCGGCGGGCCAGGAACGCGTTCACGGCCTCCTCATTGGCCGCGTTCAGAACCGCGGGATGTCCGTTCCCCGCCAGCGCCGCCTCGCGGGCCAGCCCGACGGCCGGGAACCGGCGCTCGTCGAGGTCGTGGAACTCGAGGCCGCTCAGGTCGCGGAGGTTGGCGGGCGGCACGGCGTCCGGCAGACGGTCGGGGTAGGCGAGCGCCACCGCGATGGGCAGGCGCATGTCGGGGCGGCCTAACTGCGCTTTGATCGAGCCGTCGATGAACTCGACCATCGAGTGGACCACGCTCTGGGGATGGACGACGATGCTGATGTCCTCCAGGGCGACGCCGAAGAGGTGATGCGCCTCGATCATCTCCAGGCCCTTGTTCATCAGGGTTGCCGAGTCGATCGTGACCTTAGGGCCCATCGACCAGCGCGGGTGATTGAGGGCCTGCTCGACCGTGACCTGGTCGAAATCGACGTCGGGTGTGGCCCAGAAGGGGCCGCCGCTCGCTGTGATGACGAGGCGCCGCACGTTCTCGCGCTCCTCGCCCCACAGGCACTGCCAGATCGCGCTGTGCTCCGAGTCGATCGGCCGCAATCCCCGCTCGCCGGCCGCCTTCATCACTAGCGCGCCACCCATCACCAGGACCTCTTTGGTCGCCAGGGCGACCTCCTTGCCCGCCTGGAGGGCGGCCAGCGTGGCCGTCAGCGCACGAGCGCTGGGGATGGCGACGACCACCAGGTCGCATCGCGGATCGGTGACCATCTCCTCGACCCTCTTGTCGAACTCGGAGTCGCCGGCGTGGCCCTGGACCAGGTACTCCGCGGTGCGGTTGCTGGTCCGCGCGCCCTCCGTCAGGCCGAAGAGCTTGAAGCGGGCCGGGAACCGGTCGATGACGTCGAGCGTCTGCTGCCCGATCGAACCGGTGGCGCCCAGCAGAGCGATGTTGACCGGTCTCGTCATCAGAGCAGGTGGAACATCGTCACGTAAAAGAAGACGAGGATCGGTGGAAAGAGGATCGAGTCGATCCGGTCCAGCACACCGCCGTGTCCCGGGATGAGGTGTGACGAATCCTTCACCTCGGCGATGCGCTTCATCTGCGACTCCACCAGGTCCCCCACCTCGGCGCTGACGCCCACGAGGATCCCCAGCCCGATCGCGTGCAGAGGGTTCAGCCCCAGCACCGCCGAAACCCCGATGAGCATCACGAGCACCGGTCCGACCACGCCCGCGACCGCTCCCTCCACGGTCTTTTTCGGGCTGATCGTGGCGAAGAACGGATGGCGGCCGATGCGGCTGCCGATCAGGAGCGCCGCCGCGTCGCTCGCGACGACGGCGAAGATCGTGAACAGGGTCCACACGAGGCCGTTCGGCTTCGACGTGAAGAGAAGCAGGTAGTAGTTGAACGGCATCCCGATGTAGAGCGCCCCGGCCAGGCCCATGGCCCAGCGCCCGAGACCCTGGCGCCGGCCTGGAACCACGAGGAACGCGGCGAGGCCGGCCACGAGGGCAAGGGAAAGGACCAGGGCGAGATCGATGTGTTTGAGCACCGTGCCGCTGAAGGCGAAGAACACGCCCAGGGGAAAGAGCAGCCACACCGGGGCGCGCGAGCCCATGCCCTCGGACAGGCCGATGAACTCCCACAGAGCCAGGCCGCCGAGAATCAGGACGAGCAAGTAGACGCCGTACGTGCCAGCGAACACCAGGCCGATCACCACCCCGAGCATCACGAACCCGCTGAGGATTCGGACCATCAGCGGGCTGGGTTTCCAGCCGCCGGTCATCGATGCGTTGCGGGTGGTCATGCGCCTGCCCCTCCGGCGCTGCGCGCCACCTCCACACGCGGTGGGGAGGAGACGATTTCATCTGTTGGCCGCGCGCCGAATCGCCTCACCCGTGACGCGTAGTCGGCGAGGGCCGCCTTCAGGTCGGCGACGTCGAAGTCGGGCCACAGGGTCTCGGTCACGAGCATCTCGGCGTACGCGCCCTGCCAGAGAAGGAAGTTGCTGACACGCCGCTCGCCCGCGGTGCGGATGATGAGGTCGGGATCGGGCAGCTCGGGCTGATACATCCTTGCCGAGATGGCCGCCTCGTCGACCTCGCTTCCCGGCATACCCTCCGCGATCAAACGGCGCACCGCGTCCACGATCTCAGCGCGCCCACCGTAATTCAGACAAACGTTGAGGACGCCGTTCTTGTTATTCGCGGTTCGCGTCATGGCCTCGTCGATGCGCTCGCGCATGCGCGGCGACAGCTCGTCGCGCCGGCCGCTGACCACGATGCGGACGCCGCGGCGGTGCATCTCTTCGATCTCGCGCTGCATCGTCTCGTGGAACAGGCGCATGAGCGCCCGGACCTCAGCCCTCGGCCGCGCCCAGTTCTCCGTCGAGAAGGCGTAGATCGAAAGGACGTGGACACCTAGCTCCTCGCAGGCCTCGAGCACGCGCTTGATGGCGCGTACGCCCTGGCGGTGGCCGAAGCTGGCAGGACGGCCCTTGCGGCGGGCCCAGCGCCCGTTGCCGTCCATGATGATCCCGATGTGGCGAGGGATCGAAGAGTCCAAAGTCGAGGAAAGCGTACCGACCGGGACGAAACCCAGGGTCTGAAGCCAGGTGGAGCAGGGCGGCCGAGTTCACCTCGGCCGCGACACGCACCGCTATGGGGCTGCAGCCCGTTTCTGGTGGAAGGCTACTTAGACAATCCGAACCGTATACCGGAAGGAGAGCAGGCCCGGCGCGAAGCGCCCGGCCGATGAGAGGAAACCATCGGGGTTTCCTCTTATTTGCTACAGCTCCATGACCTCGTGCTCTTTGCGCCCCGCCAGGGCATCCACTCTTTCGACCTGGGCTTCGGTGATCTTCTGCAGGCGGGAGTGGGCCCGCTTTGAGTCGTCCTCGGTTACTCCGCCGTCCTTCTGCATCTGGTCGATCCGGTGGAGCTCGTCGCGCCGGACATTCCGAATCGCCACCCTCGCGTCTTCGGCCTTGGATTTGACTAGCTTCACGTACTCGCGGCGGCGCTCCTCGGTCAGGGGCGGGATCGGGACCCGGATCACCGACCCGTCGTTGGCCGGGTTCAACCCCTGGTCGCCGGAGCGCAGCGCCTTCTCGACCGCGCCGATCTGGCTCTTGTCGTAGACCTGCACCACGAGCAGGCGCGGTTCGGGGGCGCTGATCTGGGCGAGCTGGTTGAGCGGGGTCGGCGTGCCGTAGTACGGGACCATGACCTTGTCGATCAGCGCCGGGTTGGCGCGGCCGGTGCGGATGGTGGCCAGCTCGGACGCGAAGTGGTCGACGGACTTCGCCATCTTGGTTTCCGCGTCTCGCAGGATCGGGTCGATCACGACGGGGTTGGTCCGACGAGCGTGCCGATCGGCTCACCGAGCACGACGCGCTCGATGTTGCCCTGCTCGAGGAGGTTGAACACAACGATGGGCACGTCGTTGTCCATGCACAGGGTCAGCGCGGTGTTGTCCATCACCTCGATGCCGCGATTCAGGACCTCCAGGTAACCGAGCCGCTCGAACTTCGTCGCGGTCGGGTCGAGCTTGGGGTCGGCGGTGTACACACCGTCCACCTTCGTCGCCTTGAGGATGACATCGGCCTCGATCTCGACCGCGCGGAGAGCGGCGGTCGTGTCGGTCGTGAAGTACGGATTGCCCGTGCCCGCGGCGAGGATGACGACCCGGCCCTTTTCCAGGTGGCGCACGGCGCGGCGCCGGATGTAGGGCTCGGCGACCTGCGGCATCTGGATGGCGGTCATCGTTCGCGCGGGGATACCGGCGCGCTCGAGCGCGTCCTGGAGCGCCAGCGCGTTGATCACCGTGGCAAGCATTCCCATGTAGTCGCCGGTGGCGCGGTCGAAGCCGCGCTCGGTGGCGGCGAGCCCGCGGAAGATATTGCCTCCGCCGACCACTAGGGCCACCTGCACCCCCATCTGGTGCACACGCTTGACCTGGGCCGCGATGGTCTCGACGACCTCGAGGTCGATGCCGTAATCGCGCGAACCGCCGAGCGCCTCACCGCTCAGCTTCAGCACGACGCGGTTGTACTTCGGCGACCGATCTCCCACGACTTCTTCCATTTGACGCGCTGAGCGCGCCCCAGGGGTTTGGATCAGCTCTCCCTGATGTTAAATCGCGCGAACCGGCGGACCGTGATGTTCTCCTGAAGCTTGGAGATGTTCTCGGCGATCAGCTGCTGCACCGTGCGGCCCGGCTCGCGGAAGTAGTCCTGCTCCATCAAGCAGCTCTGCTTGAGGAAGCCTTCGATCTGGCCTTCGACGATCCGCGGGATGATCTGCTCCGGCTTGCCATCCTGCATTGCCTTCGCCTCGTAGACCTCGCGCTCGGTCACCAAGACCTCGTCAGGGACGTCATCGCGGGTCACCCAGCGCGGCTCCAATGCCGCGACCTGAAGAGCCAGCTCCTTGGCCAGCTTGCGAAAGTCCGGCCCTTTGGCGACGAAGTCGGTCTCGCAGTTGACCTCGATCAGGACTCCCACCTGCGGCGGGAAGTCCGGCGAGGGACTGTGTAGGTACGCTTCGACCACGCCCTGACCGGTGGCCCGGCCGGCACGCTTGCCCGCCTTCGCGATTCCCTTCTCCCGCAGGATGGTGTAGGCCTTCTCGACGTCGCCGCCGGCCTCCTCGAGCGCCTGCTTGCAGTCCATCATGCCCGCGCCGGAGAGGTCGCGGAGCTTCTTGACCAGGTCCAGGCTGACTGCCATCAGCGCGCCTCCTCGTCGTCGGCGGTGCGCCCGATGAACTCCTCCTCCGACACGGTCGGCAGATAGTCCTCTTCGTCCTCGAGGTACTCCTCGATCTCCTCGTAGCGAGGCGTCTCCAAGAACTCGCGGTCCTCGACCTCGGGCAGGATCTCGCCGCGTGCGGCGGCTTCCTGGCGTCCTTCCTGGCACGCGTCGGCGATCTTCCCGGTGAGAAGCTTCACCGCGCGGATCGCGTCATCGTTGCCCGGGATCACGTAGGTGATCAGGTCGGGGTCGCAGTTGGAATCGGTGATCGCGACCACCGGGATCTTCAGGCGGTTCGCCTCGGTGACGGCGATGTGCTCCTTGCGCGGATCGACGACGTACAGCGCGCCCGGCAATCGCTTCATGTCGGCGATGCCGTCGAAGTGGAACATCAGCCGGTCGAGCTCGTCCTGGAGGCGCTTTGCCTCCTTCTTCGACATCTGCTCGAACTGGCCCTCCTGCTGCATCTTGCGCAGCTCCTGGAGCCGCTCGATCCTCTTCTTGACGGTGCTGAAGTTGGTCAGCATCCCGCCCATCCAGCGCCGGTTCACGAAGTACATTCCGCAGCGCGCGGCCTCGGTCTGGATCGTCTCCTGCGCCTGCTTCTTGGTGCCCACGAAGAGCACCGGCCGGCCGCTCGCCGCGACGTTGCGCGTGAACTCCCACGCGTCATCCAGCAGGCGGACGGTCTTCTGCAGGTCGATGATGTGGATGCCGTTGCGGGCGGTGAAGATGTAGGTCTTCATCTTCGGGTTCCAGCGGCTGGTCTGGTGCCCGAAGTGCACGCCGGCTTCCAGCAGCTGTTTCAAAGTCACTTGAGCCACGTTTCTAGTTGCCTCCTGTTTCTCTTCCGCTCGGTGCAGGCCTTCCGTCGGGAAGGACAGGTGCAGTGCCCCGGGCGTGCTAACTCAGTCGGTCGCCGGGCGCGCGCAGGGCGCATTTCCGACTAAGACTGGCTTTTCGATTGTACCCGCTAGAGTCCGCCCGGAAACCGGCCGGCGCAGGCGCCGGGCTGCGCCAGAGGTGTCACGGTCGCGTTGACCTGCAGGTTGCCTGGAGTCTCCGCGGGAAACTGGATCACCGCGTCTGGCGCCAGCAGGTGATCCTCGTCGATCCATGCGCAGGCGGAATGACCTTGCGCGGTTGCGTACGGCCCGGGCCCGAGCTGGACGAGCCGGGTCGCCGGGGGGGGCGCGCCGATGCCCGGCCGAATCGCGAAGTAGAGACTCTGACCGGCCGGCGAGACCCCGGAAACCGCATTCTCAAAACCCGGGACCCCCGGCCCGGAGATGAGGATCAGCTTGCCGGACCAGTCATGAAGTGTCGTCGCGCCGGTGGAGTCGGTGCAGCCGACGCCGGCCGGCGAAGGGGCGGAGCTCAGGGTGCAATTCGTGCCGCCGATCGTCGCGATCCGGTTCGCGGTGGTCGCGTTTGACACATGCCACTCCAGGGCGCCCAAGCCTCCTGGCTCGAACAGGCACGCCCGCACGACCTCCAGCACCAACGCACCCTGGTGCCATCCCACCGGCCACAGGGTCGTCCCGCTTCCCTTCGGCTGCGTCGTGGAGTAGATGTCCGCGTGGTGACCGCCCCCACGCAGATCTTCGACGTAAAGGCGCTCGCCGATCATCGTGGCCGCCGATAGATCCTCGACCAGAACCGCGATGCGCTGGTCGTCTGGGCTGACGGAGAAGAAGCTGACCACGCTTGCACCACCCGGCACGGTCGTTACGTCGGTAGCGCTCGATGGGCGCACGACCATGCGGATCTTGGTGTCGCCGTCGCGGAAATAGATCTGGTCGTTGCTGGCACTGGCAGGGGGCGCGAGCACTGCACCGTCGTTTGCGCTCGAGCAGAACTGCACAGAGGGCATCGCCATCGAGACTCTTGCGGCCACGGTCGCGTCGGCCTTGACGACCTCGAGGAAAGCAGGACCAAAGATCAGCCCGTATGACCCGGTCAGCGGTCCTGAGCTGGTCGGCGTGGAGCCGCTCGGCGGCGATGCTTGAGTGGTACGGCTCGCGCTCGACTGAGACGCAGAGGGCGGGCCCCCGTTGCCGGAGCACGACACGACGACGATCGCCATCGCGGGCAGGACCGCGAATCGCCGCATTTGGGCGAACACTCTAAGGGCCCTACAGTCCCCCTGGAAACCGGCCCGCGCATTGGCCGGCTTGAGGGAGGGCGGTCACGGCGCCCGATGGGTAAGCGATGACTGCATCCTCGGCGAGCATGTGGCCCTCATCGATCCACAGGCACGATAGGTGCCCCGGGGTCGTCACGGCGCCGCTGCCGTCCACGCGCTCGATGGTCGTAGTCGGCGACGGGTTGCCGAGTCCGCCGCCATTGGGTAGCGCTAACAACAACCCCGATGGCGAAAGCTCGCCGCCCTGGTCGGTGCGCACGGTTGTGAGGAGCTTGCCGCTCCAGTCGTACCGCTTGAGCTGGTTCGCTCTGAAGTCAAAGCAGTCGACACCCGCCGGATAGGGCCAAACGGACGCAAGGCAACTGCTGTCACCGATCGACGCCAGCCGATCTGCATTCGACGCATCGACGACGTGCCATGCGTTGGGATACGGCACAGACTCGAACGTGCAGGCGGCCCACACGGCCAGAAGCAGCCGGCCCTCGTGCCATCCCATCGGCCACAACATCGCTGCCGGCTTTCCGGCAGGAAACGTCGTGGTGTAGATGTCAGCGTGGCTCCCGCCTCCGCGGAGGTTTTCGACGTAGAGCCTCAAAGAGATCGACGCAGCCTGGGACGGGCCGGCGCCGGATAGTTCCTCGACGACGACCGCAATGCGTAGATCGTCGGGGCTCACCGAAAACCCGCTGACCGTCGTTGGCCCACCAGGCACGGTCGTGACGTCGACCGCCGTTGACGGCGGCACCAACATGCGGATCTTCGTGTCGCCGTCGCGAAAATACACGTGGCTGTTGGTGGCGCTGACGGGAGGGAGCCTCCACGCAGCGGCGCCTTCGCCGCAAGCCTGCGGCACAAGCGACGGCTGTGCGATTGGGACCGAAGCTGCGACGGTGCCGTCTGGCTTTATCAGCTGAAGCTTGCCGTGCGTCGCCGGATCGACTGTGGTCAACAAGAGACCGTATGCGCCCGCCAGGCTTGGGCCAGCGGGAGGGCTCGCCGTGAGCCGGGATGAACTCGCCTGCTGTGCTTGGTGTGACGCCTGACCGCCGCACGCCGTCAGCAGGACGATGGCCAGCATCACGAGAGCTCGCGGCTGCATGTCACTGGAACCGGACACCGGACCGGCCGGTTACGCGACGGCTTTCTTGACGCCCTTCGGGCCCGGGCACTTGGGGTAGTCGGAGCAGGACTTGAACAGCCCGAACCGACCGCGCCGCTCGACCAGCGGCTTGCCGCATATGGGGCACGGCTCGTCGAGGACCTTGGGTCCCTGACGCACCTGGCCGTCCTTGCCGATGTTCGCCCGGTAGTTGCAGTCCGGGTATCTCGAGCACGCAACGAACGGTCCGTACCGGCCGGTGCGCTCGACCAGATCCCCTTCCCCACACTGCGGACACTTCTGACCGGTCAACTTCGACTCGCCCTGTGACGCGTCGCGCTTGATGTATTTGCAGTCCGGATAGCCGGAGCACCCGACGAACTCGCCGTAGCGGCCGGTGCGCTGCTGCAGCGGCTTGCCGCAGTTGGGGCACGCCTCGTCGAGGAGCTTGGGCTCGGTAGCCTCACCGTCGGCGTTGAGCGCCCTGCGGAACTTGCACTTGGGGTAGCGCGAGCAGCCCAGGAACGGCCCGAACCTGCTGGCCTTGCGCACGAGGTGCCCCTCGTTGCACAGCGGACAGACCTCGTCGGTGTCCGCGGGCGTGGCCTCCTCGGCCGCGCTGAGCATCCGCTGCAGGGGTCCGTAGAAGTCCCTCACCACCGGCACCCATTCCTGGCTGCCGTTCTCGACGTCGTCGAGGCGCTTTTCGAGCTTCGACGTGTAGTCGTCGTCCGAGATCACCTTGAAGTGGTCGACCATCAGGGTGTTGACCGCCTCGCCGACGTGCGTCGGATAAAGCCTGCGGTCCTTGATCTCGACGTATCCATGCTCCCTGGTGATCGTCTGAACAATCGGCGCGTATGTCGACGGACGCCCGATCCCACGCTGCTCGAGCTCCTTGATCAGCGTCGCTTCCGTGTAGCGAGGAGGTGGCTGGGTGAAGTGCTGCTCGGGCTTGAGGCCGTGGTAGTCGAGGTCGTCGCCCTGCGTCAGCGCGGGCAGCTCGTTCTCTCCGTTTTCGTCCCGACCCCACACCTTGTAGAAGCCGTCGAACGTAAGGACCGAGCCGTTGGCCCGGAAGACGTACTCGCCACCTTCGATCTCGACCTGGGTCTGGTCGTACACCGCCGGCGCCATCCGGCTGGCCACGAAGCGCCGCCAGATGAGGTCGTAGAGCTTGTACTGGTCGGCGCTCAGGTGCGCACGGATCGAGTCCGGCGTCCGGCCGACGTCGGTTGGCCGTATCGCCTCGTGCGCGTCCTGCGCCCCAGGCGTCGCCTTGGCAGTTCGGGCCGCCCCGAGGTACTTCTCACCATGCGTCGCCTTGATCCAACCCTTGACCTTGGCGTCCGCGTCGGCCGAGATCCGGGTCGAGTCTGTGCGCATGTAGGTGATGAGACCTGACGCGCCCTCGTCGCCGAGCTCTACGCCTTCGTACAGCTGTTGGGCCACGCGCATCGCGGCAAACGGGCGCATGCGGAGCCGGCTTGACGCGTCCTGCTGAAGCGTCGATGTGATGTACGGAGGGTTCGAGCTCTTGGTGCGCCGCTTCTGCTCGACACCGATAACTCGATAGGTCGCCCCCTCAAGCTTGCGCACGATGTCCTGCGCCTCGGCTTCGTTGTGGACCTCGAACTTTTCGTCGCCCTTCTCGGGTGGTGCGCCGACCGGCCGGTTGAGCCTGGCCAGGAAGTGGTTCTCCTCGCCCCGCTTCGCAAGCTCGGCGTCGATCGTCCACGACTCGACGGGGACAAACTTCCGGATCTCCTCCTCGCGGTCGACGACCAGGCGCAGCGCGACCGAGGACACGCGCCCGGCCCCGATCCCCTTCTGGACCTTGCTCCACAGGAACGGGCTCAGTCGGAAGCCGACCAGGCGGTCGACCACGCGGCGGGCCTGCTGGGCGTTGACCAGCCGCATGTCGATGAGGCGCGGTGACTCGAGCGCCTTGCGCACGGCATCGGCGGTGATCTCGTGAAACTCGATTCGCTTGGGCTCCCGAAGCTTCAGGACCTCGGCCAGGTGCCAGGCGATCGCCTCGCCTTCTCGATCCGGGTCGGACGCGAGGATGACCTCGCGCTCGCCCTTGGCCGCCGAGCGGAGCTCATTGATGGTCTTGCGCCGGCTCTCCACCACTTCGTAGTGGGGCTTGAAGCCGTCGTCCACCTCGACCCCCATCTCCTTTTCAGGCAGGTCGCGAACGTGGCCCATCGAGGCCCTGACGTCGTAGCGGTCTCCCAAAAACCGCTTTAGCGTCTTGGCCTTCGCAGGCGACTCGACGATGATCAATCCTTGAGGCACAGCTTTCCTTTATTCCCAATCCCGGACGTTTGTTCCGACGGTGCCCCGCCGCCCTGGACCGAGTGGCGGGCATCCTACGCCCGTTCTTTGCCGCGGCGCAACGCCCTTACATACCCATCCTGGTGCCTTCTAACCGCTCCCTAGAGCTCCAGCGAGGTCAGCCGGCCGAGCACGTCGGCGATCGGAAGCTGAAGCTTCCGGGCGATCTCGGACGCGCTCAGGGCGAGAACGTCCGAGAGATGGGAGAGTATGCCGTCTCGCTCCCGGGGGAGCTTGAAACCGAGCCTGCCAGGAGCGGCCAGAGGGTCGTCCAGGACCTCTCCGCCGGCGTTCACGGCGGCCAGCACGTCGCGGGCGTTCTGAACCAGGCCGGCGCCGTCGCGGATGAGCCCGTGGGTGCCGACCGACAGCGGCGAGAAGACGCTGCCGGGCACGGCCATTACCTCTTTATGTAGGTCGAGCGCCGCCTCCGCCGTGATCAGGGCGCCGGACCCCTC
>DATNMQ010000018.1:0-28322 GCA_035602465.1 Candidatus Sulfotelmatobacter sp. | reverse complement strand
CGACGCCAAGCTTCTCGAGCTGCCGCGCGATGCGCAGCTTCGAGTTCGCGTCGAGGTGGAACCCGGGCGACTGTTCGCCGTCACGCAGCGTCGTGTCGAAGATGAATACTCTGTCCGGGATTTTCTCGTTCATTATTTTTCTACTGGCTCCAACCAGGTCATCATCGAGCGCAGCTCCCGCCCGACCTTTTCGACGGGGTGTTCCGCGTCCTTACGCCGCATGGCCAGGAACTTCTCGCGGCCGTTTGAGTTTTCGTCGATCCAGTGCTCGGCGAAGCTGCCGTCCTGGATCTCGCGCAGGATCTGGCGCATGCTCTCGCGCACGTGCGAGTCGATCACGCGCGGACCGGAAACGTAGTCGCCGTACTCGGCGGTGTCCGAGATGGAGTGGCGCATGAATCCGAGACCGCCGCGGTACATCAGGTCGACGATCAGCTTCAGCTCGTGCAGGACCTCGAAGTAGGCGATCTCGGGCTGGTAGCCGGCTTCGACGAGGGTCTCGAATCCGGTCTTGACCAGTGAGCTGACTCCGCCACACAGGACGGCCTGCTCACCGAAGAGATCGGTCTCTGTCTCCTCTTTGAATGTGGTTTCGACGATGCCCGCGCGGCCTGCGCCGATTCCCTTCGCGTAGGCGAGAGCCCGTGTCTTGGCGCGGCCCGATGCGTCCTGGTGGACCGCGATCAGGGCGGGCACGCCCATGCCCTGGACGTAAGTGCTGCGCACGAGGTGGCCGGGTCCTTTCGGCGCGATCATCGAGACGTCCGTCTCCGCTTCGGGCTTGATCTGCGCGAAGTGGATCGCGAAACCGTGAGCGAACATCAACATCGTGCCGGGCTTCAGCTGCTTGGCGATCGACTCGCGGAAGAGCTTGCCCTGGCCGGCGTCAGGCGTGAGGACCATGACGACCGAGGCTTCAGCCACCGCCTCGGGCACCTCGAGAGCTCGTACACCGTCTTCTGTGGCGCGCTCGAAGGACTTGCTGCCGGGGTAAAGGCCGACGCGTACGTCCTCGCCGCTGTCGCGAAGGTTCAGCGCGTGGGCGCGGCCCTGGCTGCCGTAGCCGATCACCGCGACCTTCTCTCCCAGCTGCGGGGGGCAGTCGGCGTCGTAGTGGATCTTCATGCGCTCCTCCTCATGACGACCGGCCCGGAGCGCGCGACGTTCAGCACTCCGTGGTGCATCAGCTCATCGATGAAGTCGCCGACGTCCTTGGTTTCTCCAGCGAACTCGACGGTGGTGCCGTCGGCACTCGTGTTTAACACCTTGGCGCCGCGTTCCACAAGGCCCGCGACTTGCGAGGACTTGACCTTGGCGACGACCAGCTCACGGCTGTGCACCTCTTCACCAGTCACGTCTTCGATCTCGATCACCTCGACCAGGCGCTCGAGCTGCTTGCGGACCTGGTCGGTTTCGGCGTGGCCCGCGTCGACGGTCAGCGTCATCCGGGAGCGGCCGGGCTGGCGGCTCGGACCGACCGAGATGGAGCGGACGTGGAATCCGCGGCGGCGGATCAGACCTGAGACCTTGCTCAACGTGTTGGCGCCGTCCTCGACGAGAACGGACAGCACGCGGACGCGCTGTTCGTGCACGGCGGGAACCGGTGGAGCCGTGAACGCCGGCGGGTGTGGAATGTTGCTCATTTGTCAGGTGCCTCCCAGAAGTCGTTGAGGCTCTTGCCTAGCGGGACGATGGGATAGACGTTGGCCTCGGGGTCGATACGGAAGTCGATCAGGAATGGGCCCTTGGTCCGCTCCGCCGCGTCCATCGCGGGGCCGACGTCCTCCAGCTTGTCGACGCGGACGGCGGGGAGCCCGTACGCGTCGGCGAGCTTGACGAAGTCGGGCATCTGCGTCAGGTCGACCTGCGACCGGACGCCGCCGTAGAAGTCGTCCTGGAACTGGCGGACCATGCCGAGAGAGAAGTTGTTGAGGAGCACGATCTTGATGTCGAGCTTGTGCTCGACCGCGACCGACAGCTCCTGGGCCGTCATGACAAAACCGCCCTCGCCCGCGACACACCACACTGCCTTGTCGGGCCGGCCGAACTTCGCACCGATGGCGGCCGGCAGCGCGAATCCCATAGTTCCAAGGCCTCCGGAATTGATGAAGATTCCGGGCCGGTCGTAGTTCCACCAGAGCGCCGACCAGATCTGGTTCTGGCCGACGTCGGTGACCACGATCGCCTCGTTGCGGCACCGCCTGTACATGTCGATCAGCACGTCCTGCGGCTGTAGGTGGCCGTTCGAGTGCGTGTACTTGAGGGGGTGCTCCTCGCGCCAGGCGTCGATTTGGGCTAGCCACTGGCCACGCCCTGGTTGCAGCTCTCCGACGTGCGGGATCATCGCCTCGAGCGCATTCCTCGCGTCGGCGACAAGCTCGATATGCGGCCGCACGTTCTTGCCCATCTCCGAGCCGTCGATGTCGACGTGGATGAAGGTCTTGACCTTGGGGGCGAAGTCGGCGAGCCGTGCGGTGACGCGGTCGTCGACGCGCATGCCGACCATCATCAGCACGTCGGCGTTCTGCACTGCCTTCAGGTTCCAGCCGGTGCCCATAAACCCGGTCATGTGCAGCGAGAGCGGGTGGTTGACCGGGAATGCCCCGATACCCATCAGGGTGGTGCCGACCGGCGCCGCCGCCTTCTCGGCGAACTTGAACAGCTCTCGCTCGGCTTTGCTGAGCAGCACGCCGTGGCCGGCGAGGATGACCGGACGCTCGGCGGCGGCCAGAGCCTGCGCCGCTTCACGGGCCCGGTCGAGATTCACGTGGCCGTTGGGCTGGTAGCCCGGAAGGTCGATCCGATCCGGGGTGACGCGCTCGGCCACTGCCAGCTGCACGTCCTTGCAGACGTCGATCAGCACCGGGCCGGGGCGGCCGGTGGTGGCGATGTGGAAGGCCTCGTGGATCACGCGGGGCAGCTGATCGATGCTGGTGACGAGGTAGCTGTGCTTGGTCACCGAGCTCGTCGCACCGATCACGTCGGATTCCTGGAAGGCATCGCGCCCGACCTGGGTGCTGTTGACCTGACCGGTGATCGCGATCATCGGAACGGAGTCCATGTACGCGTTGCACAGGCCGGTGACCAGGTTCAGGGCGCCAGGACCGGAGGTGGCGAACACGACACCTGGCTTGCCGCAGGCGCGGGCGTAGCCGTCAGCCATGTGCGCTGCGCCCTGCTCGTGGCGGACCAGGATGTGCTTCAGCTTGGGATGCTCGGGAAGGTGCTGGTAGATGGGCAGATTGGCGCCGCCCGGGTAGCCGAAAATAATTTCGACTCCCTCGCGCTCCAGCGCCTCCAGGATCATGTCCGCTCCGGTCAACTTGGTTTCGTTACTCCTTTAGAAATGAAGAAGCCCCCACCTCTCGGTCGGGGGCTTTTGCGATCTACTCTGTGGTCTGGTTAGTTCGCGCGCGCCCCCGTTCGTCCGAAGCCAATAAGGCCCAGGAGTCCAAGGAGGAGTACGAGTGAGCGCGTAGAACCAACCATCGGACCTTGAATAGTAACGATCGAAACCGGCCTTGGGTTGTGTCCGGGCCACAAATTTCGGCCCTTTGGTTTGCGTAGAGTTGGCGTTCCCAATGCCCAGGACCCTCGCCCAGAAGCTGTGGGACTCGCACGTGGTATCGACCGCACCGGGCGAGCCTGATCTCCTTTATGTGGATCTCCACCTGGTCCACGAGGTCACGTCGCCGCAGGCTTTCGAGGGGCTGCGGCTGTCGGGCCGGAAGGTCAGGCGGCCGGACCTGTCGTTGGCGACCATGGACCACAACGTCCCGACGCAAGGCGGCGTGAGGGCGGCGGACGACCTTTCGCGGCGGCAGATGGAGGTCCTGGCCGAGAACTGCCGGCGGGAGGGCATCCCCCTGTATCAGATCGGCAGCCGGCGGCAGGGCATCGTGCACGTGATCGGCCCGGAGCTCGGCCTGACCCAGCCCGGAATGCTGATCGTGTGCGGCGACTCGCACACCTCGACGCATGGGGCGTTTGGGGCGCTGGCGTTCGGCATCGGGACGTCAGAGGTGGAGCTTGTGCTTGCGACACAGTGCCTACCCCAGAAACGGCTGGGCGACCTTGCGGTGACGATCTCGGGCGAGCTGCCCCTGGGCGTCACCGCGAAGGACATCGTCCTGGGCCTGATCGGCAGAACCGGGACATCGCAAGGGCAGGGCCACCTTGTCGAGTACCGGGGTCCGACGATCCGCGGCCTGTCCATGGAGGGCCGGATGACGATCTGCAACATGTCGATCGAGTGGGGCGCCAAGGCCGGCATGATCGCGCCGGACGAGACCACCTTCAAGTACCTGGAAGGCAAGCCGCACGCGCCGCTCGGCGCGGAATGGGAGCCGGCGCTCGACTACTGGCGCTCGCTGGTCACCGACGACGGCGCGGCATTCGATTCCGAGATCTCCGTCGACGCTTCCACGCTCGAGCCGCACGTCACCTGGGGCACAACGCCCGCGCAGGTCGTCCCGGTCACGGGCCGCGTGCCAATGCCCCGCTCGGAGACCGACGAGCGCGCTCTGCGCTACATGGACCTGCTCCCCGGCACCGCGCTGGCGGACATCGCGATCGACAGGGTCTTCATCGGGTCGTGCACCAACGCCCGCCTCGAGGACCTGCGCGCCGCGGCCGGCGTGATCCAGGGCCGCCACGTGCACCCCAAGGTCCGCGCGATGGTGGTGCCAGGCTCGACCACGGTCAAACGCGAGGCGGAGGACGAGGGCCTGGACATCGTGTTCAAGGCGGCGGGATTCGAATGGCGGAACGCGGGCTGCTCGATGTGCCTCGGCATGAACCCGGACATCCTCGCCCCGGGCGAGCGCTGCGCCTCGACGTCGAACCGGAACTTCGAGGGACGCCAGGGGTCGGGCGGACGGACGCACCTGATGAGCCCCCCGATGGCCGCCGCCGCCGCGATCACCGGCCACCTCGTCGACGTGCGGGAGCTCATGTAGTTGGAGCCCGTCAAGAGAGTTTCCGGCCGGATGGCGCCGCTCGACTTGGCGGACGTCGACACGGACCAGATCATCCCCAAGCAGTTCTTGAAGCGGATCGAGCGCACCGGCTACGGCCCTTTCCTCTTCTACGACTGGCGTGCGCGCGGCGGCTTCGTCCTCGACAAGCCCGAGTACGCGGGGGCCTCGGTGCTGGTCGCCGGGGCGAACTTCGGCTGCGGGTCATCCCGCGAGCACGCGCCGTGGGCGCTGCGCGACTTCGGCTTCAAGGCGATCATCGCCACGAGCTTCGCCGACATCTTTCGGGCCAACTGCTACAAGACCGGTCTGATCGTGCTGACCCTGCCGGACAGCCAGGTGCGCCACCTGATCGACCTTGCGGCCGAGGACCCGACCGCGCAGGTCACCGTCGACCTGGAGGCCCAGCAGGTGCGCGGCGACGGCTTCGCCTACCGCTTCGAGATCGACCCGTTCGCACGACACTGCCTGCTCGAAGGCCTGGACGAGATCGGCCTGGTCGAGTGCCACGACTCGGACATCGCGGCGTACGAAAAGCACCGGGCAGCCTGGCTCCCGACAGTCAAATAACTCCCCGATGGCTGGATAGTCCGGACGAACCGCGCATCAGCCCACGCAAAACCCCGGATAGTCCGGACTATCCGGGAAGTCAGGGCTTGAGCATCGCCCCTTCAGAGGCCGAGCCGACCAGCATCGCGTAGCGCGCCAGCACCCCGCGTCGGTAATGCGGCTCAGGCGCCGACCATCCTTTCAGACGGGCCGCGACGTCCACGCCCTGGACCTCCAGCCGGCGGCTGTCGACGTCGATGTCGATCACGTCGCCGTCCTGGACCGCGGCGAGCGGCCCGCCGACCGCGGCTTCAGGCGCCACGTGGCCGATCATCAGGCCTCGCGTCGCGCCGGAGAAGCGACCGTCAGTGACCATCGCCACGGTCTCGCCCAGGCCTTCGCCGACGATCGCGGCGGTGACCTGAAGCATCTCGCGCATTCCGGGACCGCCGCGCGGGCCCTCGTAGCGAATCACCACCGTGTCGCCGGCCTTGATCTTGCCGCCGGTGACTGCCGCAAACGCGTCCTCCTCGCGGTTGAAGACGCGGGCGGGCCCTCGGTGTGACGTCGGCGTGTGGTGCGTGATCTTCACGACCGCACCTTCCGGCGCCAGGTTGCCGCGGAGGACGACGAGGCCGCCTTCAGCCCGGAGTGGCCGCGACAGCGGCGTGACCACCTCCTGGCCCGGGGTCTCCTTCACGTTCTCGCATTCCTCGCCAAGCGAGCGGCCGGTCACGGTGATCGCGTCGCCATCGACGTATCCGCCTTCGATCAGCCTCTTCGTGAGCAGAGCGATGCCGCCGGCGCGATGCAGCTCGACGGCGGCAAAGCGGCCGCCTGGCTTCAGGTCGCAGAGCAACGGCGTGCGCCGGCTGATCCGGTCGATCTCATCGATCGCGAGGTCGACGCCAACCTCGCGGGCCAGAGCGAGCAGGTGGAGCACCGCGTTGGTCGACCCGCCGCTCGCGGCGACCGCGGCGATGGCGTTGTCGAATGCGCGCCGGGTCAGTATCTGCGACGGCCGCAGGTCGCGGTCCAGCACGTCGAGTGCAAGCTTGCCGACGCGCTCAGCAGCGAGCTTTTTCTCGGGAGCGACCGCCGGGATGGAGTTGAAGCCGACCGGCGAAAGGCCGATCACCTCCAAGACCATCGACATGGTGTTGGCCGTGTACTGGCCGCCGCACGCGCCCGCGCCGGGACATGCGACCGCCTCGAGCTCGGCGAGGTCGGCGTCCGTCATCTTGCCCGCTGCGGCCGCACCGATCGCCTCGTAGACCTCGCCCACCGCCACCGGCTTGCCGCGCCACGTGCCGGGCATGATCGAGCCGCCATAGAGAAGAATGCCCGGCCGGTCGATGCGCGCCAGCGCCATGGCGGAGGCCGGGATCGTCTTGTCGCATGCGCAAAGCGTCACCAGCGCGTCGAACATGTGGCCGCGCGCGACGAGCTCGATCGAGTCCGCGATGACCTCGCGGCTCACGAGCGAGGTCTTCATGCCTTCGCTGCCCATCGTGATGCCGTCGGAGATGGCGATCGTGTTGAACTCCATCGGGTTGGCGCCCGCCGCGCGGATGCCGGCCTTCAGCGGGACCGCCAGCTCGCGAAGGCCGAAGTTGCACGGCATGGTTTCCGTCCAGCAGTTCGAGACGCCGACGAAAGGCTTCTCGATGTCCTCCGCGCTCAGGCCGATCGCGTGCAGAAACGCGCGTGCACCGGCCCGATCGCGGCCCTGATAGAGAGCTCGGCTGGGAAGATCGCGCTCCGGCATCAGAGATCCGAAAGCTTAGCGCGGGGCTGGTGACGACATGGCGGGCTCCGGCGCAGGCGAGCCGAAGTACGCGGCCTGCAGCAGCTCGAGGTGATGCGCGTAGCTGTGGTTCCGCAGCGCCCACTCGCGGCCCTTGCGGGACAGCTCCCCGAGGCGATCGGGCGAGGACCGCAATGCGTCGATCGCGGCGACGATCTCGTCCGCACCAGACGCTGCAACCACCGGCGGTGGATCGTCCTCGTAGAGCGACGAGTCGATCGCGGTGATCAGAGGCCGTCCGGCGGCCAGGGCCTCGATCTCCATCAGGCTGAGGATCCCCTGCTTCATCTGTCCGATGGCGACGTCGAACTGGCTCAAGAACGCGCCGATGTCGCTGTGCGGCACTGGCTTCACGAAGTTGACCCAGCGCTTGTATCGCTTCACGTAGTCGCGCGCGAGCGAGCCCCATTCGAATGCGGTGACGTCGACGCTGGCGCTCAAGCGCTCCACCGCGGGAAAGATTCTGTCCACTCCCTTGACCGGGTCGAGGCGGGTGAACACGACGACCTTCGACACCTGCGACGGGGGCGGGTACGGTTGGCCGACGCCGCGCATGTCGACGGGGTTAGGCAGATAGAGGAGCTTGCAGTCGACCTCTTTCAAGAATGTCCGCAGGTTGGGTGTGACGTAGAAGACCTTCGTCGCGCTCCGCAGCACCCTCCGGGTGACGAGCCGATAGATGGGATTGTTGAGGTTCAGATGCAGGTCCGAGCCGTGGGCCTGGGCGAAGAACGGCCGGCGGGCCAGCACCCCAACGATGCCATGGGTCAGCCAGTGGACGTGGACGACGTCGTACTTCCCTCGCCGCAGCCGCATGACCGTGGGGAGATACGCGGCAAGGCGGATCGGCAGCGCGGCCGCTTTGGTGGGCCATCCCCAGGTGGCGCCGATGACCGGCAGCGCGATCTGATCGACCTCGTGGCCAGCACCGCGCAGGAGCTGCGCTTGCACCTCGGCGATGCCCGCGACGTCATGGACCAGGGCAATCCGTGCCATCGCTCCTAGACCTTAAGCTGTCGGGCATCAGGGCGCATCAGTCGACGAGGTCGGACGCAGACATTGCGGAGCTGAGGCGTGCAGTCGATCAGGTCCGATGGTTCCACCGGATCGATCTGGGTGACGGTGTCGTCACACCGGGAGACGACGACACTCCTGAAAAGTTGAAGACACTGCACCTTCCCCAAGATTTGCGAGGCACAACGGTTCTCGACATTGGAGCCTGGGACGGATTCTTCTCGTTCGAAGCCGAGCGGCGCGGCGCAGCGCGGGTCCTGGCCACCGACGACTTCTGTTGGAGCGGCGACGGATGGGGCACCAAGGCGGGGTTCGATCTCGCCCATCGCGCACTGGGATCGGAGGTCGAGTCGAAGGAGATGGCCGTCCTTGATCTTTCGCCCGAGACGGTAGGCGTTTTCGACCTCGTCTTCTTCCTTGGTGTCCTCTACCACATGCGCCATCCGTTGCTCGCTCTCGAGCGGGTGGCAAGCGTTACGGGACGGCAGCTCATCCTCGAAACGGGCGTTGACATGACCTGGTTCAAGAAGCCGCTGATCACGTTCTATCCCGGGGCGGAGGCCGCTGGTGACCCAACCAATTGGTGTGGACCCAATCCGGCGGCCGTCGTTGCGATGCTCAAGGTGGTCGGTTTTCGAAGAGTCCAGGTGGTTGACCGATTGGCCACGCTGCGAGCCCTTGCAAGATCTGCTCGACAGACTCTGGCAACGCGACAACTCTTCTTGATCAGCCGCTTCGTGTTCCACGCGTGGCGCGAATGAGGGCGCACCAGTCGTCCGTCGAAGAGGAAGCGACCGCCCAGACAGGCTCGGCAGGCTCAGCTCGGCGGTTCACCATCTGGTCGCTGGCGGTAACGGCGGCGTGCCTTCCGCTCTACGTCGTGCGCTGGCACTACGGCCCCCTGCCGACCACCCTGCTCGAGACGCTCATCCTGATCACGGTCGCGGGCTACGCCATGACGCTGTGGACCGAAAAGCGCCGACCGTCGCGCACGCCGTACGACATCCCGATCGCGTTGTGGCTGGTCGCAGGAGTGCTCGGCATCATCGCGGCTCCCGACCATATAAAGGGCCTGGGCATCTATCGCGCCTACTTTCTCGAGGCGGTCGCGATCTTCTACATCGCGGTGGACCTGCTGCGGACCCGTGAAGACCTTCGCAAGCTGCTTTCCGTCGCCGCGGTCGGCGCCTCGATCATGGCCGTCGGTCAGATCGTTTCGTTCGTGTACGTCGCGGCGCACCACCAGCTGCAGCTCGGCGATGCGCCCGCGTTCCTGAACATGACACCGAACGCGGACGCGATGTATCTCGAACCCCCGCTCGCTTTCGCGATCGGGTTCGTGATCTACCCCTGGGGCAAACGTGAGCGGCTCATCGCCGCGGGTGTGCTCGGGCTGGTCCTGGTCGCCATGCTCCTAACGCTTTCCCGCGCGGGTTACCTCGCGATGGCCGTCCTCGCCGTCGTGCTCGTGCTCAGCCTGCCGAGCAGGCGCCTGCGTGCGTGGGTCATCGCGGGGTTGGCGGTCGCGGCGCTTCTCGTCCTCGAGGTGCCTTTCATCAATCAGCGCATCGTGACGATCAACTCGTCGGCGGGCCTGCGCAGCTCGATCTACGGACAGGCGCTTCGCATGCTTTCCGAGCGGCCGATCCTCGGCGCGGGGATCGACGGCTTCCCGGTCCGCGTCGCACCGTTCCGGCCCGGCACGCAATCGATCGAGCTCTATCCGCACGACATGTGGCTTACGACCTGGAGCGAAGTCGGACTGCTCGGCCTGATCGTCCTCGCCGTCATCTTCTTCGGACTGCTCTGGCGCGGGGTGCGCGCGCTGCCGGTGACCAACGACCTCTTCCGCCCAATCCTGTGGGGTTGCGTCGGCGCGCTCGTGCTCTACACCGTGCACGGGCTTTTCGACTCGCCTCTTTGGAAGAACGACCTCAGCGTCGAGTTCTGGCTGCTGGCTGCCCTAGAGGTCGTCGCGATCCGCGGCGCCCGCGGCACGCCGGCCGGCGCGCACAGCTCGGCTCGCCCATAGCTTCGACAGCTCGGTCTTGTCGATGACGCGCGCCTCGGTCGCCGATTTGACGAGAGCAAGCGCAAGGTGAAGAGCCCGAAGGCCCGCTTCCCCATCGACCTCTAGCGGCCGCTCGCCGCGCACCGCCTGGACGAAGGCTTGCAGCTCGAGCCGCAGTGGCTCCCCCTGGGCGACCGGAAACGTCACCGCCTCGCCTTCAGTCACCGCGCGGACGCGGAACTCAGAGTCGGCCTCGGGGGGAAACTCGGCGTTCTTGAAGTGCATCAGGTCCTGCGTGAGGTAGTTGCACACGAACATGCCGCGCTCCCCGAGCACGCTGAGCTCGCGGATCTTCGTCGGGGTCAGCCAGTTCACCTGCAGGACGCCGAGCACGCCGCTTTCGAACTTCAGAAGCGCGTTGAGGATGTCTTCGTGCTCGGTGTGAATCCGCTGCTCGGTCTCGGCGTAGAGCCGCTGGACGTCAGAGGCGGCGAGGTGATGCATCACGTCAAGGTCGTGGGTGGCCAGGTCGATGACCACGCCGACGTCGCGGATGCGGGCCGGAAAAGGTCCCTGCCGGCGAGCCTGCAGCTGGTAGATCCGGCCGATCTCCCCCGCTTCGAGCCGGCGCCCCAGCTCGCGGATCGCCGGGTTGAACCTTTCGATGTGCCCGACGGCCAGGAGCTTTTTGGCGCGCCGGGCGGCATCGAGCAGCTGACGGCCTTCGTCCAGGTTGCTGGCAATCGGTTTCTCGATCAGGACGTGCAGCCCCTGCTCGAGCGCGGCGAGGCCGGCCTGGCCGTGAAAGCGGGTTGGCACCGCGATCACGGCCGCGTCGAGCCGCGCGTGACCGAGCATCTCGTCCCAGGACCGGTACGCGGGCACCGAGTACTTGCGTTCGGCGGCCTCCAGGAGGTTTGCATCCTGGTCGCAGATAGCGGCGAGCTCGACGCCCTCGAGGTCGCTCAGCACGCGGAGGTGGTTGCGGCCCATCGCCCCGAGGCCGATGAGCGCGACGCGGGTCACGCGGTGGTCGCGACCTTTCGCACTGAGTCGACGATGCGGTCGAGATCCGCGTCCGGCAGCGCCGGGTGGACGGGGAGGGAGAGCACCTGGGCGGCCGCCTTCTCCGCGACCGGCAGGCTCACCTCTCCATACCCCATCTCCACATAAAGCGGCTGGCGGTGGACCGGGATCGGATAGTGCACAGCCGTGCCGATGCCGGCCTCGCGCAGCCTCTCCTGAAACCGGTCGCGGTCTCGCGCGACGCGAACCGTGTACTGGTGGTAGACGTGCCGGTAACCGGGGCGCTCGCGCGGCGTGGTCAGTCCGTCGGTTCCGGCAAGTCCCTCGTCGAGCAGCGAGGCGTTGCGGCGCCGCCGTTCGTTGAACCCGTCGAGCTTGGCGAGCTGCGCGCGGCCGATCGCCGCGGCCATGTCCGTCAGCCGGAAGTTGTAGCCGAGCGTGTCGTGCCGGTAGCGCTGGGTTGCGCCGTGCTGGCGGAGCACGTTCACCTTCGCCGCGATGGCGTCGTCGTCGGTCGTGACCATGCCGCCCTCGCCCGTGGTCATGTTCTTGGTCGGGTAGAAGGAGAACGACGCGCTGACGCCGAGCGCGCCGGCCTTGCGATTACCAATCGCGGCCCCGTGCGCCTGGCAAGCGTCCTCGATCAGGACGAGGCCATGCCGTTTTGCGATGTCTTGCAGCTCGGGGATCGCCGCCGGGTGGCCGTACAGGTCGATCGGCATGATCGCCCGCGTCCGAGGCGTGATGGCGGCCTCCACCTTCGACGGGTCGAGGCAGTAGGTCTCGGGCTCGATGTCGACGAAAACCGGACGGGCGCCGACGAACAGGGCTGCGTTGGCGGAGGCGACAAACGTGAACGGGCTGGTGATCACCTCGTCGCCCTCCGTGATTCCATGCGCGAGCATCAGGAGGTGCAGCGCGGCGGTCCCGGAGTTGACCGCCACCGCATGGCGCACGCCACACCAAGCGGCGAACTCGTTCTCGAACGCCTCGACGACAGGGCCCTGCGCGAGCTGGCCGCTTTCGAGCACCGCCATCACAGCGCTGCGCTCTTCGTCGCCGATCTGCGGCGCGGCGATCGGAATTGTCTTGAGGGTGTCCAACTCAACCTTCATGTTATGAGTTCGATGCGCTCAGAGGCGCGGCCGAAAACCCTCGACGAGAGATTCGGCGATCCAGGTGGTCCAGATCCGGGTGAACCGACAGCAGCGGAGCGAGCGCATCGGAGATGCGTGAGCGAGCAGCGCATACCTGCTCGGGGTCCCCATGCCCCAGGCATGGGGGGAGTGGGCCGCATGGGCGCCGAAGATCCGTCGACGGCTTTTCGGCCGGGCCTCTAGGTGGACAGCGCCTCCACCACGCGTTCCGCGGCGTGACCGTCGCCGAACAGGTCCGGACGCGGGCCGCGCGGGCGGAAATCGCGCATCGCCCGAGCGATCGCCGTCGCCTCGGTGCCGACCAGCACGTTCCACCCCGCGTCCACGGTTTCAGTCCACTCCGTCCGGTCGCGCAGCGTGATGCACGGGCGTCCGGCGAAGTACGCCTCCCTCTGCAGGCCGCCGGAGTCGGTCACGATCGCCTCGGCGTTCTCCTCCAGGACGAGCATCTCGAGGTAGCCGACAGGGTCGATGAGCATGACGTTCTCCGGGGGCGTCATCCCGGTGGCCGCGAATGCGGCGCGCGTGCGTGGGTGGACTGGGAAGACGACACGGCGTCCGGATTCGCCGACTCCGCGCAGGATGCCGGCGAGCAGCGCAGGCTCGTCCACGTTCTCGGCGCGGTGCACGGTCAGCAATGCGTATCCGTTCTTCTCGAGGCCGAGCTCGGCGACCACGCGGCACGTCTTTCGCGCGACCTCGAGGTTCTGATGAAACGCGTCGAGCATCACGTCCCCCACCATGTGGACGCCCTCGGCGATGCCTTCGCGGGCAAGATTCTCGACGGCGGTATCGGTAGGGCACAGGAGTAGCGCCGCAAGGTGGTCGGCGACCACTCGGTTGACCTCCTCGGGCATCCGCCGGTCGTAGCTGCGCAACCCTGCTTCCACGTGCGCGACCGGGATGTGGAGCTTGGCGCCCACCAGGGCGCCGGCGAGGGTCGAGTTCGTGTCGCCGTAGACGAGCAGCCAGTCAGGTTTTTGCTCGAGGGCGATGGACTCGATGCCGGGGAGCATCGCCCCGGTCTGCACGCCGTGGCGGCCCGAGCCCACCTCCAGGTTCTTGTCCGGCGCCGGGATGTGGAGCTGGCGGAAGAACAGGTCCGACATTTCGTCGTCGTAGTGCTGCCCCGTGTGAACGAGAAACTCCTCGTGCTGCCGGCGGAGGACCCTGGAGACGGGCGCCGCCTTGATGAACTGCGGCCGCGCGCCGACCACCGTGAGAACCTTCACGGCTAGAGTGTCGCAGGCCATGCAAGGTGCGGTGTCAGGGCTGCGGATCGTCATGCTCACGCACTATTTTCCGCCCGAGGTGGGTGCGCCGCAGGCCCGCCTCTATGAGCTCGCGCACAGGGCGGCTGCCACGGGCCATACGGTCACGGTCGTCACGGGGTTTCCGAACTATCCGACCGGCGTCATCCCCGCCGGCTACCGCGGCCGGTTTCGGATGGAGGAGGAGATGGACGGGATTCGGGTCATCAGGACCTGGGTCTATGCCACGCCGAACCGCGGCTTCGTCCGGCGCATCCTGAACCATCTGTCCTTTGCCTTCTCGAGCCTCACCGCAATGCGCATGCTCGGCAGTGCGGACGTGTTCTTCGTCGAGTCACCGCCGCTTTTCACCGGTCTCGCCGCGCTCCCGTACCGGAGGCTCAAACGCGCGCCGTACATCTTCAACGTGAGCGACATCTGGCCGCAGTCCGCGGTCGAGCTGGGCGCCGTGCGCAATCGATTCGCGATTCGGCTGGCCGAGATGCTCGAGATGCACCTGTATCGGAAAGCGGCGCGAGTGAGCGTGGTCACGCCGGGAATGGTCGAGCGGCTGGCCAATCGAGGAGTGCCCCGCGAGAAGCTCTTCCTCCTGACCAACGGCGTCGACACGTCGGTCTTCAAGCCCGCGACACCGAACATGGAGCTCGCCCGCCGCCTCGGCCTCGACCAACGGAAGGTCTTTCTGTATGCGGGCACGCACGGCATGGCGCAGGGGCTCGGCACTGTGCTGGACGCCGCCAAGCAAACGAAGAACTTGGACGTCCTCTACGTGCTCGCCGGTGAAGGGGCGGAGAAGGATGCATTGATCAGGCGAGCGCAGTCCGAGGGCATCGCCAACATCAAGTTCCTGCCGAACCAGCCGAAGCAGACGATGCCCGACCTGCTGAACCTCGCGTACGCGACCCTCGTCCCGCTCAGGCGACTGGACCTGTTCAAGTCCGCGCTGCCGTCCAAGATGTTCGAGTCCATGGCCACCGCGAAACCGATCGTCGCGTCGCTGTGGGGCGAGGCCGCGGACCTCATCGAGTCGGCGAGCTGTGGCATCGTGGTGGCCCCCGAGGATGCGGCGGGGATGCGCGACGCGGTCGAGCGGCTCGCGGCGGATCCGGCACTCGCGCGCCGGCTCGGCGAGAAGGGAAGGCAGTACGTGCAGGCGCATTTCGACCGCGAGCTCATCGCGGGACGCTTCCTCGAGCTTTTGCAGGAGACGGTTCGCCGGTGAAGAGGGTCTTCGACGTCGCGGTCTCGGCGGCAGGCCTGGTGCTGACGTCGCCGATCATCCTTGCCGCCGCCGTGGCGGTGAAGCTCGAGTCGCCGGGCTCGGCGTTCTACGGCGGAACGCGGGTGGGCAAGGACGGCCGCACGTTTCGCATCCTCAAGCTGCGGACGATGCGGCCTCAGTCCGGCGGACCGGCGGTGACCGCGGGCGACGATCCGCGGATCACCTCCGTCGGACGGGTGCTCCGCAGGACCAAGATCGACGAGCTGCCGCAGCTGCTCAACGTGCTGAAGGGCGACATGAGCCTGGTGGGCCCGCGCCCCGAAGACCCGAAATACGTGGCGCTGTACACGCCCGAGCAGCGAAGCGTCCTCACCGTACGGCCGGGGATCACCGGTCCGACCGTGCTGGCTTTCATCGACGAGGAGCAGGTGCTGAGAGGCGGCGACCCGGAATCCGTCTACGTCGCCAGCGTCATGCCGCAAAAGCTTGCCGCGGATCTGCGGTACGTGAAAACGGCGAGCTTCGCCGGCGATCTCTCGATTCTCGGGAGGACGTTTCTCGCCGTGGTCGCCCGCGCGGTCAGGCGCGGTTCTGCCTGACCACCTCGGTCACCGCCTCGATCACGTCGGCGATGTCCTGGTCGGTGTGCGCGGGGCTCAGGGGCAGGGACAGCATCCGCTCGAACTCCCGATGGGCGACCGGAAAGTCATCGGGCTTCCAGGCGTAGCGGTCTCTGTAGTACGAGTGCTCGTGCACCGGGATGAAGTGCACGCTGGCGCCGATGTTGCGTGCGCGCAACTCCTCGATGAAGGCGCCGCGGTCGATGCGCAACCGGCCGGGGCGAAGCCGGAGCAGGTAGATGTGCCACGCGCTCTCGACGTCGGGCCGCTCGACGGGCCGGTCGAGCTCTTCGAGCTGGCCCAACGCCTCGTCGTACTGCGCGACGATCGCATGCCGGCGCTTCTGCATCGCGTCCAGCCTCTCGAGCTGGTGCAGGCCGATCGCGGCCTGGATGTCGGGCATGTTGTATTTGAAGCCGGGCAACACCACGTCGTAGCGCCACGAGCCGTCTGACGTGTAGCGCTTGAAGGCGTCGCGGCTCATGCCGTGCAGGCTCCAGACGCGAGCGTCGTCGATCAGCGCCGGTGGCCCGGTCAGCATGCCGCCTTCACCGGTGGT
Organism: Candidatus Sulfotelmatobacter sp.; assembly: GCA_035602465.1. Taxonomy (GTDB): domain Bacteria; phylum Chloroflexota; class Dormibacteria; order Dormibacterales; family Dormibacteraceae; genus 40CM-4-65-16. Next base: position 12,110 of record DATNMQ010000018.1, on the reverse strand, counting down.
GAGATTCTTGGTCGCGTAGAAAGAGAAGGCGACGAGGTTCGGGAAGTCGAAGCCCTTCTTCGGCGCGCCGATCATCCGTCCCCGATGCTTCGCGGGCAGGGCGTGCGCCGCGTCCTCGACCACCGCGAGGCCGTGTCGCTGCGCGATGTCGTAAATCGCATCCATGTCCGCGGGGTGGCCGTAGAGGTGCACCGGCATGATCGCCTTGACACCAGGTGTCCGCCGCACCGCGGCCTCGACCTGTGCAGGGTCGATGTTCAGGGTGTCCGGCTCGACGTCGACGAGCACGGGGTGCGCGCGCAGGTGCTCGATGACATGGACCGTCGAGGCGAAGGTCATGGTCGTCGTGATCACGCTGTCGCCTTCACCGATCCCCAGCGCGGCAAGTGCGATGTGCATCGCGGACGTCGCGGAGTTCACTGCCACCGCGGCGGGGGCGCCGGTGTACTTCACGAAATCGGCTTCGAACCTCTGCGCTCGAGGGCCCGTGGTGATCCAGCCCTCGCGGAGTGTCTTCACCACCTCTTCGATCTCCTCGTCGCCGATCAGCGGCGGCGAGAAATTCAGGAACTCGGAGCGCATCGCGGTCAGGCCGGCTTGCGGAGCAGCCCGAAGAGGTGGCTGCGCAGCGGCGGGGCGATCGCCAGGACCGGGTACGCCGCCGGAGCGAGATGGCCCAGCCTGCGGACGAGCGGCGGCAGCACCGTCAGCGAATGAAGCTTGCCCTGGAGGCGCGGGAAAAGGCTGCGCACGCGGCGCGCGCTAACGCCGCGCACGTTGTGGTTGGCGGGGTTGTCGTAGCGGAAGTCGTACCAGAGCAGCGCGCCGCCCGGCCGGATGACGCGCTCGATCTCCGCCGCGACGTTGGAGGCCATCGAGCCGTCGAGGATCGAGCTGAACACCGTGAAGGCCATCACGAGATCCATGCTCGCGTCGGCGAAATCGAGATGCTCGGCGTTGCCCTGATGGAACTCGAGCTGCGGGAAGGCCGCGCGCGCCGCGGCCACGCGGTCAGGAAGCAAGTCGACGCCGGCCAGCCGCGAGGGTGACGCGCCCAGCTCGAGCAGCCACGCAAGCTCGGTTCCGGTCCCGCATCCCACCTCGAGCACGCGCCGGTCGCCGAGGGGAGCCCAGCCGGCGCCCTCGAGAAGCTTCTTCGCGAGACGACGGCGCTCCGCAAGCACCATCTGGTTGCCCTTGTTGTGCAGGTCGTAGCGCGAGCCGGCCGTCGCTTCGAGCTCGCGGTACGCGCGGGCGATGCGCTCGGTTTCCGTCACGCGGGCAATGTGACTCCGATGCGCGAGTCGACGTCGATGGGAATGTCAAAGGTCTTGTCATCGCGCTCACATCGATACGTGGCGTGGGAACGCGAGGCATGCTGCCTCGCAAGCGTGCGGCCGCAGTCGCACGCGAAGCCGCGCAGTCTTGCGGGGTTGCCGGCTACGATGCCGCGCTCGGGCACGTCGCGCGTGACGACCGCGCCCGCGCCGACCAGCGCCATGCGACCCACTTTGACGCCGGGCAGGATCACAGCGCCACCACCCACTGCGGCGCCGTATCCGATCACCCCCTGGCTGACCTCCCAATCGGCGTCGGATTTGAGCGTGCCGTCCGGGTTGACGGCGCGGGGATGCTTGTCGTTCAGGAGCATCACGCCCGGCCCCAGGAACACGCCGTCCTCGAGGTCGAAGCCGTGGAACACGAAGACGCCGTTCTGCAGCTTGCAGAAGTCACCGATGCGCACGCCCTTGTCGACGTACGAGCCTTTGCCGAGGATGCAGTCCTTTCCGATCACCGCCTCCTCGCGCACCTGGGCCTGGTGCCAGATCTTGGTGCCATCTCCGATGGTCGCCCTGTCCGACACGTCGGCGGTCGGGTGGATGTAGACGTCGCTAAGGGACACGGGCGCTATAGGTCGAGCGCGCGCTCGTCTGCCTTTGGGACGCCGGGCAGGTCTGGCTCCTGCTCGGGTTCGGCCTGGACCTGGACCGCGTTCTTCAGCACCCGGACGAGCTCGTCCGACTTGCCTTCATTGGCAAGACGCTCGAGGCGCTCGACCGTCCAGGCCAGGTCCTCCTCCTTGCCGATCATCGGCGATACGACCTCACGGATCGCCGGGTGGTCGGTCGGACGCCATCCTTCGTCGGCGGCGAGCAGGTCCTCGGTCATGCGCTCGCCGGGCCGCAGGCCGGTGATGACGATCTTCACGTCGACGTCCGGGCGCAAGCCCCGCGAGCGGATCAGGTCGTTGGCCAGGTCGTAGATCTTGATCGGATCGCCCATGTCGAGCATGTAGAGGTGGCCGGGCCGGCCGATCGTGAGCGAGCTCAGGACGAGGGACGAAGCCTCTCTGATCGTCATCATGTAGCGCGACACGTCGGGGTGCGTGATCGTTACCGGGCCGCCATGCTCGATCTGTCGCTCGAAGAGCGGGACCACGCTGCCCCGGCTGCCGACCACGTTGCCGAAGCGCACCGCCCAGCAGCTCATCGGGCCGCGATACGCGAGGACCAGCTCCTCGCAGAGTCGCTTCGTGCAGCCCATCACGGAATGCTTCGACGCCGCCTTGTCGGTCGAGATCAGGATGAAACGCTTCACGCCGGCCGCGTGCGAGCAGCGAAGCGTGTTCCGCGTCCCGACGACATTGGCGAGCACCGCCTGGATGGGATGCGACTCGAGCATCGGCACGTGCTTGTACGCCCCCGCGTGGAACACGATCTCTGGCCGCTCATCGGCGAAGACGCCGAGCAGCTGGTCGTGGTCGATGATCGAGACGAGTGCCTCGCGAAGGTCGAGACCACCCGCCACGCGCAGCTCCTCGGAGAGATCGAACAAGCCGCTCTCGTTGATGTCGACGAGGATCAGCCGCTTCGGGCCCATCCCGGCGATGAGCCTGCAGAGCTCGGAACCGATCGATCCTGCAGCTCCGGTCACCAGCACGACGCGGTTGCGGATCTCGTTCGCCGACAGCTCGAGGTCGATCTCGTGCTCGTCGCGGCCGACCAGGTCGTCCGCTGAAAGTTGGCGGAGTCTCGAGCCGCTCGGCCGCGGGAACCACGACTCGGCGGCGGGGACGATGAAGACCGGGAGATGCGCCGCCAGGCATTCGGCGAAGAGCTTGCGCGCCTGCGTCCTGTCCGACACGGAACCTTCGACGACGGCCACGCCCTGCACGCCCGAGTCCCTGATAAGCCGGCGGAGGTTGTTCGCCGAGCCGATCACCGGCACCCCAAGCAGCGTGCGGCCCAAATCCGCAGTTCCTGTCGTGACTACCGCGACCGGCGTCCAGTCGGGGTTCGGTTGCTGGATCAGCGCCTTGACCGTCGCGTAGCCGCTCTCGTCTGGAATCACGACGAGGAGCCTGTTGCCGCTCGGCCGTGGCGACGAGGTGGTGAGGCGCGGCAGCAGCCGAAGCAGGCCGATGCCGATCACCACTGCGGGTGCGGCCAGCGCGGGCGCGCCGACGCGGAGCGGGCGGCTACCCTCGGGGAACAGGAAGTTGATGATCGTCACCAGCAGGGTGGCCTCGACTACGGCGAGCCCGATCGCGAACGCGTCGTTCAGGCTGGCGACCGACCACACGCGCCGGTAAAGCCTCAATCGCCATTCGCCGAAGCCCATGGCGAACGTGACGAGCAAGAACGCCGCCTCGGGATACCACGGTTGCGTGGGCACGGGGTTGACCACCCCGTAACCGCTGGCGTTGACCGCTTCGAGGATCAGCCAGAAGAGGACGACCTCGGCGGCGAACATCGGTCCGTAGCGCAACGAGCCCCGGACCAGGCGGGTGAGGCTCATGAATTTACATTCAGCCTAAGCCACTTTGTACCCGATCGCGCCCCCCGGGCGCGACCCCTTCAGCGATCGCGCCGATCTCGCGGGCCCGTTCAGCCCAGGTGTATTTGGGCTGAATCAGCTTCACTGCGGCCCGCGCCCGCTCGAGCTCTTCGTGGTCGATCGTCATCAGCACGGCGGCCAGATCTTCGTCGGAGGGCCCGACCGCCCAGCCCGTGCCTTGCTCGCCCGCCATGCGCGCCACCGCGGTGCCCGTGCCCGCAAGCACTGGCAGGCCCATCCCGATCGCCTCGGGGAATTTGATCGGCATCGCCCAGTCCGAGTTGAGCGTGCCGTAGGGCATGACCGCGACGTCATGCCGCGCGTACATGTCGATCAACTCCTGGCGTGTTCGGTTGTGCACGACGCTGACGTGGGCGGCGATGTGCTGGTCGTAGCTCGGTGGACGCCGGTCCCACTCGGGCTCGCGGCAGCAAATCGTGAGCTCGTGCCTCACGCCGCGAGCGGCGGCCAAAGCCGAACCGCGAAGCAGCGGCGCCAGGTCGTACACCGGCGGCTCGACGCCCCCCACATAGAAGAGACGGAGCGGCGCGTCGCCCCGTTCAGAGTCGTTGCGCTCGGCCGCTTCGAGCGGATCGAATCCCGGGATCGAGACCCAGTGCGGCTTTTGCTCCGCCCAGCCCGCGACGCGCGAGAGCATCCCCATGTCAGGCACGAGGAGTGCGTCGATCACGCGGCCGTAGACCGCCAGGTCGAGATGGAAGAAGGGCAGCGCTGCCAGGTACTTGGCCCACCCGACGTTGCGACGATAGTCGGGCAGGCGCCACTGCACGTCGCTGTAGAAAAGGATCACGGGGATCCCCTGCCGGTGGCAGAACGCGAGAAACGCGTAATCCATCAGCGGGTGCGTCGGGAGGTGATGCGCTTCATTCAGCGGTATCGGCGTGGTCGGCGGCTCGGCGTAGAGGAAATCGTACTTGAGACCTGAGGCGACTTTCTGGCGGACCTGCTCAGCGCCATGCCTCCGCTCCCTGAAGGCGCCCGCTACGACGTCGACCTCGTAGCCCACCTGCCGGAACGCCTCCAGCAGCTTCGCCGGCCGCACCCCAGAGCCGGTCCTCGACTCGGTGTCGATGGCCAGCGTGCGGTAGAAGACGATGCGCCGCGCTTCAGTCACCGAACACATTTTCAGGCCGGCAGGCGTTCTGAATGTTGGGGGATGAACGTTTTGAACGAGCGCCAGGCTTCCTTGCCGACGCGGGCGGCGGAATTCGTCGCCACGTACGGGCTCGCCGCCGTGGTCCTGTGCCTGCCGCTCGAGTTCACGAGCGTCCTCGTCCGGCAGCAGCTCAGCCGCTTCGTGCTCGTCATCGTCGCGGCCGCCTTCGTCTATCTCGTCGTCACCGGACGGCGCCGGCCGGTCTTCCCCCGCTTCTTGAGCGTCTACCTGCTTCTCGCCTACATCGCCGTGTCACTGATGAGCTGGCTGCTCACCAGGGCGCCCGGCTCAGCCGGCTCGCTGCTCGACATCGCGCTCTACCCGTTCGTCGCCCTGCTCGCGGCCAACCTCGCGGTGTCCGAGCGCGACCACCGGCGCGTGTGGATCGCTTTTCTCGCCTCGGCGCTGGCGGTGGCGCTGCTTGGGGCTTTCCTCTACGCCACCCATCTTCAGGTCTGGACCCCCAACCCCGCCGTGGCGAGCCGCATGAACATCACCTTCGGCGACCCGAACATTACCGCGCGCTTCCTGACCCTCGGCGCGTGCGCGGCGGTGATCGTCTACGCGTCGCGCCAGGGGCCGTCGTGGCTGACTGTTGCGGCGGCGGTCGCGTGCGCCGTCGTGATCCCGCTCACCTTCTCGCGGTCTGGGCTGGCGCTGTTCATCATCTCGGTCGCGATCGCGATCGGCTTTGCGCTGAACCGCCGGCGCGCCGCCGCCATCGGCGTGGCCGCGCTGCTGGCGTTCGTGATCTCGACCGGCGTGAACCCCGACACCCGCCAGCGCGCGACGGACGCGGCTTTCACGGCGGTGAGCGCGGTGACCGGCGCGACCGCGCATCACGGCGGCACGGCAGCCGGGCATCACCAGGCCGCCGTGGCTAGCGACGACAACCGCAAATATCTGGTGGCCGCGGGATTGAAGATGGGCGTTGACCACCCGATCTTCGGCGTTGGCTTCGGCGGATACCAGCACGCGCTTCTGACCACCTACAACCGCTACCTGCCCGCGGGCTACACCGACAGCGTCTCCCACACGTCGATGGTCACCGTCTTCGCCGAGCAGGGGATCGTCGGCGCGCTGCTGATGGTCGCCCTTCTCATCCAGCTCGGGCGCGAGACGCTCGCGGCTCGGTGGCGGCGCGATGCGTGGTCGCTGTGCGCCACCGTGCCCGCGACTCTGATCATCCCGATCTTCCTGTACAGCCAGTTCGAGGGCAGATTTTTCCAGGAACCGTACCTGTGGCTGGCGTTGGGAATGCTCTACTCGGCGATGGTCGCGCAGCGAGGCGCGGGCGCCGTGGCCGAGCCTCGCGGCTCCGACGCGGCGGCAGCCGAAGCGGCCTAATCACCCTGAAGCCACTCGCTATGCTGCGAGGCGATGCAGCCCGCTAAGGATTCATCGGTCGCGGTGGTCGGACTCGGCAAGATCGGGCTTCCGCTGGCGGCGCAGTTCGCGAGCAAGGGACTCGACGTGGTCGGCTGCGACGTGCTGCCGGAAGTCGTGGAGTCCATCAACGCGGGGCGCGCGCATATCCACGAGGAAGCTGGTCTCGAACAGGCCGTCGCCGCCGCCGTCGCCGCGGGTAAGCTGAAGGCAACCACCGACACATCGACCGCCGTCGCGAAGGCCGACGTGGTCGTAGTCATCGTCCCGCTAATGGTTAGTCTCGACCGCGACATCGACTACCGCAGCCTCGACGCGGCCACGCGCGCCGTCGGACGCGGCCTCCGCAAGGGCAGCCTCGTGATCTTCGAGACGACGCTGCCAGTAGGCACGACCAGGCAGCGACTGGGACCCATGCTGGAAAAGGAGTCCGGGCTGCGGGCCGGCGCTGACTTCCATCTCGCGTTCAGTCCCGAGCGTCTATACGCCGGGCGCATCTTCGAGGACCTGCGAAAGTATCCGAAGATCGTCGGCGGCATCGACGAGCGCAGCACCGAGCGGGCGCTGCAGTTCTACCGTTCGGTGCTCGACGCGGAGGTGTGGGCGGTCGACAACGCGGAGACGGCCGAGTTCACCAAGCTCGCGGAGACGACATACCGCGACGTCAACATCGCGCTCGCGAACCAGTTCGCGCTGTATGCAGCGAGGCGCGACGTGAACGTCGGCCAGGCGTTCGAGGCCGCCAACTCTCAGCCCTTCTCGCACATCCACCGCCCGAGCCTGGGCGTCGGCGGACACTGCATCCCGGTCTATCCCCACTTCATGCTTGGGGACGCAAGCAACGGCGAGCTGAGCCTCGTGCGCGACGGACGGCAGACCAACGACCACATGGCGGAGGTCGGCGTCGAGCAGCTTGAGCGAGCGCTCGGCGGCCTCAACGGCCGGCGCGTGCTTGTGCTCGGGGCGTCCTACCGCGAGGACGTGAAGGAGCTGGCCTTCTCCACCGCGTTCTCCCTGGTCGACCTGCTGCGGCGCGCGGGCGCCGAGGTGCTTATCCACGACCCGCTGTTCACCACTTCCGAGCTCGCGAACCTCGAGGCCGAGGTTGTCGACCTCGCGTCCGACCAGGCGAGGTCCGTCGACGCGATCGTGGTGCAGGCGATGCATCGAGATTTCCGCGACCTCGACTGGCGCTCGTTCCAAAAGCTGCGCGCCGTGCTGGACGGTCGAGGCACCCTGGACGCGGAGAAGATTCGCAGGGCCGGCGCGGCCTACATCGCGATCGGCATCTCCGAGTCTCGCGCCGCCGCACCGAAGTAGGCCGACTCCAGCAGCTGGAGGTGGCGCTCGCAGCCATGGTTGCGGCGCACCCACGCGCGGCCCTCGCGCGACAGGTTCTCCAGCCGCCGGCCGTCGTCCTTCAAACGCGCGATCTGCTCGACGAGCTCGTCGGGGTCGTATGAAGAGACGACCGGGGGCTTGTCGCCCGGGTACATGTTGCGGCTGATGCCGCTGATCAGCGGCCTGCCGGCGGCCATCGCCTCGAGCTCGGACAGCCCCAATGCTCCCTGCTCCATCTGCCCCACCACGAGGTCAAACTCCTCGAGGAGCTCGCCGACGCGGTCGTGCGGGACCGGGTCGATGAAGCGCACGAATGCTCCGTAGCGAGCGGTGTATTCCGCGGACAGCGGTCCCCACCGGAGGGCGGTGACGTCGATGCCCATCGCCGCCAGGCGCTCGACCGCGGGGAACACCCGATCGACGCCCTTGACCGGATCGAGGCGCATGAAGATCAGGACGCGCTGAACGGATTGGGGAGCACGCCGTGCTCCGCCCAGGTAGCGCACGTTGACGGGGTTCGGCAGGTAGAAGAGCCGGCCCGCGAACCGGTGAACGTACGACTCGAGGTTCGGGGTGACGTAGAAGATCGTGCGCGCGCGCTCGAGCACGAGGCGGCAGAGCGTGCGCAGGCCGGGCGTGTTGACGTGCATGTGCAGGTCCGAGCCGTGGGCCTGGACCAGGAACGGCTTTCCCGCGAGGAGGCCGACGATCCCCCTCGGCACCCAGTGGATGTGGATCACGTCATATCCGCCGCGGCTCAGGCGGAGAGCGGCGGGCACGTAGAGCGCCAGCCGGATGGGCAGCGAGAGCGCCTTGGCCAGCCAGCCCCAATTCGCCCCGAAGTCGGGCAGCCGGATGTGGTCGACGTCGTGGCCGGCCTCCCGCAGGATCTCGGCCTGCGTTTGGGCCACCGCGGCGACGTCGTGAACCAGCGCAATCCGCGCCATGAACCTAGAACGCGCGAGGTTAGCGGAGGGCCGACTCCAGGTCCGCGATGAGGTCGGCGGCGTCCTCGACACCGATCGAGAGGCGGATCAGCCCGTCCCCCACCCCGGCCCGCTTCCGCTCGGCGGCCGGGATCGAGGCATGGGTCATCCGTGCGGGGTGCTCGGCCAGGGATTCGACCGCGCCGAGCGACTCCGCGAGGGCGAAGATCTTCAGCCGCTCCAGGGCGCGGAAGGCGGCCGCCTCGTCCGCGAGCTCGAAGCTCACCATGCCGCCGAACATTCGCATCTGGCGCGCGGCGACCGAGCGGTTGGGATGCGACTCGAGGCCCGGGTAATAGACACGTTTCACGGCGCGGCTCTGCGCGAGCCAGGTCGCGACCTCGCCGGCGTTCTCGCTCTGCCGCTCCACGCGGAGGGCAAGCGTCTTGACGCCGCGCAGCAGCAGCCAGCAGTCGAACGGCGACGGCACCGCGCCGACCGCGTTCTGGTGAAAGCGCAGCTGCTTCTCGAGGTCGTCGTCATTCGTCATGAGCGCGCCGCCCACCACGTCGCTGTGCCCGCCGATGTATTTCGTCGTGCTGTGCACCACGACGTCCGCGCCCAGGTGCAGCGGCTGCTGAAGGTATGGGGTCGCGAACGTGTTGTCGACGCACACCATCGCGCCGCGGCTGTGCGCCACCTCGCTGACGGCGTCGATGTCGACGATGCGCAGAAGCGGGTTGGTCGGCGACTCGAGCCAGACCATGCGCGTCTGCGGGGTCATCGAGCTCTCGACCGCGTCGATATTCGAGGCGTCGACCGCGCTGAAGGTCAGGCCGAACCGTTTGAGCACCTTGTCGAACAGGCGGAAGGTGCCGCCGTACACGTCCTCCATGTAGACGACGTGGTCGCCGGGGTTGAGCAGCAGCAAGAGCGTCGTCTCAGCGCCGAGCCCCGACGAGAAGGCGAGGCAGTGCCTCGCGTCTTCCAGCGCGGCAAGGCACTCCTCGAGCGCGTTGCGCGTCGGGTTGCCGGTGCGCGAGTACTCGAAGCCCTGATGCTTGCCGACACCCTGCTGGGCGAAGGTCGTCGCCATGTGGATCGGCTGCACCACGGCGCCCGTCGCCGGGTCGGGACCCTGGCCGACATGCAGCGCGCGCGTGGAGAAACCCCAATCCCGAGTGTGGTCAGCCACTAGCCCCGGCCGCGATGAGCGACGAACTCGAGCAGGTCCGCGCGCGTGATCACGGCGACAGGCCGGCCCGCGTCGATCACGAGCACCGCCTGCTCACCGCGAAGCAGCGGCTCGAAAGCATCGTCGAGCGAGGAATCGACGGCAACTTGGCTCAAGGGCGCATCCATCGCGCCCGAGACCGCCGTCGTCACGACGGCGGGGTCGCGGTAGACGCGGTCGAGCAGCGTGCGCTCCTGCAGGGTGCCTATCACACCGTGACCGTTCGACTCCTCGACCACCGGAAGCTGCGAGATGCCGTATCGCTGCATGAGGTCGATCGCCTCGCCCACCGACTTGCCGGCCTCGACCGTGACAAGCTGAGGCAACCCGCGGGGATGCGAGTCGAGGACTTCTCGGATGCGCACCGCACCGAGCCGCGCGAGGTAACCGTTCTGCCGCATCCACTCGTCGTTGAAGAACTTGCTGAGATAGTTGCGCCCGGTGTCCGGAAACAGCACAACGATGACGTCATCAGGTTCGCGCGTGAGGGCGACCTCGAGCGCCGCGTGCAGCGCCAGGCCAGATGACCCGCCGACCAGGATGCCCTCCTCACGGGCCAGCCGGCGAGCGGCCATGAACGACTGCTTGTCTGTGACCTGGACGATCTGGTCGACGACCTTGATGTCCATCGTGCCGGGCATGAAATCCTCGCCCACGCCCTCGACCTTGTAGGGAGCGATCGGACCGGAATAGAGCGAGCCCTCCGGGTCGGCGCCCACGATGTGCACCGAAGGCTTGCGTTCCTTCAGGTACTTCGCGACGCCGCTGATCGTGCCGCCCGTCCCCATCCCGGCGACGAACACGTCGATCCGCCCGTCGGTCTGCTCCCAGATCTCGGGGCCGGTGGTCGCGTAGTGCGCCTCGGGGTTGCGCGGGTTGAAGTACTGGTTGGGCTGAAACGCGCCGGGGATCTCGCGGGCGAGCCGGTCGGCGACGGAGTAGTACGACTGCGGGGAGGAGCGGTCGACGTTGGTGGGGCAGATCACGACGTCGGCTCCGTAGGCCTTGAGCAGGCTGATCTTCTCCGCCGACATCTTGTCCGGCATGACGAAGACCATCTTGTAGCCCTTGATCGCGGCCACCATGGCGAGGCCGTGGCCGGTGTTGCCGGAGGTCGGCTCGATGATGGTGCCGCCCGGACGGAGCTGACCGGTCCGCTCGGCCTCCTCGACCATCGTGAGCCCGATCCGGTCCTTCACGCTGCCACCGGGGTTCAACTGCTCGAGCTTGGCCAGGATGGTCGGCTTCAGTCCGGCGGTGACCTTGTGGAGGCGCACCAAAGGGGTGTTCCCGACGACGTCGAGAATGCTCTCGTAGACCTTCACCGCACCCCCAAAGGCGATTCTATTCCTCGGTCGGCGCGGTGCTCGGCGCCGAACCAGCGGAAGAAAACGGCCAGGGCGGCCACGGCGAGGCTCACCTTGCCCACGGTCATCAGCACCGCCCCGGCCACCGTCTGGTCGATCACCGCGCTGAAGCCGGCGAGCAGCCGCGGTGCGTGCGCGTAGTACTCATAGAAGGGGACGCGCGAGAATATCAAGACGAGGGCGACGCCGTCCTGCGGCAGCGTCGCCAGCAACATGTAAACGAGCTTCGCGCCCGGCGACATCCGCCATCGCGACTGGGCGGAGGTCGCCTCGAGGATCGGCCAGTACATCGCCAGCCCGGCAGCGATGAAGGTGAGGTGCTCCAGCACGTGCAGCGCTTCGTTATTGAGGGTCGCGTCATAAAGCGGTGGCAGATGCCATGCGACCATGACCACTCCCGCGATGACCTGCGCGGCGATGGGCTCCGTCGCCGCGCGGACACCAGGCACGCGCGCCAGTCGCGCGGCCATCGACGTCGAGAGGCCGAGCAGCATCAGCGGCGGTGCGACGAACCCGAGCAGCACGTGCTGCAGCATGTGAACGCTATCCAGGTAGCGGTCGCTGATCGTGTCGATTGGCGTTTCGAGCGCAACCCACATGACGAAGAGCCCGAACAAGAAGAACAGACTGTGCTTCCTCTCGGCGTCGGGCGCGCTTCGCGCGAGCAGCGCGTGGCCGAAGTACAGGACCAGCAGCCCGGTGTAGACGGTGAGGTCGAAGGGCCAGGTGACCACTCAGTGAGGCAACTCCGAGCCAGATGTACCAGAAAGCGGGCCCGGTCAGGCGCTAGCGGCAGGGCCCTCCCAGCTGCCCGCCGATGGCGCTGGCGGAGTACCACGCAC
>DATNMQ010000005.1:0-1246 GCA_035602465.1 Candidatus Sulfotelmatobacter sp. | reverse complement strand
CCCGGCGAAGGGACTTCGCTTCGGGGAGAGCCCGGTGTGGTGGCCCGCCCGAAAACCGGTTTGTCCTCCGTGTTTTTAGGCCGTTGCTGGCTTGGCAGCCGGATTGAACGGCACATTATCCTTGAGCATGCGGAGCATGATGACGGCGAGCTTGCGCGCCAGCGCCACCTTGGCCTTGTTGGTGCCGGCGCGTCGGGCGATCCGCATCGCCCAGCTTTTGAGTTCCGAGCAGCGCTTGATCGGCTTGGTCAGCATGATGTGGGCAGCCTCGTAGAGCGCCTCGCGCACGGAGGTGTCACCGTGCTTGCTGATGCGGCCGGTGTAGTCGGTCTCGCCGGACTGATACTTCATCGGCGTCAACCCGAAATGCGGCCCCGCCTGCTTCGATGACGTGAAGCGGGAGGGATCATCGATCGCGCAGGCAAAGGTAAGCGAGACGATCGGCCCGACGGCCGGCATCGACATCAAGAGCCTGGCCTTCTCATGAAGCCGCGACATCGCGCGCACGCGCTTCTCAAAACCGTTGAACTCTGCAAGCAGAACGGCCCGCGCCCGAAGCAGCGCCTGCCCGATGGTCTGAAGGTTCGGATGCCCCTTCACCAGCTCTTCAATGCGTCCGGCAAAGTTTGTCCGCGTCGTCTTGCCGACCTTCAGCCCGAAGCCGCGCAAAATCCCGCGCAGGCTGTTCTCGAGGTCCAGCAGCTTGCTCTGCACCAGCTTGCGCGCCGTCAGCATCGCGCGGATCTCCTGGGCCGCGATCGACTTGCAGTGTACCGGCCGGAACCAGCCGAGCCGCATCAGTTGCGCGATCTTGCGGGCGTCGTTGCGGTCCGACTTCACCGGCATCGCCTTGAAGGCATCGCTGACGTGGCGTGTCTCCAGAAGCTCGACCGCAAGGCCAGCCTGCTTCATGGCCGCATAGAGCCATTGCGACAGCGGCCCCGCCTCAAGTCCGATCCTGGCGAGCTCAAACCCGAGCGAACCGAACCAGCCGATCAGCGCCTCCGGTTCGCTCACCACCTTGGCCTCCCGGACGACCTTGCCGCTCGCGTCGACCACGCACACGCTCGAGCATTCCAATGACACGTCGATTCCTGCATAATGATCCATGGTCGTCTCTCCTTGATGCTTGGAGCGAGGCCTATCCTCGACTCCGTTACACCATCAGTGTGAGGGACGACCGCCTGCCTTCCAAGCAAGCCGCGCGACGCGCGCCACAAACAGCGCCGTAGCTAGCGCGGCTTGC
>DATNMQ010000003.1:0-1157 GCA_035602465.1 Candidatus Sulfotelmatobacter sp. | reverse complement strand
TTTGTCGGAACCGCGTAGTAGGCGAAGTGGCCAGCCACGACCTGCCTCAGCCATTTCCCTTGCTCTGGAATCGGCTGATGCATCCTGCGCAGTAGCTCCGCCTTGATGTCCCCAAGCTTCCGCCGCATGCGGTCGCGTCGGGTCTTCCGTTGAAGCTGGAAGTTGCCGCGACGAGATCGACCACAAATGAAGGTGAAGCCCAGGAACGCGAAGGTTTCCGGTTTTCCAAGCCCGCGCAGCTTGCGATCGTTCGCAGCAAAGCGGCCGAACTCAATCAAGCGTGTCTTGTCCGGATGGAGCGACAGTGCAAATTCCCCGAGCCTGTCATGCATCGCATCAAGGAAGCGACGTGCGTCGCTCTCATGCTCGAAGCCGACAACCAGATCGTCGGCATATCGCACGACGATCATGTCGCCCCGGGCCTCCTGCCGTCTCCAGCGCTCAGCCCAGAGGTCGAAGCAGTAATGCAGGTAGATATTGGCTAGGATCGGCGAGACCACCGAGCCTTGGCCAGTTCCCCGGTCATCGACTGTCACGACCCCGTCTTCAAGTATACCCGCTCTCAGCCATTTCTGGATGAGGCGGATGATGCGCTTGTCACCGATCCGATGTTCAAGGAAGCGAACTAGCCAGTCTTGGCTAACAGCCCCAAAGAAGTTCCGGATGTCGGCGTCAAGTATCCAGTTCACCTTTCTTGTTTTGATCGCTGTCGAAAGTGCGTCCAACGCATCATGCGGTCCTCGTCCGGGTCGGAACCCATAAGAGAAGCCGACGAAGTCGCCTTCGTAGATAGCATTGAGCACCATGACGGTCGCGCCCTGGACGATCTTATCCTCAAGCGCGGCGATCGCTAACGGCCGTTGTTTTCCATCCGCCTTGTCTATGTAGGCCCGGCGGGATGGTTGCGGCCGATAGGCTCCTCGGTGGACCCGTCCATGCAGATCCTCGATCCTGAGTTCGAGGTCCGCCTCGTAGTCCTGCCACGTCATACCATCCACACCGGGAGCGGCTTTGCGCTTAAGCGCGTAGAACGCCGTCCGGAGCGCATCGACACTGATATGGTGGAGGAGCGCGGTGAACTTCTCCTTCTTCCTCTGCCTTGCGGCTTGCCGTACACGGCCCAGCGCCTGGGTCACGCGAGCCCGGCTCTGCGCCCG
>DATNMQ010000170.1:0-18609 GCA_035602465.1 Candidatus Sulfotelmatobacter sp. | reverse complement strand
AGCTCACCGCCGCGTATCTGCTTCAGCACGTAACCGGCAGCGCCGGCCATGATCGAGGCGAAGAGCGCCTCATCGTCGGCGAACGACGTGAGCATGAGCACCTGGGTCTTTTCCAGTCGCGCGCGGATCTCACGTGTCGCCTCGATCCCGCTGCCGTCCGCCAGGCGCACATCCATCACGACGACGTCGGGCCGGGTTCGCTCAGCCTGCTCGACCGCTCCTCGAACCGTGCTGGCCTCGGCGACCACGGTCATGTCGTCGTTCAAGTTGATGAGCGACTTGACACCGTCGCGCACGACTTCGTGGTCGTCGACCAGCAACACGCGGATGCGGTCGTGTGCCATGGCCTCCAATGGTCGCACGCGCCGGTGGGGCGCGCCAGGCTCCTAGGCGGGGAACGTGATGCGGAGGTGTGTTCCCTTCCCCGCCCTGCTCGTCACTTCGAGCTCCCCACCCAGTTTGGCCGCCCGTTCGCGCATGTTGCTCATGCCGTTGCCGCCCGAGCCGTCCCCGGGGCTGAAGCCGACGCCGTCGTCCTCGACGGTCCACACCGCGTCCGACCCCACCCGCTCCAGGCGGACCGCGGCCCGCGTCGCCTGGGCGTGCCGGGCGACGTTCGAGAGAGCTTCCCGGGTCAGCTGCACGACCTCGACGGATCGCCTCGACAGCCTCGCCGCCAGCGCCGCGTCCACCTCCACGACGACGGTCACGCGCGAGCGCGACTGCATGTCCGCTCCAAGCGCCCGCAGCGCGGTGTCGAGCTGGCGGTCGGCGAGGATTCCGGGGCGCAACCCGAAGATGTAGTTGCGCAGGTCTCGGATCACCCGGTCGAGCTCGTCGACCGCACGCTCGATGCGTGCGCTGGTCTCCTCGCTGCCCGCGAGGAGTGCTGTGCTCTGCAGGCCCATTCCGACCGCGAACAGGGACTGGATGATGCCGTCGTGCAGGTCCTTGGCGATCCGTTCGCGCTCCTCCAGCAGGCCCAGCCGGCGCAGCTCGGACTGGGTGCGGTCGTAGTCGATCGCGACGGCGGCGGCGTCGGCCAGGCTCTCCACGAGCGCCCGCGTGCTCTCGGTGAAGGGCATGCCTCCCTTCAGGTTGGCGACCATCAGCGTTCCGGTGACGCCGCTCGGAACGCGAAGCGGCACGAAGAACGCCGGCCCGTGACCGCCAAGGCTGACGATCGGCTGGTACGCGCGTTGGTCCGTGCTGACGTCGTCGAACATCATGCCCTCGCCGCTGCGCATCACCGCGCCGGCGATGGAGCCCTCCGCCGGGACGGGCTTTCCCCGCAGCTCGCTCGCGCGCGAACCCGCGGCCGCGCCGACCACCAGCTGTCCGGGCGTGCCGGTGCCGATGGTGATCGTGGCCGAAT
The DNA here is from genome assembly GCA_035602465.1 of Candidatus Sulfotelmatobacter sp. Taxonomy (GTDB): domain Bacteria; phylum Chloroflexota; class Dormibacteria; order Dormibacterales; family Dormibacteraceae; genus 40CM-4-65-16. The sequence goes on along the minus strand of DATNMQ010000170.1, from coordinate 17,234 downwards.
CCGCTCCGGCCAGGTCGCGTGCGTGCTCGGCGATGGTCTCCAGGAGGGACTGTTCTTTCGCGCCCGACAGCACCTGTGAGGTGATGTCGTTCAGGGCGTCGAGCCACCGCTCGCGCGAACGCACCTCCTCGTACAGGGAGACGTTCGCGATCGCGACGCCGGCCTGGGTGGCGAGGACGATGAGCGCCTCCTCGTCCTCCCTGCTGAACTCGTCGGCGTTTCGCTTCTCGGCCAGATAGATGTTGCCGAAGATCCGGCCGCGCGACTGAACCGGTGCGCCCAGGAAGGAGTGCATCGCCGGGTGTTTGGCGGGAAAACCCACAGAGTGCGGATGATCGGCGATGTTCTTGAGCCGCACGGGCTTCGGTTCGTGGATCAGCAGACCGAGCACCCCCCGGCCGGTAGGGAGCGGGCCGATGGCCTGCCGCTCCCGCGCCCCGATGCCGGTCGTGACGAACTCGATCAGCCGGTCGCCCTCGCCGATGACTCCCAGCGCCCCATAGCGCGCGTCGGTGACCTGGGCGGCGAGGTCGACGATGCGCTGGAGCACGATCGGAAGCGACAGCTCGGAGGCCAGCGTGAGCCCAGCCTCCAGGAGCATGTCCTTCCGGTCGCGGCGCCCATCTCCGGTCGGCATGGCGGCTCCGAATTTACGCCAATCGCCCTCACCTGGGCAGGCCGGAAGGCCCTACCGCGGGGACGATCCCAGGCCGAAGCTGGAGCCATGAAATCCAACGGATTCGGCAAGATCCTTCTCGCCACCGACGGCAGCGACGAGAGCCAGGCCGCCACCATCGCGGCCGCTTTGTTTGCGCGCGATTCAGGTGCGGTGGTGCGCGTCGTCCATGTCTGGAACCTCGAGGTCCATCACCGCCACGGCGTGTGGGACGTCGAGATGCGGAGCGAGGCCGAGGGCCTGATTCACGAGACGATCGACCGCCTGCGGGCGCAGGGCATCCAGGCCGAGGGCGCGATCAGCCGGTCGGACAACGACCACATCGCTGCCGCGGTCGCCGAGGCCGCCAGGCAGTTCGGCGCCGACCTCATCGTGATCGGGTCGCGGGGACTCTCGAACTGGCAAGCCCTCCTGCGCCACAGCGTCAGCCACCAGGTACTCAGCAATGTCGATTGCCCGGTCCTGATCGTCCGCGCCATGCCGGACCCCACACGCGACGAGCGGAGAGTGCTGCTCGCGGTGGCCGGCGGCGATGACGTCGAACCAGCCACGCGCGCGGCGATCGCCGCCGCCGGCACACCCGGCTCGCACGTCCTCGTGCTTCACGTCCCTCTTGACGTCATGTCTGCTCAGGGTTTCGCATACGTCGAGCGCGACGAGGAAATCCGGGCGACGCTCGATCGCGCGCTCCAGATGCTGAAAAATGCAGGCGTTTCCGCCGAGTCGATGGTCCCAGCGCCCGACTCTGTCGGGCGCGCCGTCGCCGACACGGCGGCCGCATGGCACGCTGACGTGATCGTCATCGAGTCGGGCCGGCTGGGCGACGTCGGCGGCCTGCTCTTCGCGTCGGTGACGCACGACCTGCTTCACCTCACCAAGACGCCGGTGCTCGTCGCGGAGCGGGTCAAGACATGAGCGTGCTCCCGCGGCACCGCACCGTCGCCGACGTGATGACCACGAAGGTCCATGTTGCCGACCCGTCGGCGCCGTTCAAGGTGCTCGTCCGCCTGATCGAGGAGAACCGCGTGAGCGCCATCCCGATCGTCGACCAGAACGGCGTGCCCGTCGGCATCGTCTCCGAGTCGGACCTGCTGCACAAGCAGCGCCGCCACGAGCTCGAGGCCGAGGCAAACCTCTTCGAACTCCGCAAGCACCGGCACGAGCGAGCGCATGCCGCGGGGTTGGTGGCGTCCGAGCTCATGACATCTCCTCCCATCACCGTTCCGACCGATACCCCGCTGGCCGAGGCCGCGAGGCTGATGCAGGCGCGAAACGTGCGGAGACTGGTCGTCGTCGATGCGCGGGGCCGGATCGCGGGCATCGTCAGCCGCAGCGACCTGCTCCAGGTGTTCATGCGCACGGACGAGGACCTCCGCGCGGACGTCGTCGACCGGATCATCCCGGCGGTGCTCATCGAGCTGTCAGAGGACGTCTCGATCGAGGTTCACTCCAATGTCATCACCCTCAGCGGAATCGTCGAGCGGCGGAGTGACGCCGAGATCCTGGGCCGGCTTGCGGGCGACCTCGACGGCGTCGTGGGCATCGAGAACCAGCTCACGTACCGGTGGGATGACATAACCCACGCGCCCGTCGCGATCTACAGCAACTAGGAAGCTAGCCTTTCCTGCATGCCGGCAGCGCCCGTGGCGATCTTCGCCGCGCTCGAGCAGGAAGCTCACGAGCTCGTTCGCCGCATGCCGCGATCGGAGAACGTCGGACCGCGACTCCCGATCTGGGCAGACGACCGGCTGGTCGTCGTCGTCGCCGGTGTGGGCAAGGTCGCCGCGGCGCTGGCGGCTCAGCACACGTGCGACGTGTTCAAGCCGCGGTGCCTGATCGCGATCGGGCTTGCCGGCGGAGTCGAGGACGACGTTCGGCCCGGCCAGGTCGTGGTCGCGAAGGGCGCGGCCCAACATGACATGGATGGCAGGCCTCTCACCGACGCGAAGGGCGTGATCCCTGGCCTCGGCCTTTCGATCATCGAGGCCGATCCGGCCGTGGCCGAGAAGCTGCTCCGCGCCGCCCGATTCGAGTCCAAGGACGTTCGGTCCGGTCTGGTGCTCACAGGTGATCAGATCGTCACCTCGCGTGCCGTTCGGGACGGGCTCGTACGCGATTTTCCGGACGCCGCCTGCATCGACATGGAGACCGCCGCTGTCGCTCAGGTTGCGCATCAGAACGGCGTGCCATGGTCAGCGCTGCGGGTGATCTCCGACTCCGCCGACGAGACGTTCGACCTCCGGGGCGTCATCGGCTTCGGGGTCGGCACCGCCGCCAAACTGTTCGAGAGCATCATTCAGGCGGTGGTGGACGAGCTGTGAGCGACGGTTCCCTGCGCTGGCTTTCCGCAGAGGACATCGGGCAGCTCGGGCGCCGCAACAAGCTCGATCCGCAGGACGTCGTGAAGGCGCACCTTGCGGCGATCGATCGCTTCGATTCGCGAATCCACGCTTTCATCTACGTCGATCGACAGGCCAAATCCACGCCGGGTCCCTACGCGGGTGTGACCCTGGCCGTCAAAGACAGCCAGCCAGTGGCCGGCATGCCTTACACGTACGGCACCCCGTCGTGGCGGGATCGGATCGCCGATGAGGACGCGGTGCCCGTGGCGCGGGCGAGGTCGTGGGGTATGGCGATCCTCGGCAAGACGAACCTACCCGAGCTCGCCGCATCGATCGGCACGACCAACACGCTCTTCCCGCCGACCCAGAATCCCTGGCGCCAGGGCATCACGCCCGGCGGGTCGAGCGGTGGAAGCGCGGCCGCGGTGGCCGCCGGAATGACAACGCTCGCGCTCGGGGGCGACACCGGTGGGTCGATCCGCATCCCGGCGTCCTGCTGCGGAGTCGTCGGACTGCGCCCGACGCCTGACCTCGTCCCGTCGGAGGAGGTCGACGTCACAGTGCTGCAGTCGCGGGGACCGATAACACGGACTGTGGCTGATGCGCGGCTGCTTCTCGGGGTGATGACCGCCACCCAAACGAAGTGGAGCGGCGATGAGCGCAAACCAAAGTTGGTCGGCGTGGCGACGACTAGCTCGATCGGCGCCGATCCCGCCTGTGAGGAAGCATGCCGGCGGGCCGCCTCCGCTCTTCAGAAAGCCGGACACATCGTCGAGGAGATCAAGTGGGACCCAGAGCCTGTCACGCAGGGCTACGGGACAGTGCGGCGCGCGAGCATGGCCAGCTTTCCCGCCGACCTCTCCACGTTCGGCCCTGGCATCCAGAAACTCGCCGCGGAAGGACGCGGCCTGACTGCCATGGATTACTTCCGTGCCTTCGAGCTGGCAACCAACGCGGCGAATCGCGTGGTGGGAGTGCCTCTCCAGACCCGCTACGACTTCCTCCTCACGCCGACGCTGGGCCTTCTGCCGATGCCGATCGAGAAGGTGCCGGCGTTTCTCGGCGAAGATTGGGCGCGATACGTCCAGTTCGTCTTGCCGGTGAGCTTCGCACGGACGCCGGCCATTTCCATCCCCGCCGGGCTTCATGATGGTCTGCCCGTCGGCGTCCAGCTGGTCGGCAAATTCGCGCAGGAGTCCGAGCTGCTCACGTTCGCGGAAGAGCTCGAGAAGATGCCCGGCTTCGGTTTTCAGCGCCCGCCCGACATGGAGGTTGACGATTGAAAGCTCAGCGCGTCGAGATGTTTGTGTGCCCCAGCGCCACACCGGCTGATACCTCGGGCCTGCAGGCGCTCGCGGATGCGGGAAGGATCAAACCCGACACGCTGGTCGCGCTGGTCGGCAAGACTGAGGGGACCGGGGCGCATGACGACTGGGGACGGGTCTGGGCGGACGTCGCGCTGCGCCAGTGGACGGCCGGCTTCCTCGGCATCCCGGTGGACGAGGTGGCGAAGCACGTGATCTTCGTCCTGTCCGGCGGGTGTCCGGGCGTGATCACGCCGCACATCGCGGCGGTCACGCGCGAGTGGGTCGAGGTCCCCGAGGCGCGAGCAGTCACCGATAAGAGGCTGGTCATCGGACGTGCCGGCTCCGAGGCGATCGCGCCCGAGGAGGTCGGCCGTATGGGGATGATCCGCAAGGTGGCCGATGCCACTCACAAGGCGATGACCGACGCGGGATTGACCGAGCCGAAGGACGTGCACCTCGTCATGGTCAAGGTGCCGGGGCTGACGACGGCGAGCATCAAGGATGCCGAGTCGCGCGGCAAGACAGTCGTCTCGCACGACCTCACGTTCGGGCCCGAAGGCGCCGGCGCCTATGCCAACGACGCCGCCGCGCTCGGCGTGGCGATGGCGCTCGGCGAGGTCCCCGAATCGTCACTTTCGGATGATGTCGTGCGCCGCAACTGGGACCTCTACTCCGAGGTCGCGATGACCTCGTCGGGAGGCGAGAAGCGACACGGCGAGGTCGTGGTGTTCGGCAACTCGACCGCGTCGCGGAGTTCGCTGAGCATCGGGCACGCAGTGACGCGCGACTTCATCGACGCCCAGGGCGTGCGCGACGCGCTGCGCTCGGCCGGCATCCGGTTCAAGGGCGGGCTGCCGGACGAGGCCGACCTGCCGCGGCTCGTCCACGTCTTCGCCAAGTCCGTCATCCCTGGCAGCGACCAGGTCCGCGGCCAGCGCATCACGCTCCTCGACGACGCCGACGCGTACCAGATCGGCAAGGCGCTGGGCGGGATGCTCGTCGCGTCGGTAACCGGCCGCACGACCAACTACGTCAGCGGCGGGGAGCGGAACTCGCACCAGGGGCCGCCGGGCGGCAACATAGTGGCCGCTGTGGTCCGCGCCGACTAAGCCTGCCGGGAGAGCTCGAACAGCTTCAGCGGGGACAGAGGCATCTCGGTGATCGGCACGCCCAGCGCCTCGGCGATCGCGGAGCCGAGGACGGCGCCGACCGGGATCACGCCCGCCTCCCCCGCCCCCTTCACCCCTAGCGGGTTCAGCGGCGAGGGCGTCTCGATGTGGTCGATCTCGATCGGCGGGATCTCCGTCGCGTAGGGGATGAGGAACTCCATGAAGGACGCGTTGCGCAGCTGGCCGTCCGCGTCGTACGCGAGCCGCTCGTAGAAGGCGCCGCCGATTCCCTGCGCCACTCCTCCCTCGATCTGACCCTGGAGAACCAGCGGGTTGATGACGCGGCCGCAGTCGTGCACGACGACGTACTTGAGGATCTCGAGCCGGAACGTCTGTGGGTCGACGCGGACAAAGGCCGCGTGGCAGCCCGACGCCCAGGTCGACCCCGGAGGGCTGTAGTAGCCGGTCGCTTCGAGGCCGGGCTGCTCGCCGTCGTGCAGCCGCGGTCCGGGCCGCGGCCGCGAGGCGAACTGCGTCGCGGCCTCGGTGCCTCCGCCGAACGCGTAACGAACTGGGTTCGAGAGGACCGCGACGGCTCCCAGTGGCATGCCCCGGTCGGGCGAGCCCTTGACGCGAACGCGGCCGTCGACGAGCTCGAGGTCGGCGGGGTCCACCTCCAGGTGGTCGGCCGCGATCCGGCGCGCCTTATCGGCCACCATGCCCGCCGCGATGTGCATCGCGTTGCCGGCCGTAACCGCACCGCGCGAGGCGAATGTCCCCACCCCCCACGGAAATCGGCGCGTGTCGCCGCTCGAGATCTCGACGTCGGCGACGTCCACGCCCAGCTCGTCCGCGACGATCTGCGCCCACACGGTGGCATGCGCCTGGCCCTGGCTCGGGATGCCGGTCGCGGCCATGACCTTGCCCGAGACCAGCACCTGCACGTGTGCGCCCTCGTACGGCCCGACACCGGTGCCTTCGACATACACGGCGATGCCCATGCCGACGTGATCGCCCTCCGGCCTGGGGCCGAGCATCTTGACGGCGCGGTCGAGCAGCTCGGGATAGTCGCCGCTGTCGTAGACGACGGTGTTGCCGTCCTGCCACGCGACGCCCAGGTTGTAGGGGAACGCGTCGGGCTGGATGAGGTTGCGCCGGCGGACCTCGACGCGGTCCAGCTCGAGCTCGGAGGCGATCGCATCCAGGGTGCGCTCCATGACGAAGCACGCGTGGGGCCTGCCAGCGCCGCGGTAGGGCGAGGTCGGCGTGGCGTTCGTGTACATGTCGCGGAACCGGACGCGATAGTTGGGAATTCGATACGGCCCCGGTATCTGGGCCGCCGTGATGATCGGGAGGATCAGGCCGTAGGGCGTGTAGGCGCCGCCGTCGTGGATGAAGTCGTCGTTGAGCGCGAGAACGTTGCCTTCCGCGTCGAAGCCCACCTCCACCTCGTGGACCTGCGCGCGCTCCTGGTTGACCGCGGTGAAATGCTCCTGGCGGTCCTCGGTCCATTTCACCGGGCGGCCGAGCTGCATCGCCGCGTAGGGCACGAGGAGCTCGTCGGGGTAGAAGAGCATGATCTTCGGCCCGAAGCCGCCGCCGACGTCGGGCGCGATCACCTCGACGTGCGACTCCGGCAGCCCGAACAGAACCGCGAGGCCGCCGCGGATCGAGGTCGGCGACTGGGTCGAGTCGAAGACGGTGAGCTTGCGCTCCTCCGCTGACCAGCGCGCCCACACCGCGCGGGCCTCCATGGGGCATGACGCGCCGCGCTCGTAGCGGAAACGCAGCTTCTTGCGCCGGGGCGCCCTGGCCAGGGCGGCCATGACGTCGCCGGTCTCCTGCACCATCTCGGCCGCGACGTTGCCCGGGACGTCCTCGTGCACCAGGTGCTCGGCCGCCGCCGCAACCTCGGGCGTGATCACCACGGGCAGCGGCTCGTACTCGACCTGGACGAGCTCCGCCGCGTCTTCGGCGAGATACCTGTTTTCGGCGACGACGAAGGCGACCGCCTCGCCCGCGTAGCGCACGACCTCGGAGGCGAGGCAGCGCTGCGTGCGCCCGTGGGTCAGGTTCGGGTGCGGGATGAGAAGCGGTAGGTCGACGGCGCCGAACGGCAGGTCGGCTGCGGTGTACACCACGAGGACGCCGGGCATCTCGCGCGCCGCGCTGACGTCGATCGACGTGATCCGCGCATGCGCGTGCGGCGAGCGCACGAAGCAACATTCCGCAGCGCCTTCGCCGATGTCGTCGGTGAACCGGCCGTGGCCGCGCAACAGCCGGTCGTCCTCCACGCGCTGCACGGGAGCGCCGAACCATTTGGTGGTCATGACTTGGAAAGCTCGACCGCGCGGTCCACGGCGCGCCGGATCGACGCGTAACCGGTGCAGCGGCAGAGGTTGCCGGCGATGCCCTCGTCGATCTCCTGCGCGGAGGGCTTCGAGTGCTGCGCGAGCAGGCCGACCACGGACATCACGAATCCCGACGTGCAGAAGCCGCACTGCAGCGCGTGGCATTCGTGAAACGCCTGCTGCACCGGGTGCAGCGCCTCGTCGTCGCGGGCGAGGCCCTCGACCGTGGTCACCTCATGACCCTCGGCCTGCACCGCGAGCATCAGGCACGAGCGGATTGGCGCTCCATCGAGCAGGACGGTGCAGCAGCCGCAGACGCCGTGCTCGCAGCCGACGTGGGTGCCGGTCAGGCCTAGGTCGTGGCGGAGGTGATCGGAAAGCAGCCGCCGAGGATCCGCGGGCGCGGGGTGCTCGGCTCCGTTGACCTTCACGCCGCGAAGGCCTTTTCGGTCAGTACGCGAATGAGGTGAAGGCGGAACTCGGGCGTGGCCTCTAGGTCACCGGTGGGCTGCAGACCGGCGGTCGGATCCTGCCGATCGGCGAGCACCGGGGTGGGTGCCACACCGAAAAGCGCGAGGTTCGCACCGGCGCGCACGACCCCGGCCAGGGCGAAGTCGCCGTGCCGCCGGGACTCCTCGAGGATGGCGAACGAGTCGACTGTTTCAGGAAACCACGCCTCTACCAGCAGCTCGTCGGGCGCGAGCGTGGTCTCGAACACGCCCTTGAACAGCTGCTCCGCCGCAATCAGGCGCTCGCCTCGCACCGAGCGGGCGATGACGTGACCGCCGAGGGCCAGGAGGACGGCCGGCAGCTCCGAGGCTGGGTCGGCATGGGCGAGGCTGCCGCAGACCGTGCCCCGGTTGCGGATCACCCGGTGCGCGACGAGGCGCGTTGCCGCGGTCAGCAGCGGGCACAGGCGCGAAACGAGCTGCGAGTCCTCGACCTCCGCCTGGCGCGCGAGCGCCTGGACGGCGATGCCGCCGTCGCGCTGGTAGATACGGTCGAGGCCCTCGACGCGGTTGATGTCTACGAGTTGCGCCGGCCGTGCGAGGCGGAAGTTGAGCAGCGGGACGAGGGACTGGCCGCCCGCGAGCACTTTCGCGTCCTCCTGCGAGCCGAGCAGCGAGCACGCCTCATCGATCGTGGTCGGTGCGTGGTACTGGAACGGCGGGGGCTTCAACTAGTCGACCATCGCGACGGCGCGGCACAGCGCGGCCTCGCCGCCCTGGAACCGCCAGGGAAAGCAGCCGAACTGGATCTTCCGGTCGAGGACCTCGTCGATCTGCCCGCCGAGGTTTTCGATGTGGACAACGTCGTGCGGGAAAAGCAGCGTGTGCATGATCTGGTAGTCCGCCTTCGGAAAGATGCGGTCGAGGCTGCCCACCTTTTTCTCAGCCTCCTCCGCCTCGTCGGCGCGAATGCGCCGGATCACCGTGTTCATCGGATGGTCGGCCGACCCGGCGTCGACCGCGATCCAGCGCACGCCGCGCTTCAGGACCCATTCCGCGAACGCGCGTGCCGGACCGGGATGGCGGATGAAGTACTTCGTCTCATCGACCGCCGACCGGTCGGTCCAGTTCTCGGGGTAGTAGCGGTGGTAGCCCGTGTGGATGACAAGGATGTCGCCGGGCTCGATGCGGTTTCCGGTGTCCTTCTCCCACCGCTCGAAATGCTGCGGGCCGTACACGTCGTAGTCGCCGAGGCCCATGCGCTCCAGGTCGACGACGCATGCAGGACCGACCAGGAAATCGAGCGGCAGGTCGCCGATGAACTTGCCACGGGTCATGAAGTGTGCCGGCGCGTCGAGGTGCGTGCTGACGTGGAGCGTCATCGTGATCTCCTGCCCGCCCGCCCGGTCGAAGGCGAGGTGCTTGATCCAGCGGATGGCCGGCCCGGGATAGCCGGCGAACGCGGGGGTATGGAGCGAGAAGTCCTGCGTGAGATCCAGGAACCTCATTCCCTTCCTCTAGCCCTCACCCTGGCCCTCTCCCCTGCGGGGAGAGGGAAAGCTCCCGCGCTCCTGGCGGGGAGAGGGAAGTTGCGAGCGCAGAACCTTGCCCATCGCGTTGCGCGGCAGGCGGTCCATGATCACGACGCGCTTCGGACACTTATAGGACGCGAGGCGCTCGTGCGCGAAGCTGATGATCTCGCTCTCGACGAGCGGCGCAGCCTGCGATGGCACCACGAAGGCAGTGACCTCCTCTCCCCACTTCTCGCTCGGCACACCCGCGACAGCGACCTCTTGAACGGCGGGATGCGTCTCCAGGACGAGCTCCACCTCGCGCGGGTAGACGTTGAAGCCGCCGGTGATGATCAGCTCCTTGAGCCTGCCTCGAATGGCGAGCGTTCCGTCCTCGCCGATCTCCCCGATGTCGCCGGTCTTGAAGAAGCCGTCCGAAGTGAAGGCCTCCGCCGTCGCGTCGGGGTTTCGCCAGTAGCCCCTGAAGACCTGGCCCCCCTTGAGCAGCACCTCGTCGAGCTCGCCGAGCCTCACCTCCACGCCGGGAAATGGATAGCCGACCCGGCCCGGCTGCCGCGGCCCGTCGTAGGGATTCGTCACGACGATGCCGCCCTCGGTGATGCCGTAGCGCTCGACCGGGGCTTGCCCCAAGAGGCGGCTGCATCGCTCGAAAAGCGCGGGCGGCAGGGGCGCCGACCCGCACACGAACAGGCGGACGTGCGACAGGTCCGTCGGGTGCTCGTCGAGCCAGTCGCACAGGCGCTGGTACATCGAGGGCACGCCGAAGAACATGGTCCCGCGCTCCGCGTCATCCCGGGTGAGCTCGGCCACGACCGCCGCCGGCGCAAAAGGCACGAAGGTGGCGCTCGCGCCACTCAGGAGCGTTCCGTGCAGGCCCATCCCGAGGCCGTGGAGGTGGAAAAGCGGCAGCGCGTGGACGAGGATGTCGCGCGAGGTCCACCGCCAGACCTCGACCGCGCCACGGCCCTGGGCCAGGAGGTTGCCGTGGTCGAGGAGAGCCCCTTTCGGGCGCCCGGTGGTGCCCGAGGTGTAGAGGATTGCGGCGGGACTCTCGGGGGTGAGTGGCGGCATTGCCGGCTCCTCTGCCCGCGGCAGATCCTCGAGGGCGATGACGCGAGCTCCGAGCCCCCGAACGATCTCGGCCCGGTCCCTGTCCGCGATGACGGCGGTGGGTTGTGAGTCGGCGAGGATGTGGCCTGCCTCGGCCGCGTGGTAGTCGGGGTTCATCAGCACGACGCAAGCTCCCGCCCGCTGCGCCCCGAGATAGGCGATGACCCAGTCGATCGAGCTCGCGGCATAGAGGGCGAGGCGGTCCCCCGCCCCGATGCCGGCCTCCCGGAGGCCGCCCGCGACCGCGCCTGCCTGGAAGCGCAGATCGTCCCGCGTCAGGCATCGGTCGCCGGACCTGAGGACGGCGTCGCGACCTGGTTTCAGCAGCTCGTCCGGCAGGCTGCCCGAGCGAAGCCTGCGGCGGACCCGGTCGACGTTCTCCGTTGCCACGACCGGGAAAGTCTCGCTCAACTGCGCCGAATGGCGAGCACGGTTATCTGCCCCCACAGGCGGGGCGCTGCTTTGTGTGAGGTGACGGTCAGGCCGGCCGCTGCCAGCATCGCCTGGACCTTGGCCAGCTCATGGAAGCGCTTCGGTCGGGTGAGCAGGAAGAACCATCGCATGGGTCCGGTGGCTATGAAGTCGGCGAGCAGCCACCTTCCGCCGGGTGTGAGCACGCGACTCACCTCAGACATACCCCTGGCCTGGTCGGCCCAGTGGTGGAGCGTCATCGTGCTGAAGACGAGGTCGAACTGCCCGTCGCGGAAAGGCAGCTGCTCGGCGGTCGCCAGCCGGAATTTGATTCGGCTGCCGGCCGGCAGTGACGCCTCGGCTTCCTTCACCATCTCGACGGCCGCGTCGACACCCTGCAGCGTTGCCTCGGGAAACAGCTTCTCGGCCGTCTGAAGCAAGCGGCCCGTTCCGCTGCCGACGTCGAGGATCGCGGCTGGATTCGGAACCTCGGAAGCGGCCAGGTCGAGCACCGTCTTCTGCACGGGCGCGAACACGATCCGCTGCAGGTAGTGCCGGTCGTAGGTCGCGGCCCAACGGTTGAAGCGCTCGACGTCATGGTCCATCAGGAGTGGGCGCGAGGATCCTCGGCTTTGGTCATCGGCGTCTCGAGCTCGATGCGAACGGGGCTCAGGTGGATCTTGTACTTGACGCCGGGGGCGCGGAATCGGGTGGCCAGATGCCGGTTGTCGCAGAACGGCTTGTGCTCGGATTCACCGCACCGGCACAGAGTGGCGCGGGGCAGAGTCTCGACGGTGCCGTCTGCGCGCGTGACCTGGATCGTGCCCGCGACGAGCAGCGGACCGTCGCGAATCGGCGTGACGGTGGTGGCCGCCTGCGGCTCTTCCTGAGGCTTGCCGTCGAGGCGGCGGTACTGGAGCGCTCCGCTCGGACACAGCTCGATGACCCTCGCGACGTTGTCCGCGTCGCCCGCGTCCGGGAGCGCCCACGGCCGCCGGTGGAGCTTGAAGACGTTCGACTCTCCGCGCAAGCACTCGCCGACATGGATGCAGATGTCGAGGTCGAAGCTCACCTCTATGTCGCGGCCTCGGTAGACCTTCCGCACCCTGCCAACACTAAACTCTCGGGTGAATTGCCTGAGACGGCATCGCTGCGACCCGCTCCACGAAGCCGCCGGTCGAGTCGCGCGCCCGGCAGGGCGATGATCTCGGCCGAGCGCATCAGGACGCGGGTGAGGCAGCTCGGGCGCGAGATCTCCGAGGTTTACGCCGACATCGACACGCCGCTCGTCATCGTCGCGATCCTCAAGGGCGCCACGGTCTTCGCCGCGGACCTATTGCGCAGCCTCTCGATCCCGGCCGAGCTCGAGTTCGTACGAGCCGCGAGCTACGGGACCGGGACGAGGACCACCGGTCGCGTGAAGATCGCCCACATGGTGGAGGGGCCGCTCGCCGGGCGCCATGTGTTGCTGGTCGAGGACATCGTCGACTCCGGGCGGACGATGGACACGATCCTGAAGCGCTTCCGGCGCATGAACCCGGCCTCGCTTCGGGTGGCCGCGCTCCTGGACCGCCCCGCCAGGCGCGAGATCCCGGTGAAGATCGATTTCGTCGGCTTCACGATCCCCGACCGCTTCGTCATCGGCTACGGCCTCGACTACGCCGGTTTGTATCGCGAGCTACCCGGGATCTACGCCCTGAGCTAGACCCTCCACAACGTTCCACAGGCCAACTGGGTGAGTGCCCAGGAGCCGGAAGCTCGCTCGCTCGAACAGGCGCTGGAGCTCCTCGACAGTGCGCTCGCGGCCGCCCAGCTGCACCATCATCTGGAGGTCCGTCATGGCCGCGTTCAGATGGCCAGGCTCAGTCGTGACGCGAGATGGCACGAGCCTCTCGACGATCATGATCCGGGCGCCAGGGCTCGTCGCCCGACGGCACACCGCAAGGATCGTCTGAGCGTGCTCGTCGTCCCAGTCGTGGAGGATGTCCTTCAAAAGATAGACATCGCCTCCGCTCGGGACCGATTCGAAGAAGTCGCACTCCACGATGTCGCAGCGATCAGCAACGCCAAGACCCTCCAGGTAGTCACGTGTTTCGGCGAGCCCTGGCGCCAGGTCGCAGACGATGCCTCGCAGGTGTGGATGCGACTTGAGGATTCTGCCGGCCAGCGCGCCTTCGCCGCCGCCCACATCCACGATCAAATGCGCGGTAGCGAAGTCCAAGCGGCCGACCAGCTCGGCTACCTGCTCGCTGTTTCCGGCCATCGCGTCGTTGAACCGGGCCGCGAAATCAGGATCTCGCGCGATCGTCTCCCACAGCGTTCCTCCGTGGGCGAGCTTGTGGCCGGGGACGCCGGTGCGCAGGGTCTCCATGAGGTGGTCCCACGCCCGATAACTTTCGGGAATCAGCATCCTCGTTTGGGCTCGGCGAGACCCTGGAACTCCCTCTCGGAACATCTCTCCGACCGCCGTGTTCGAGAACCGACCGTCGCCACTCTGTTCGAAGACCCCGAGCGCGACGAGTCCGCGCAGCAGGCGACGCAGCCGGTCAGTGTCGATGTGCGTTGCCGCGCTCAGCTGCTCGGCGGACATCGCACCTTCGGCGAGGAGGTCGGGAATCCTCAACTCCACCGCACTGCTCACAACCTGTGCCGCGCGGAAGCCGTTGACGAGCTCGTACGCCCGATCGCCTGGGTTCAACCGATCAGATGGTGGTGATCGGACGCGGGGCGGGTTTCAGGAAGTCGACCAGCTCCTCTCGGTCGTCCCACATCACCGTGGTCCGCTCCGGCTCGGTCCGCGCGACGATCTTGCCTCCGCGGAGGACGAGCTTGCGCGGCGCGATGAGGCGGATCACGTCGATCTCGCTCGGCGCGGCGAACGCGCAGAGGTCGGCGCGGCACCCCGGAAGCAACCCGTACTTCTCCAGGCCCAGCGCCGCGGCCGGGTTCCACGTGATCATGTCCATGAGCGTCCGCAGCTCGCCGTGCCCTGACATCTGCCCGTAGTGCGCGAGCACGAACGCCGCCTGCACCGGGTCTCCATAGCCGAGGGGGTACCACGGGTCCATGACCGAGTCGTGCCCGATGCAGACGTTGATCCCCGCCGCGAGCAGCTCCTTCACCCGCGTGTGCCCGCGCCGGATGGGGTAGCTGTCGAAGCGCCCCTGCAGCGTCGAGTTGTCGAGCGGGTTGGTGACCATGTGCATCTGCGCGCGCTTCAGGTTGTTGATCAGCCGGTAGGCGTATGCGTTGTTGTACGAGTGCATCGCGGTCGTGTGGCTCGCTGTGACACGACCTCCCATGCCGAGCCGGATCGTCTCCGCCGCCATCAGCTCCACGAAACGCGAGTGGTCGTCGTCGGTCTCGTCGCAGTGGATGTCGACGCGCAGCCCCTTGTTGGCGGCGAGGTCGAACGCGAACTTGACCGACTGTTCTCCGTACTCGCGAGTCAGCTCGAAATGCGGGATCGCGCCGACCACGTCGACCCCCATGTCGACGGCGCGGCGCATCAGGTTCTGGCCGTCGTCGAACGACATGATGCCCTGCTGCGGGAAGGCGACCAGCTGGATCGTCATCTGGTCGCCGATCTCCTTGCGGAGCTCGACGAGCGCCCGCACCGCCTTGAGCTCGGGGTCGCAGACGTCGACGTGGCTGCGCACGAACTGGACGCCGTTGGCGAGCTGCCAGCGCAGGACCGTCCGGACCCGCTGCTTCACGTCGTCGACGGTTAGCAGCTTCACCCGCTCGGCCCAGATCGCGATCCCTTCGAAGAGGGATCCGCTCTCGTTGTGGCGGGGCTCGCCGACGGTCAGCACGGCGTCGAGGTGGATGTGCGGCTCGACCAGCGCGGGCGTGACGAGCGCCCCGCCCAGGTCGATCGCGTGCCGCGCCTCGGGCTCGATCTCGGCGATCAGGCCGTCCCGAACGCCAATGTCCCGTGTTTCGAGTTCGCCGGGCATACGGGCGCCCTTGAGGAGCAAATCGAGCATCGACCGCAACCTTACCTGCCCTTAAACTTCGACGTACTTCGACTGGCGGTTATTTGGTGGAGGGGCCTATGCAGTCAGTGCAGGAAGTCGAAAAACACGTACCCGTCCGGGAGGGCGACTACGGGGAGAGGGTCGCCACCGTCGAGCCGGGAGGCGTCGAGTACATCTCCAGCAAGGAAAGGCACGGCAAGCCGATCGACCTTTTCTACACCTGGCTCTCGCCGAACCTCGAATTCGCGACCGTCTACGTAGGCGTCCTAGGCATCGCGGTCTTCGGCCTCAGCTTCTGGGAGACGGCGGTTGCGATCGTAGTCGGGACCGCCCTCGGGTCGTTGACCCACGGGATCCTGTCGTCCTTCGGGCCGAAGTACGGGGTTCCGATGATGGTCCAGAGCCGCGGCGCGTTCGGGTTCCTGGGCAACATCCTGCCCGCCGGGCTGAACGCCTTCACCGGCTCCATCGGCTGGTTCATCGTCAACAGCGTCAGCGGAGCCTTTGCGCTGCAGGCCCTCGGCGGCCTGGCCAACCTGACGCTTCCGTTCTGGTTGACGTTCCTGATCATCGTGGTCGCCCAGGTTGCGATCGCGACCCTGGGCCACAACTTCATCCACTTCTTCGAGCGCTGGGCCCTGCCGCTCCTGGGAGTCGTCTTCATCGTCGCTTGCATCTACATCTTCGCCAGGGCGCACTACGACGTCTCCGCCAGCCCCGGGCCCGTCGGGCACTTCGGCGCGTTCACCCTGCTGTTCACGGCGACCTTCGGCTACGCGGCGGGCTGGAACCCATACGCCGCCGACTACACCCGCTACATGTCGTCCACGATCGACCGCATGAGGGTCGGGTTCTGGGCCGGCATGGGCGTCTTCGTTTCTTGCGTGGTGCTCGAGCTTGCGGGTGCCGCGCTGGCGACTGTCTCGGGCACGAAGTGGGGACCGACCGACATCCCCACAGTCCAGCTCAAGCAGGCGATGCCAGACTTCGTCTACTACCTCACGCTGCTTTGCATCGCGGTCGGCGCGGTCGCCGCGAACGCGATCAACATCTACAGCGGCACCATGTCGCTGGTCGCCCTCGGAATCCGCGAGATGGGCATGACCCTGCGCCAGCGGCGCGCGGTGCTCGCCGTCGGGGCAGGCGTGCTCGGCTACCTGATCGGCATCATCGGCCAGGCCAACGTCGGCCCAGGCAGCAAGTACGAGTACTTCCTCCTCCTGATCAGCTACTGGATCGCCCCGTGGATCGCCGTCGTGCTGGTCGACAACTGGCTCCGACGTGGCGACTACGGCGACGAGTCGATGTTCTACGACACGAAATACCAGCGCTGGCAGGGAGTCGTCGCCATGGGCATCGGCCTTGTCGTTTCGGTCGGCCTTTTCGCGAACGTCTACTCCGTCTACATCGCTCCGATACCCAACAACAACCCGGGGATCGGCGACATCACGTTCATCGTCGGATTCGTGCTCACGGCGGCGATCTATTACGCGCTGAACATGGGCCTCCGCAATCAGTCGGCCCCGACGCGCGCGATGGGTACGCGGGCATAGACATAGAGATACGGGTCTCGGGGCTGCGCTTCAAGGCGCGCCTCGAGACCCAGCGCGCGCCGCGATCCTGCGAGAAGTTCAGTTCGATGCTCCCCCTGAAGACGGAGATCATCCAGGCGCGGTGGAGCGGCGAGGCGGCCTGGATTCCGTTCGGTCACCTCAACCTCGACCTCGGCTACGAGAACCACACGAGCCACCCGGCGCCCGGGCAGCTGCTCCTGTACCCAGGTGGGATCAGCGAGACGGAGATCCTGTTTCCGTACGGCGCGACCCTGTTCGCGAGCAAGATGGGCCAGCTCGCGGGCAACCACTTCGCCACGATCTACGAGGGCAGCGAGCATCTGAAGGACCTCGGCGAGCTCGTGGTTCGGAAGGGCGCCCAGGAGATCACCTTCACAGCACTGGCGTGACGCT
>DATNMQ010000151.1:0-14953 GCA_035602465.1 Candidatus Sulfotelmatobacter sp. | reverse complement strand
CCGCTCATCGCGGAGCCGACGACCGGAGTGACGTTCTCAGAAGACTTCAACCCGTATGACGGCAACTCGGTCACGTCCTCAATGGGCACGCGGAGCCTCGTCAACGAGCCGCTCGTCGAGTTCGACGAGCTCGACCCGACGGCGGCCGGCATCCACCCGTGGCTGGCCACGGCTTTCGCGTTCCAGAACGGCGGCAAGGACCTGCAGCTCACGATCCGCCAGAACGTGAAGTTCACCGACGGCTCGTCGTTCGGTCCGAGCGACGTCCAGGCCACTTACAAGGCGCTCGAGACTCCAGCGGCCAACGTCTTCGGCGTCCCTGACCAGGCGTCCGACCCGACGATCTCCGGTAACAACGTCACGCTTCACTTCAAATCCGCGCAGTACACGTCGCTGTCGACGATCCTCGGGCACACGTACGTCCTGAAGGCGTCGGTGGCGGCCCAGCTCGCCCAGACCCCCACCATGCAGATCAAGGTCCCGGTCGGCACCGGCCCGTTCATGCTGGCGAGCTACACGAGCTCCCTCATCAAGTGGAAGCCGAACCCGAACTACTGGGGCGGCACTCCGCCTGAGTCAGAGATCGACACCCCGGCCATCGCAACCAACGCCGCGGCGAGCGACGCGCTCATCAGCGGCCAGCTGGACTGGGCCGGCAACGACATCCCAAACGTCTACCAGAACTTCGTCAACCTGAACCCGCAGACCAACCACGCGTGGTTCGCGTCCGGCTCCACCGTCACTCTCTACTTCAACCTGAACGCGGGCAACGGCGGCGCGACCGGCATCAGCGAAGCGGCCGTCCGCCAGGCCGTCAGCTACGGCATCGACCGCAACGCTCTCGCATTGCTGGGTGAGTCCGGCTACGAGCGAGCCGCGAGCTCATCGACGGCCCTGATCCTGCCCAACCAGAAGGCGTTCCTGCCATCTGATGGCAGCCTGAACAACGACCTGTCCCAGGCCGGCAACGTGCCGGACGCGGCGACGGCCAAAGCCCAGAGCCTGCCGGCTGGAATGGACGTCTACGAGATCCTGAAGAACGGCGGCTGGACTCCTCCGGCCACATCGCACTACGACACCGCCGCCGGGACCTTCAAGTCCGGTGGAAACTGCGATGGCAGCAACACCGCCAACTGCTGGACCAAGGGCGGCCAGATCATCAAGTTCTCCGTCTACGACCCCGTTCCGTTCTCCGACTACTGGGAGAACGCCGCACTCATCTCCCAGGAGCTCCAGCCGCTCGGCATTGACGCGACCACCAAGCCGGCGCAGGGCTACTCGGACTGGAACAGCACCCTCACCTCGAATCCCGCCGGATGGCAGACCATGATTCACTGGGGCGCCGGCGGCAGTATCCCGTACACCCAGTACAACGACTGGTTCGGTAGCCAGGCCGCACAGCAGGTCGGCTATAACAACGCCGACGCGAAGGCAGCCCTGGCGGCGTACGCGGCCACCGATCCCACCGACACCGCCACGCTCTACCCGATCGTGCAGAAGCTCGAGAAGATCATGTCGACCGACGTCCCCTACGCTCCGCTTCTCTACGGCGCGGACTGGAACGTCTACAGCAGCGCCAAGTACACGGGTTGGCCGAACCAATCCCACCCGTACATGAACCCTTCGCCGAGCGACCCCCAGATGCCGTACATCCTCATGCAGCTCAAGCCCGTCTAAGCGGTTGACCGTTCCCATCATGTCCGGCCGGCACCGTGCCGGCCGGACGTTCCCACCCGCTTTCGAGGAGATCGTTGATGAGTAGCGCCACGGTCGGCCTTCCGAGCGACGAGGCGCGCCTGGTGGCGCGGCTCACCCTGGAGCAGAAGGTCCGTCTCCTCACCGGCGCGAACTCCTGGGTCCTCTACGGAGAGGCGGCGGTCGGTCTGCGTTCGATCGTTCTTTCGGACGGTCCTGCCGGCGTGCGCGGCATGCATTATGACCCCGCGAATCCGTCCTCCTCGCTTCCGTGCCCAGTCGCCCTGGCCGCGACCTGGGACGACCAGCTGATCGAGAAGCTCGCGACCGCGTTGGGCCAGGAGGCTCGCGCCAAGGGGGTCGACGTGCTCCTAGGTCCGACGGTCAACATCGTGCGCACGCCGTTGAGCGGGCGCGGGTTCGAATGTTTCTCCGAGGATCCGCTTCTCACGTCGCGCATCGCGGTCGCGTACGTGCGAGGCGTGCAGAAGGCAGGCGTTGGCGCGACCGCCAAGCACTACGTCGGCAACGATTCTGAGACGGAGCGCCGCACGTACGACGCGCGGATCACGCAGCGCGTCCTGCACGAGCTCTACCTTCCGCCCTTCGAGGCATGCGTCGCGGAGGGTGACGTGTTCATGATCATGGCCGCCTACAACTCGGTCAACGGCGCGACGATGACCGCCAACTCCCCGCTGCTCTGGGACGTGCTCAAGACGGACTGGGGATTCAGCGGCGTCGTCGTCTCGGACTGGTCGGCCACGACGTCGACGGCGCCCCCCGCGCTGGCCGGCCTCGACCTCGTCATGCCCGGGCCTGATGGTCCGTGGGGCGACAGGCTCGTGGCCGCCGTGCGGAACGGGACCGTGCCAGAGGCCGCGATCGACGACAAGATCGCGCGCATCCTGGTCCTGGCCCGCCGTGTCGGAGCCCTCGACGGCAGCGCAAGCGGCGACGCGCCCGCTGATACCCCGTCGCAAGACGGCGGACTGCCAAACAGCGGCTTGATCGACCCCGCTCTCGTCCGCGAGGTCGCCACTCGATCCTTCGTCCTGTTGAGCAACCCGCGCGGACTTCTCCCTCTCAAGACCGGAAGCCTCGATCGGGTGGCTCTCATCGGCCCGAACGCGATCGACCCCCAGAGCCAGGGCGGCGGAAGCGTGCGAGTTCTGCCGGTCGCCCGACCCGGCATCGCCGACGCGGTTCGCGAGGCGCTCGACGTGTACTTGAGCGAGCACCAGGGATGCGTGACGAGCGCCACCATCGCGGTGCCCGCGCACGGGACGCTCCACGATCCGGTGACCGGCAAGGCCGGGGTGCGACTGGAGATACATGGCGCGGACGGCGCCCTCCTCCACGACGCGCCCTTTCCATCGAGCGTCGCCACCTGGTGGGACGGCCTGCCCGAGGCCATTCACAAGCCGGGCGTGGAGGTCGTCATGCGCGCCCGATACAGCGCGCCGGCGGATGGTCCATATGTGATCGGCGCCGCCGGTGTCGGCGTGGTCCGCATCGAGTTGGACGGGACGCTCCTCGGCGAGGCGACCAGCCTGTTTCCGCGAGAGGTCGTCGAGGCGCTGTCCCGACCGCCTGAGCTTCGCGTGCCCGTGCAGCTCCACGCCGGTCACGACGTGGAGGTTCGCGTCGCGTACCGCCCCGATACGCGCTTCGCGACGATGCGGCTCGGTATCGCGCCTCAACTACAGGACGACCGCCTGCTTGAAGAGGCAGTCAAGGCCGCCGCGGCGGCGGGAGTGGCGGTGGTCGTTGTCGGATCGGCGGACGGCACCGAGAGCGAGGGCTACGACCGCAAATCTCTCGCCCTGCCAGGCCGCCAGGACGAGCTGGTCAGGCGGGTCGCCGCGGCCAATCCCAACACGGTCGTGGTCGTCAACTCGGGCACGCCGGTGCTGATGCCGTGGGCCGCCCAGGTCGCGGCCATCCTCCAGGTGTGGTTCCCGGGCCAGGCGTTTGGCGAGGCGCTGGCGGAAACGCTGACCGGCGCGGTGGAACCGGGCGGACGTCTCCCGGTGTCGTTCCCCCAGACCGAGGCCGACTCGCCCGTCCTGCACGCGCAGCCCGAGGCCGGCAGCCTGCCTTACAGCGAGGGGCTGCTGGTCGGGTACCGAGGTTTCGACCGAAAGGGCACGGATCCGCTCTTCTCTTTCGGCCACGGCCTCGGCTACACCGATTGGACCTACGAATCGCTCGAGCCGGCTTCGGCAGCGATCGGCGTCGGCGACCTGGACGTGCTGGTCAAGGTCCGCAACACGGGCGGCCGGGCCGGCCGCGAGGTTGTGCAGCTCTATCTGGAGGGGCCGCACAGCGAACTTACCAACCCCGTGCGCGTCCTGGCCGCGTACGCGAGCGTCGGTGCGGAACCCGGCCGGTCGGTCGACGCCCGCCTGACTGTCGCGTCGCGCGCATTCCAGCGCTTCGACGAAGGGCTGGGAAGGTGGGTCGCCGAACCAGGCACGTACACCATCCGCGTGGGGCGGTCGTCTCGCGACCTGAGGTTGAGCGCAAAGGTGGTGCTGCGATGAGCTGAGCTCCGGGGAACACTTGGCTGGTGGCGGATTTGTGAGTGAGGAGATAGACGGATGAGAGCTCGAAGTCTTCGCGCCTTGTTGGTGGCCGGTGCGCTGGCCATCGCCTGGTCGACCACTACCACCGCGCTTGCGGACGACAATCCGCCGCCTGGCGCGCAGGATTTCGGCCCGAGCGTGCACATCTTCAGTCCATCCATGGACCAGGCTGCGATCCAGGCAGAGCTGAATGCGATCTCGGTGGCGCAGGTCCACAACGAGTTCGGCTCGCGGCGCGACGCCATCCTGTTCAAGCCAGGGACGTACGGGTCGGCGACGAACCCGCTCAGCTTCCAGGTCGGCTACTACACGACAGTGGCCGGCCTCGGCCAGTCACCCAACGACGTCGTGATCAACGGTGAGATCGAGGTCCTCAACTCGGTGTGCTCGGGCACACCCGGGATTGACTTCGGCTGCATCGGGCTCACGAACTTCTGGCGCTCTCTGTCGAACCTGACGCTCAATATCACGAGGTCGAGCAAGACGGTCTACGCTCCGGCGCCCGTCGACGGTGAAACCCCCGGCTGCGCCAACTCGAACAACCTGTATGCGATATCGCAGGCCGCGCCGATCCGTCGCGTGGCGATCAACGGCGGCCTTCTGTTCCTCTTCGACTACTGCGCGCAGAAGCAGTACGTAAGCGGGGGCTTCATCGCCGACTCGAAGCTCTCGGGCGTCATCAACGGCGGGCAGCAGCAGTTCTTCGCCCGGAACAGCAGCCTCGGCTTCTGGTCGAATCCGGTGTGGAACCAGGTCTTCATGGGTGACACTGGCGCGCCCGCGGAAGGAGGCTTTCCCAACCCGCCCTACACGACGCTCAACACAAGCCCGGTGACCCGCGAAGCGCCGTACCTGTATCTCGACGCTGCGGGCGCCTACAACGTTTTCGTGCCCGCGGTTCAGCACAACACCGTGGGTCCGACCTGGGCGTCAGGCCAGACGCCAGGCTCATCGATTCCGATCGAGCGGTTCTTCGTCGCCCGGCCGGCCGACTCCGCCGAGAAGATCAACAGCGCTCTCCGCCGAGGCAAGGACCTGATCCTTACTCCGGGCGTCTATCACCTGGACGCGACGATCCAGGTCACCCGTCCGGACATCGTGGTCCTCGGTCTGGGAATGGCCACGCTCATTCCGGACGAAGGCAACGCGGCGATGAAGGTCGCGAGCAATCGAGGCGTCTTGCTGTCAGGAATCATCTTCGACGCCGGCGCGGAGAAGTCCCAGGTGCTGCTGCAGGTGGGAAACGGCAACGACCACCAGCAGGGCGACATCCAGCGGTCCGGTCAGTCGGACGAGAACAGCGCCGCGTCCGACCCCTCAGGCCTGTATGACGTGTTCTTCCGCGTCGGCGGAGCCCAGGCGGGCAAGGTCAAGACCGCGCTCGTCGTCAACAGCAACAGCGTCATCCTCGACGACATCTGGGCGTGGCGCGCCGACCACGGTAACGGCGTCGGCTGGACCGCCAACACATCCGACACAGGTGTCGTGATCAACGGCGACAACGTCACCGCGTACGGACTGTTCGTCGAGCACTTCCAGAAGTACGAAACGATCTGGAACGGCAACGGCGGCACCGACGTGTTCTTCCAGAACGAGATGCCTTACGACCCGCCGACCCAGGCCGCCTGGATGGAGGCTCCCGGCGTCGACGGTTGGGCAGCCTTCAAGATTGACAACAAGGTGACGAGCTTCCACGGCTACGGAATGGGCAGCTACTCGTTCTTCAACAAGAAATACAACGGCGGGGTCAACATTTACGCGGCGCACGCGTTCGAGGTGCCCAAAACGCTTCCGGCGGGCAGCCTCCACGACCTGTTGACCATCTTCCTCGACGTTTCGAACGGCACGGGCGGCATCCTGCACGTGGTGAATGACACGGGCGGGCCGTCGACGGCGGCCAATCCCGACACCCCGGTCGCGGTGGTGAACTACCCCTGATCTAACTCCACGGGGGAGGCAGGCCTCCCCCGTGGAACCCCCTCCGAGTCACACAATGCATGGAGGCGTTCGGCGGGCCGTGCTGGACGGCCGGAGTGAATCCGGCCTACTGCCGCCAACCGTCTAACATCACCCTCCGAGTCACACAATGCATGGAGGCGTCCGACGATCAAGACAACTTCCGGGAGCGCAAGTGGGCTTGCGACCATGCGCACGAGAGCGTCGACCACGCGCTGAACTGCGGCGTCGAGTGGCTCGACTCGATCGTGGATCGGGCCAAAGGCCAGAGGCAAGAACCGACCGTCACTTAACGGGATTGACAGACACCCGGCCGGCTGTGATGATGCCCGCACCTCGGTGGTGGGAAGGGGCATCCGGCTCGCGCTTGCGGCGGCCCTCGTGGTCACGCAGTGGTTCGTATCAGGTGCGATCAACGACGCCCGCGCCGCGGGCACTCCCGCGGCCGGCTACGCGGTAACGGACTTCGCGACCGGATTCAGCACTTTCCTCTTCTACGGGCCAGGTCCAATCGGCGTCGCCTTCGACGCACAGGGCAACCTTTACTCGACCGCGTACTTCAGCGGCGGCCTGTATCGATTCCCGCCGGCAGGGGGCACATTCGAGACTTCGCTGATCAGCTCCGTCGGCTTCCGGGTCACCGGGCTTGCTTTTGACAAAGCCGGGCGCCTGTTCGTAGCTCGCCAGGGCGAGGGCGACGTCCTCGAGCTGGATCCGGCCACGGGAGCCGTAAAGGCGACGGTCGCAAGCGGAATCTGCAGCCCAAACGCCGTCGTGGTCGACCCCCTGTCAGGGGACTTGTTCGTCTCGTCATGCGGCACCGTGCTGCGACTCAGCGGCTACCAGGGCAGTCCGGTGACTCCAACTCTGTACACGGCCAACGTCTCGGTCGACGGATTGACGTTCGCCCCCGACGGGACGCTCTATGGAGCCAGTGGTGCCGTCTACCGGATCACGGGCACCTCAGACTCTGCGCCTGGGACGGCATCGGTGATCGCGGCGGTGCCCGCCGCGGACGGAATCGCGCTCGTGGCCCCTGCCACCGGCAGCCAGATCACCCAGTTGGCGGTCAACAGAAACGACGGCATCATCACCCTCGTCGATTTCTCGGTGCAGCCGGTCACCTACACGGACATCGTGACTGGCGGCTCGCGGGGTGACTTCGTCGGCGTCGGCCCCGACAAATGTCTCTACGCCACGCAGTCGGATGAGATTGAGAAGGTCACGGCTGCCGACGGCAGCTGCCCATTCCTACCCACGGGCGTCTCTCATCCAACCACGTCCTGCAACAACGCCGGCCAGATGGTCAACAGCTCGCACAAGGACTACCACGGATGGTCTTTCGATTACGGGGTTTCGGTATGCGAGGGCCTCGTCGTCTCCAACGTTTCGCTTGAAGGCCGCTTGATGGCCGAGCGCATGAGCGTGCCTTACCTCGATCTGGTGACCTGCTCGTCGTCGACCGACATCGCGCACTGCACGAACACGACCACGCGCCATCTCACGCTTCAAACCGATGCGATCGAGTCGCCGTCTCCCGCTGCCTACACGAGGGTGCACGTGACCCAGATTTCGCCGCCTTCCGAGATGCAGTCCCCGCAGGCCGATCCCTGCGGCGGAGATCCGGCATGCGCGCACGAGATCGTAGCCGCAACCTACATCGTCGACCTCGCCCCGGCGCCGGCGGTGGGCTTGCCCACTACGTGGCTGTCCATCACCCAGCGGTATGAGTTCTACAGGCCCTTCAAGGAGAAGGATGTGCAGGCGGTTGCTTGCGAGCCGTCGCAATATGCTCCGTTTCCGATCGGGCTGGTGGTCAAGCCTCTACCTGATTGCGGGCGCTGGAAGCCGATCGTTTTCTACCACTTCCAGGACGATTCAGGGTCGACTTTGCTGGTCAGCCTCAACGCGGCTGCGCGCCTGCACTACACGCCCGACGCGCTGGCTGTCCGGGCGGGCATGCTCGCGCGTGACTGCGACGCGAGCGCGCCCAAAGACAACTGCGATCCAACAGGTCACCTTGACGTGTACCCACCGACCGGCGGTGGCCAGCCCGCGATCCAGAACGAAGTGGCGGTGCGGGGCGTCAGCGCTGCTTTGGGGTCCAGTCCGACACAGCCCGCGAACCTGGCGGGTCGCTACGACAACGTGCACCAGACCCCGACGAGTTCCGTCGAGGGACCCGTACCAGTCCCCCCTGGCTGCCCGGAGTGCGTCCATATGCACTGGCGATGGGGCAGCAACCTCGGAGCTCCGTCCTTCTTTGGCGACGGTCAGCCGCTTATCGGAGATGGGATACCAGCCGCGATACCCAACCCCCTGTCACATCAGGGAGTTGACATGGCTCTTGTGAGCTATCACTCGGAGGAGCTGTCGCCCTACAACTACCTCGACCTCGTCTCCCAGGCGAACACAGCCGCGCTCAACGTGAGCATCGACTCGAATAACCACTACCACGGCGGCTACATCGCGGGTACGGAAAGCCTGCGATACCCGCCCGCGTCGTGCGCCAAGTTGGACGACCTGACGTCTTGGGGCCAGTGTGGCGAGGTGGTGTGGCTGAGCGCCACGAGCTACACGAACGTGAAGCACGACGAAGACCAGGACACGTTCTTTGCTTTTGGCGGATTCTTCTGCGGGAAATGCGTCGGCAGTGAATACGCCCGTGACATTGCCGGCCTGACTCCGACGTACAAAGAGAATCAACACCCGTCCAAATCACGGACTTTCGCTATCGGCTCCAAGATGACGATCTCATTCACCGGCCTCGTGGGGGGTAAGCAGGTCAACGACGTGCTCCCGCCCGTGCTGACCGGCGTCACGGCCACTTACGTCGTGACGGACCTGAAGGGTCACCCACTCGCCGGCCCGGCCGACTGCACGATTGGGCTCGACGCAAAAGGACGTCAGGTTGCGACGTGCGACCTTCGGATCATGTCCGACGTCAGGTTCGAGATCACGATCATCGGCACCTTCAGCATCGCGAGTCCGGGCTCGTACTCGAACACCGTGCACGCGATCTGGGGTACGACGAGCCTGAGCGATACGATCGGCGGAAACTACAAGAAGAACGACTCGATCACCATCGTTTGAGTCGCCCTCTAGAATCGCCATTGATGCAGGGCGCCACGCTGTCGACCGCGCACCCTTTCAGCGACCTCGAGCCGTATCGACGTGAGCTGACCGCCTACTGCTACCGCATGCTCGGTTCGCCCTTCGACGCCGAGGACGCGGTGCAGGATGCATTCGTCCGGGCGTGGCGGAACCGGGAGAGCTTCGAGGGCCGGTCCGCCCTGCGCTCCTGGCTCTACCGGATCGCCACCAACGTCTGCCTGGACATGCTGAAAAGCAAGGAGCGTCGCGCGAGGCCGATGGACCTCGGCCCGTCAGTCGAGCCGATCGAGGCCAACCTCAACGTCCCAACCGAGGTCAGCTGGCTGGAGCCGATCCCGATGCACCTCATCGCCCCCGAACGAGACCCTGCCGATGTCGCCGTGGCGAACGAGTCGATCCGTCTCGCTTTCGTCGCCGCGCTCCAGCACCTGCCGGCGCGGCAGCGAGCGGTGCTCATCCTGCGCGAGGTCCTCGACTGGCAGGCGTCGGAGGTCGCCGAGCTTCTCGACACGTCGGTCGCCTCGGTCACCAGCGCGCTGCAGCGCGCCCGCTCGACCCTGGCCAAGAACCAGGACGCCGCGCCAGGTCGGCCCCAAAACCTCACCGACGCCGATCGAGCGCTGCTCGAGCGCTATGTCGCGGCTTTCGAGCGCTACGACCTGAATGCCTTGACCACACTAATAAAGGAAGACGCGCGGCAGTCGATGCCGCCGTTTGACATGTGGCTTCGCGGCCGCGACGACATGATGACCTGGTGGTTCGGGCCTGGCATCGCGTGCCAGGGCTCGCGCGTGATCCCCACGGTCAGCGCCAACGGCATGCCCACGTTCGGCCAGTACAAGCCGAGCCCCAACGGCGGCCACGACCCCTGGGCGCTCCAGGTCCTGGACCTGTCAGACGGCAGGATCGCGGAGATCACCTTCTTCCTGGACACGGCCAGGCTCTTCCCGCTGTTCAACCTGCCGATGCACCTCCCCGCAAAGGTTTCCGGCTAGACCGCAGAACGCGATCAGGTCGACCAGGGCCGCGCCCGCGCCCGACAGCCTGAGCTCCAATCCACGCCGCCGCGCCGCCACCTGAATGCGCGCGATGCGCTCGACCGTTCCGATGTCCGGCTTGCCCATGCGGGCGCAGTCCAGGATGACCGTACCGGTCCCCATCGCTATCCAGACGGAATAGCGAGCGAAAACTCATCGGTTCCCAACCGATGAGTTTGGTGATGGATCGAGGTCTGAACAGGCATGAATAACTCACGCTGGCTTTCGCTGATCGTGCTCTGCACGGGATTTCTTCTGATCGTCGTCGACATGACGATCGTGAACGTCGCGCTTCCCTCGATTCAGCGTGACCTGGGCTTCTCGCAGTCCGGGCTGGCGTGGGTGATCAACGCGTACCTGATCGCGTTCGGCGGCCTGCTTCTGCTCGCCGGCCGCATCGGCGACCTCGTCGGGCGCAAGCGCGTTTTTCTCGCGGGTCTCGTGATCTTCACCTGCGCGTCGGTAGCGTGTGGCCTCTCGTTCACGCAGCCGATGCTCATCGCGGCCCGCTTTGTCCAGGGTGTCGGCGGAGCCGTCAGCTCCGCCGTGATCCTGGCCATGATCGTGACTCTGTTTCCAGAGCCCGGAGATCGCGCGAAGGCCTTTGGATTGTTCAGCTTCATCGCCTCGGCAGGCGCTGCCGTGGGCCTGATCGCCGGCGGCCTGATCACCGAGGCGGTCAGCTGGCACTGGATCTTCTTCGTCAACCTCCCGCTCGGCGTTGGCACCGCAGTGGTGGCTTACCGCCTCCTCGAGTCCGATCGAGGGATCGGCATCGGCAAGGGCGCGGACGTCGCCGGTGCGGTGATGGTCACAAGCGCCCTGATGCTCGGGGTGTACACGATCGTGCAGACCTCGGACTACGGACTCGGCTCGTTGCGCACACTCGGCCTGGGCGCCGTGAGCCTCGCGATACTGGCGGCGTTTGTCGTGCGCCAGGCGCGCGCACGTAATCCCATCCTGCCCCTGCGAGTGTTCCGCTCGCGGACCGTGGCCGGCACGAACCTCGTCCAGGCCCTGATGTCGGTCCCGTTCATCAGCTTCTTCTTCCTCGGCTCGCTCTATCTCGAACGAGTGCTGAATTACGGCCCGATGGCGATCGGGCTCGCCTTCCTTCCGGTTGCCGTCGTGATGGGACTCTTCTCGGTCCGCTTCTCGGCGCCGCTCATCTCCCGCTTTGGCGCCGGCGCGATGCTTGCGACCGGCCAGGTGCTGGCGGCCGCCGCGCTGGTGATGGTCGCCGTCGGACCGACCCACGCGTCCTACGCCGTGCACTTCCTGGTCCCGATGGTGCTGTTCGGTCTCGGCGGGGGCCTTTCGTTCCCCTCGCTGACCATGCTCGCGATGTCCGGCGTCGCGCCGAGCGACGCGGGGCTGGCCTCGGGCCTGCTGAACACGACCGGCCAGGTCGGAGGAGCGTTCGGCCTGGCGGTCATGGCCACGGTCGCGGGCGGACGGGCGGTCCAGATGGTGCACGGCGGTGCGGGTCTAGCGGACGCCCTCGCCGGGGGCTATCACCTCGCCTGGCTGGCCGGCGCCGGAATCGTGGTCGTCACCCTCGGGCTGGCGGCCTGGCTGCTGCGAGCAAAGCCGGTCGCGCAAGCCGACGTGACGGGCGCCGAATGCGAGGCGGTGGCTTAGCCCCAATCGGTCTGGTTAACGGGTTCATGTTTAGCCCTTCCGTAAGTACGATGACTTTCAGCTTGGGCCAGCCGCAGGACGTCTACTTCAGCGTTCCAGGAGTCGCCAACGTCCGGTGGGACGACTTGCACAAGACGGTGTTTGTCGAGTGGGAGGGATGGGCGAACACCGCGGAGTTCAACGCTCTCCTCGACGCGGTCGTCCGGGCCCTCCAGGACCACGCGGGGTCTTGCCTCCTCGCCGACTGCCGCAGGCAGCGGGCGCTCAACCCAGCGGACCAGGAGCGGGCCAATCGGGAATGGGTCCCGAAAGCGATCGCGGCCGGCCTCGAGAGGTTCGCTATTGTGCTGCCGGTGAGCGATTTGGCCGCCGCGCATCTTCGCAGCCGGCTAGAGACAGCGCCGGAGACGCTACAGGTGGAGTATTTCGGTTCGGTCGACGAAGCACGGGAGTGGATCGCCCGCTAGCTGCCACGCCTGGATTCTTCGGGGTGGCCTGTATTACCAAACGCGATGCGGTCTCGGACCACTTGCGCACGACCGAGCAGCCGCGAGCGCTGCATCGCGTCCTCCCCGAAACGATCCCGGATGGCGTCCACCGCCGCCTCCAGCCGGTCCTGCCGGGGGCTTGCCGGATCGCCGAACAAATCGAGCTGCCCAGCCTCGTTGTCGACCAGGCCGGAAAGGCCGACACCCAGCGTCCCAACCGTCAGGCGCGGATCGCGCTGCGCCAGCAGCTTCAGAGCGGCCTGGTAGATCTCGTCCCCGGTCGAGATCGGTTTCGGCTGCTTTGCCTGGCGGCTGAAATTGCTCTCTTCGGGTCGATACACGACACCTACGGAAACGATGCTGCCTCGCCTTCCGGCCGCGCGGAGCCGCCTGCCGACCATGTCGGACAGTCGCATCAGCAATTCCTCGAGCTCCCTCTGCGACGCGGTCGCGCGCGCCAGCACGTGCGAGTGGCTGTAGCTCTTGCGGCGCGCAGTCTCGAACCCGCCGACCTCGAAGCCGCGCAGGCGCATGCTCCAGCCCCGAGCGACCTCGGCATGCATGCCGGTGATCCGGAGCCGGGGCGGCGTCGCGCGCAGGAACTGGACCGGCGTGAGGATGCCGGCGCGCGAGAGCCGGCGCGCCGTGGCGTCTGCGATGCCCGACAGGTCCGTGAGGCGCAGCCGGTCGAAAACGGCGCAGAGGTTGGTGTGGTCGATGCGCTGCAGCCCGTCGCGCTTGTCGAGGTTGGACGCCTGCTTGGCCATCCAGATCGAGGTCGAGACCCCGACCGACGCGGTCACGCACTCGCCAACCTCCTCGCGGATGGCGAGCTTGACGGCGCGGCCGACGCCTTCGGGCCCAAGCTTCTTGAGGTTCGGGGTTCCCGCGAGGTCCATCGAAGCCTCGTCGATCGACATCCGCAGCACGTCGGGCGTGTGCCGCTCCATGATCTCGATCAGCTTGTCGGAGACGGTCCGGTACAGCGGCGGGTTGGGCTCGCGCACGAGGACCGCGGGGAAAATCGCCTTGGCCTCGAACACGCGCATCCCGGTCTTGATCCCGAGGTCGCGCGCCTCGCGCGACGAGCTCACGATCGTAGCCGCGTCGGTGGCGTAAGCGGCGATGGCGAGGGGCCGCCCCCGCAGCGATGCGTCGTTCTGCTGCTCGATCGAGGCGAACGCGCAGTTGAGGTCGATGACCAGCGTCGTCGGGTCGGCGGTGTTCAGGCCAAGCTCGATGGCTTCAGCCGACGGAGGCCTCATGGCGATCAAATGTTCGCACCAGCTGGGCCGGCGGGCAAGGGCTTAGGTTTTGGTTTGGGCTGGAGGCTTAAGGAACAGCCGAGGCCGTCAGCGTGAGCTCGCTGCCCGCGCCGGGGTCGACTCGACCGCCATGTCGCCGAGGCGTGCAGTCTCCAGCATCTGCTCGACCAGGCTGTCCATCTGGGCCAGCTTTGTCTCGACCAATTGGGCGATCCCCGGGATCTGTTCAATTGGAATGGACCCGTCCTCGAGCATGGAGTTGTAACCGCGTATGGCGGTCACCAGCCCGCGCAGCTCGTGCGAGGCGAGATTCAAAAACTGTGTCTTCACCTGCTCGAGCTCAGCCGTCCGCTCGGCATGCGCTCGCATCTGCTCCTCGCGAAGTCGGCGGTCGGTCAGGTCCCGCGTCACCTTGCCGAAGCCCTGCAGCCGGCCGGACTCGTTGCGCAGCGCCGTGATCACCACGTTGGCCCAGAACCGGGTGCCGTCTTTGCGGAACCGCCAGCCCTCTTCTTCATACCGGCCTTCACGCTTCGCAACCTCGAGCTCCCACTCGGGCTTGCGAATTCGCACTTCATCCGCGGAATAGAAGATCGAGAAGTGGCGGCCGATGATCTCGTCGACGCTGTAGCCCTTGATCCTCTGCGCGCCCTCGTTCCACGTGATGATCGTGCCCGTCGTATCGAGCATGAAGATCGCGTAGTCGACGACGCTGGAAACCAGAAGCTTGAGCTGTTCGTCGGCAGCCTGCGGCCGAACCGTGTTCATAGACCCCCCAGTCCTCACTCGATCTTAAGAGATGCGCCCGCCGGCCGTCCGCGCGACTTCCCTCGAGGCTCGCTCGAGTGCATGATGAGAGGTGCAAATTTGCTCGGTCCGGTTACGGGGGTATGAAGAGGGAATTGAATGCAGAAACGTGAGCTGGCCACAGCTTTCCTTCAGCGATCCGGGGATCCGGGTTATCGCCTTCCTGGCGAGAACCCCGCGACAGCGACACTGGATCAGGCTCGCCGTTGGGTAAGCCGGTATGAGGAGTTGATCAAATTCAAGCGGGAGCTCCTCGAGCTCTGCGCCCGCTATGCGGGACGGTCAGAGCCAGAGGTGGCGCACGCGATCCGCGAGACCGACGTCGTGCTGCTCGAGGCGCAGGTGGCGCGCTATGAGCAGAAGCG
>DATNMQ010000115.1:0-6556 GCA_035602465.1 Candidatus Sulfotelmatobacter sp. | reverse complement strand
GCCTGTGATGATGTAGGGCAGCTGGGCTTCCATTTAAGGCAGGTCCTCCAGTCCGCGGACATAGACAAGGGACACGATGGTCAGCACCAGCGCAAGGCCGAGCATCCAAACGTCGAGCGGCATGGCTAGAAACCTAAGACGCGGGGAGTCAACGAAGCGTCAACGCTGTATTCACGGGGGAGGCAGGCCTCCCCCGTGGAACCCCCACCGAGTCAGAGAACGCATGGAGGCGTTCGGCGGGCCGCGCTGGGTGACGGCCGGAGTGAATCCGGCCTACCGCCACCATCCGCCTGTAAATTTTGGCTCAGACCGCGGCGGGTGGACCGAAGCGGTAGCCGCGAGCGCCGACGGTGACGATGACCGCGGGGTTCTTGGGATCGGCCTCGAGCTTAACGCGCAGCCGCTGGATGAACGTGCGCAGGTAGTTCCGCTCGTCGCCGTAACCAGGACCCCAGACCGTGCGCAGCAGCGTCCGATGGTCCATGACCTGGCCCGCCTTCTCGGCCAGCGCCGCAAGCAGGCCGTACTCCGTGGGCGAGAGGCGGACCTCGACGCCGTCGCGAAGCACCGACTGAGCTCCGAGATCCACCACCACGTTTCCGACCCTTGTGGCTTTGGTCTGCGTCGCCGGCTGCTGCACGCGTCTGAGCACCGCGCGCAGCCGGGCCAGGAGCTCGTCGGCGCCGAACGGCTTGGCAAGATAGTCGTCGGCTCCCATGTCGAGTGCGCGGACCTTGTCGCGCTCCTCGCCGCGGGCGCTGATCACTATGACGGAGGGGATCCGTCTTCCCTCCAGCGTGGCCAGGATGCGCCAGCCGTCCACGAACGGCAGCCCTATGTCCAGCAGCACCACGTCGTAGCTGCCGGTCTCGAGCTCGCGGGCCCCCGCGGCGCCGTCTCCCGCGGTGCGGACCGTGAACCCGTTTCTCTCCAGGGTGGACCGGATCGAATTCCTCAGCGCCGGATCGTCCTCGACGATCAGGATCTCGCTCACCCGGCGTCGCGCGCGTCGGGAAGCGTGAAGCGGAAGGTCGCGCCGGGCTCTCCTTTGTCCTCCACCACAACCGTGCCGGCGTGCGCCTCGACGAGCCCCTTCACGATGGCGAGGCCAAGGCCGGTGCCGCCGGAATTGCCGTTGCCGGCGCCGCGGAAGAAGCGTTCGAAGATTCGCTCGCGCAGGTCGGCGGGAATGCCCGGTCCCCGATCGCTGACCCTGACGGTGACCACGCCCGACTGCTCGTGCGCCACGGCGACGCTGATCGGCGTCGAGTGAGGAGCGAATCGGTCGGCGTTCGAGAGCAGGTTGTCGAAGACCTGGCCGAGCCGTTCCCAGTCGGCGAGGACGTCCACGCGGGCAGCGTCCCGATCCCAGGCCACCTGGCGATCCGGCGAAGCGCGGTGCAAGCGCTCGGCGGCAGCCTCGATGGCATCGTCCAGGTCGAGGGGGACGAGGTCGAGCTCGAGGGCGCCGCCTTCGATGATGGTCATGTCGAGCATGTCGGCCACCAGGGCGTTGAGCCGCCGAGCTTCGGCGGCGATCGTGTCCAGCGAATGCTTCATCTCGTCAGGGCTGCGCTCCTTGCTTGGATCGGTGCTCTCGGTGAGGATGGTCCCGAGCGGCGTGCGCAGCTCGTGGGAGACGTTGGCGAGAAGCTCCCGCCGCAATCGGTCCGTCTCCTGGAGGGCGTGTATCTGCTGCTCGCTACGAGCAAGCCGGAGGGCGGCCTGGGCGGCCTCGGCCTGCTCCTTGTTCAGCCGCACGAGCTCGCCGTTGACCTCGCGGAGCTGCCTCGTCAGAGCCTCGGCCTCGAGCAGCGCGGTGCGGCGCCGCGAGGCCAGGATGCCGACCAGCACCGCCATGACGACGAAGATGGCGAGGTTCAGCACGTCCTCGGGGCGCGACATCGTGAACGTGTAGTACGGGACCGTGAAGAAGTAGTCGAGGAGCGCAAAGCTCGCAGCCGCCGCCAGCAGCGCGGGCCACAGCCCGCGGAGCACTCCCACCACCGCGACCAGGCCCAGGTACAGGAAGACGTAGTTCCGTCTGTCCGCTCCCGTGACAGGGATGAGGACGGCGGTGAGGAGCGCGGGCCCGGCGAGGGCCGAAAGCCAGATCACCCAGTCCGGGGCGCGCCAGCGAGCCATCTTCACATCTGAGCGGTTGCGGGGACGGGCACGTGCCGCGCGAGAAAGTCGTTGATGATTGGAACGGTGACGTCGGTCCGCCAGAACGCCTGTAGATGGCCGAACGTCGGCATCACCACCGCTTCACCGGCCGGCAACGCCTGTACCGCAAGCTCGGCGGCGCCATCGGTGTTCTCGCTCTCCCCGCAGATGATGAGGGTAGGAGCCACGATGCGTGGAAAGTCCTCGCAGTCAGTGGGAGCATCGGCCCAGCCCTCCAGCTCGAGAGCGAACATCTCGCCGGATGTGGCGTAAAGATTCTCGATGAGCCACGCCGGCGCGGGCTCCGTTTCGCCGGCCGACATCTGTTCGACATATGTTCGAAGCCCGGTCTGACGCACATCTGTTGCGAGCTCGAGCCGGTAGTCGTTGGTGTCAGTTGGGAGCCCGACACCACCGATGCCGACCAGCGCGACGACGCGCTCAGGATGGCGTGCAGCCAATGCATAGATCAGGCGGGCGCCGTCGGAGTAGCCGACCATCGCGGCCCGATCTATGCCGACCTCGTCCAAAACCGCGATGACGTCGGCGATGTACTCGACCATGCGGTGTGCTTCAAGGCGCTCGGGTTTGTCGCTGCGTCCATGGCCTCTGTGGTCGAAGAGCAGGTGGCGCCGACCGGGCAACCCATCGACGTAGCCTGCGGTCTTCCACATCGTGCCGTCCCCGCCCCCGCCGGTATGGAAGAAGACGGCCGGACCGGCACCCAGGTCCGAGTAGTGCAGCCGGACGCCGTGGCGGATTGCCGTCGCCATCACGGGCATTATGGAGTTGCCCTAGCATCCTCGCGATGTCGAGAGGCGTTGAGTCCCGCCCTGACTATCCGCCTCCTGGGATGGAGGTCCGGCTCGTCGGGCGCTTTGTAGGACTCGAGGGTCGCCGGATCCTCGAGATCGGATGCGGAGATGGCCGTCTGACGCGCGAGCTCGCTCCTCTCGCCTCCCAGGTGGTGGCCATCGAACCAGATGCGACGAAAGTCACTCTTGCCCGACGGCTCGAAGCGTCTGAAGGCATCAGCAACGTCTCCTTCCGCGTCGGCTCGGCCGAGCAGCTTCGCCTTCGTGCCGAACCATTCGAGGTTGTGCTGTTCAGCTGGTCGCTTTGATGAATCGCGGTCCAGGGCATGGTCCATGCCCTCGAGCGAGCCAGGCGCCACCTGAAAGTGGGCGGCGCGCTTGTCTTGATCCAGCCCCATCAGTGGAAGCGGCCATTCATCGCTGTCACGGCCGGGCAAAAGCGCCAACCGGTGGCGGCGCTGGTCAATCCGGCTTTCCAGCCGCTCATCGACGCGGCGGTCGGGTCAATTCAATTGGTCATCGAACGCGGACTCTTCGAACGGATCGGAACCAGCAACCGCGAATATCGCGTTCGTCTCTCAAGCCTGTCCGAGCTGCGCCGGTATCTCCACCTGGGGCAGCGGCCGCCGCGATTTCCGTCCGGCGCCAGGCAGCGCTTGCATGACCTATGGCGGAGCAGGTCAACAGATACACAGATCGAGGTGACCGAGCACATGACCGTGATTGCCTTGCGCCGACGCTAGGAGCGGTTTGCCAGGAACTCCATCACGCGCGGGACGACGAACTCGCTGTAGAGAAACGCGTTTATGTGCTCGCGATCCGGAATGCGGACGCGGGTCGCATCGGGCATCAGCGCCGCCACCTCGCCCATCACGTCATCCGGATCTTCCAGCTCACCGGCGAGGATCAAGGTCGGCGCGTTCACTCTCGGCACGGCGTCCCATGGGCTCCAGTTCCAAAGGGGCCGGCCTTCCGTGTACGCGAACCACGGCGCGGTGTCGGTGGCGAGCACACGATCCAGGAACCACTGCGGAACCGGAAATTTCTCCGCCGCCACCATGTCGTCGAGCAGATAGAGCCAGCCCTTTTCGCGCATTGCGCCGAGCCGCTGCCTCGTCGACTCGGCGATCTGGTCCGGCGTGGCCCGCCTGGCCATGCCCCCAAACAGCACCACTGCGTCGAACAGGCCGGGATGCTCGGCTGCCGCCTTGAGGCCGACCGAAATTCCACTTGACCAGCCAAAAAAGGAAACGCTGGGTTGGCCCAGGTGCTCGACGAGAGCGACCACGTCGTCGACGTACCGGTCGATGTGATTGGCGGCCACGCTCGTTGGGTGATCGCTATTGCCGTGACCGCGATGGTCGAAGAGAATGCAGGTATACGCGCTGGACAGCGGTTCGAGGTATCCCGCCGCGCGCCAGAGCTCCGCATCGGCTCCGGCGCCGACGTGCAACAGTAGGGGCGGGCCCGAGCCCTCGACCTCGTAGCTAAGGCGAACTCCGTCAGGCGAGATAAGCCACGGCACGTGGCGCGAGTCTATGCCGTCGCGATCTTCCTGGTCGGCGACGTCCACTGACGGCCTTAGTGCCTCGTATTAAAAGAGGGCCAGACCTGCTGGTCTGGCCCTCCCGTTATTTCTGACTCTTTCTAATTCTGAGAACCTGACTGATTGTCGCCTTCACCCACGCTGAGGTGGTAGACGAAGGTCCCCCAGTTGGCGTAGAACGTGCGCGGCCGGCTCGGGGTCTCGTGGATGTACTCGGCGGCCATCCAGATCGAGCCGTCCGAAGTCGCCACCGCGGCGGAGTAGTCACCCCAGCGGCCGACAGTAGAGGGGATACCGGTGTATTCGGGGTACTGGGTAAACCCGTCGTCAGGCAGGTTGCCCGCGCCGGCAATTACGATCGGACCGCTGAGCTCGCCATCCGAATTGATCTTGACGTACGCCGCGCTCGGGAAGTAGCCGCGGCCGACCACGCTGAAGGCGATGGCGCCCTCGCCGGACGCGTTAACTCCGATGGACGGGAACAGGGTGCTGTTGCCGGCAATGGTCACGTAGCCCTGGTTGACCATTTCGGCTTGGAGCTCGCCGTCGCTAAAACTCGGCTGGACGACGAAGTAGGCGATGCCTGATCGGGCAGGGCCGCCAGGGGTTGATTGAAGGGCGGTGTTGAGTCCAGCCCACAGCTTGCCGTCGGCGTACACCACCTGGTTCATACGCACGTCGTTAGCGTTGATCTGGCCGAGAGAGCGGCCAACCGTAGCGCCAAGCGGGTTGGGTCCGGTCTTCTGGTCGTCGGCAATACCACCGAAGCCCGGTGAGGAGATCGGAAGGTCGTCGACGTACGCCTCGCTTCGCAGCTGGACGCGCTGGATGTCGAGGTCAGGGTGGCTGCTTCGCAGCGAGCCGGTGCCCGTGACCACCCATGCATTGATCGCATGGTTGGTAGTGGTGTTGTTGGTAAAGGAGCTGAGGAAGTACTCGAACCCGCGGGTTTGCGATCCCGCGGTGGGCGATGCCGCAGGCTGGATCGAGTCCCACGGCGCGCAGCAGTCACCCGACGGCATGGGCAGCGAGCCGGCATCGATGTGAACCACCTTCGGCAAGTTGCCGCTGGTCGCTTGCTCAATGCCCCGCTTTGAAACCGCGTAGATCTGACCACCGAACTCCGGGTTGCCGGGGTTGGTGTTGCCTTTGAGTGCGATGCCGTACTCGTTGGTGCTGATGAACAGCGCGTCGGCATTCATGCCGAGGAGCGGCTGGTCGCCGAAGCACGGGCAGGAGATTATCGAATTGGCGTGCTTGGGCGTCCCGTTGAGACCGTCATCGGTGGCGTCGATGCTGAACAGGTTCCAGCTTCCTCGCGGGTCGGCGCCCTGGCTCACCGCCACGAAGGTGTGGGCCCGGCTGCCGGGGCAAGGGACGACCGAGCCGAAGTCTCCAACGTTGCACAGCCCGGGCGGGTCGATCTGGAGAACGGTCAGGAACCACCGCCGTGTAGCTACGTCGTAGTTGCACTTCGGGTCGCTGAGAAAGTCACCGAAGACCCCAGTTGTCCGGTCGATCTCCGGTGCCACGCGGAAAAACTGGCTCAAAGCCTCAGGCAAAGTGAGCGCAGTGCCTGCGGAGTTGAAGACCTGGAGAGCGGTGTTGACGTTTTCGAGCACGAAGCCACTTCCGACGCACAGGCCCTGGTCGGGCGGCTCGAGCGAGAACTGGGTGTTCGCGTAAATACCGGTTCCGGCGAAACGCTGATCATGGTGATTCAGCCCGTCAAAGCCGCTGAAATTACCGGAGGTCGTCACATTGCGGCCGGAAGGGTTGGGCGTGGTGACGTCCTGCGAAGCTTTGGCCGCACGGGTCGCAGAGTCGCCGGCCCCTCGGACGGCGTCATTGGCGCCGACAGCGAAACTGCCGGTGCCGGCTCCCGACATCGACGTCGTGCCTATGAAGGCCGCCGTTTGCACGGTCTTCGACACGCCCGACGCCGCGTATGTGGTGACGGTCTGCGCGCCCGAGACGGTCACCGCCGTTCCCAACGAAATGGCGACTGCGCCCCACCGGGCGACAGCCC
>DATNMQ010000097.1:0-20839 GCA_035602465.1 Candidatus Sulfotelmatobacter sp. | reverse complement strand
GGCGACACGTGAGATCCGCGCGCGACTGGAAAAGACCCAGGTGCTCATGCTCACGTCGTTCGCCGACGATGAGGCGCTCTTCGCCTCGATCATGGCCGGCGCTGCCGGTTACGTGCTGAAGCAGATACGCGGCGGTGAGCTTGTCCGAGCCATCCGCGAGGTCGGTGCGGGCAAAAGCCTGCTGGACCCAGAGGTGACGAAGTCGGTTCTCGAGCGGCTGCGCAAGGGCAAGACGATGCGCGACGAGAAGCTGGGCCGGCTTTCCGCCCAGGAGGAGCGAATCCTGACCCTGATCGCCCGCGGGATGACCAACGGGCAGATCGGCAAGGAGCTAAAGCTCGCCGAGAAGACGGTCAAGAACTACGTCTCAACGATCCTGTCCAAGCTCGAGGTGGCTCGGCGCGCCGAAGCCGCTGCCTACCTGGCAAGGCACACGACGACCCCAGGGACGAACGGCTAACTAGCCGCCGCTTTCGCCAGTCGTTGCGCGATCGACTCGGCCAGCTCTTTCACCGTGCCCTCCGCGATGTTGTGCATCATCGCCTCATCGAGCTGGCCGCCCAGCTTGCCGAGCGGAGGCTCGTACATCCCGCTCACCGTGAGCCGCGTCTCGTCCTTGCCCGAGGCCGTCAGCTCGATCTTGCCGGTCATCTCGGGGAACAGCTTCACCGGAAAGGTCGCTTTCCACGTGATGGGCCGGACCGCCCAGGTCGACGTCTTGACGGCCTGGCCTATCGCGACCTCGACCTTCTTGCGCACGGGCACGCCGGCCACGTGAAGGCCGATGGTCGAGACGTTCTTGTCATCGAGGCCGGGAAACCATTCTGAGGGCCCCTTGAGCAGAGTCGCGCTAACCAGCTTGATCGGGTGCTTGATGTGGACCGTGTGCTGGACGTACATGCCCTTTCTATGCGTCCGTGCGGTTCTTCTTACCGCCGCCCAACCGCCGGAGCGCCGCCCGGACGGGGTCGAAGTAGACATCGTCCATGCGCTCCTTGAGCGGAATGATTGCATTGTCTGTGATCTTGATGTGCTCCGGACACACCTCGGTGCAGCACTTTGTGATGTTGCAGTAACCGGCGCCGGCTTTCCCCTTCAACAGGGGCCGGCGGTCGAGCGTGTCCCTTGGATGCATTTCGAGCCCCGCGATCCGGATCATGAACCGCGGACCGTAGAAAACGCTCTTCGCGTCGTGGTTGCGCAGAACGTGGCAGACGTCCTGGCACAGAAAGCACTCGATGCACTTGCGGAACTCCATGCTTCGTTCGACGTCCTTCTGCTGCATCCGCCACGGCTCGCTGCTCGTCATGTCCTGCTCGCTCGGGGTGAACGGCGGGATCTCTTTGTTCACCTCGTAGTTCCAGCTCACGTCGGTCACGAGATCCTTGACCACGGGAAACGCCTTCATCGGCCGCACGCTCACGGTGCCCTCGTACTCGGCGATCGGCGTCTTGCACATGAGGCGCGGAAACCCGTTGATCTCGGCCGAGCAGGAGCCGCACTTCGCGGCTTTGCAGTTCCAGCGCACGGCGAGGTCGGCGGCCAGGTTCGATTGGACCCAGAGCACCGCATCGAGGACGACCATGCCTTCCCGAACGGGCACCCGGTAGGAGACGATGTCCCCGCCCGTCGCGTCGCCGCGCCAGATGTTGAGGTCGAGGTCGGAGATTTCCATCATTCCATCTCCTCGGGGGTGTAGCGCGCGTAGGAGTGCTGGACCGCGTCGGCGAGATAACCGGGCATCGGTGCCCTCTTTTCGGCCTTCACGACCATTCCCTGCGGCGTCTCCTCGACGATGAAGTTGATCGCGCCGAACGCATCATCGACCTTGGGGAAGTCTGAGCGCGCGTGGGCGCCGCGGCTTTCCCTCCTTTCCAGCGCGGAACGAAGGAGCGCCTCGGCGTTGACGAGCATCGAGTGGAGGTCCGTCGCCGTGTGCCAGCCGGGGTTGAACGCGATCGAGTCCGACCCGCCGGTCCCGCACGCGCCGGCCCGCCTACGTAGCTCGAGGATCGCGTCGAGGCCGGCTTCGAGGCCCGCTCCGTCGCGCACGATCGGCGCGTGCTTGGTCATCGCCTCCTGGATCTCGAGCTGCAGCCGGTATGGGTTCTCTCCCGCCGGACGCTCGAGCGGCGCCATCAGCGCGGCCACCGCGCCGTCGATCTCCTTGCTGTCCAGCTTCGCCGTGGCCGCCGCCGGGTTGGACTTCGCCGCGGATGCGGCGCCTTCGCCGGCGCGCTTGCCGAAGACCAGGAGGTCGCTGAGCGAGTTGCCGCCCAGGCGATTGGCCCCGTGCAGCCCGGCGGCCACCTCGCCCGCCGCAAAGAGGCCGGGTACGGTGCTCGCTCCTGTCTCCGGGTCGACGCGCACGCCCCCCATTGCGTAGTGGATCGTGGGCGCGACCTCCATCGGCTGCTTGGTGATGTCGACCTTGGCCAG
Source organism: Candidatus Sulfotelmatobacter sp. (assembly GCA_035602465.1). GTDB lineage: Bacteria > Chloroflexota > Dormibacteria > Dormibacterales > Dormibacteraceae > 40CM-4-65-16. Next base: position 18,400 of record DATNMQ010000097.1, on the reverse strand, counting down.
CTTCAGGAACTGCTCATACATCGACGGCAGCTTGCTCTTGATGAACTCGGGCCTGCGGTGCGTGATGTCGAGGAATACGCCGCCGTGCGGGCTCCCACGCCCTGCGTTGACTTCGGAGTTGATTGCCCTCGCGACGATGTCGCGTGAAGACAGCTCCATTCGCTCGTGGTCGTAGCGCTCCATGAAGCGCTCGCCATCCTTGTTGCGCAGCACGCCGCCTTCGCCCCGCACCCCCTCGGTGACCAGGATGCCGCGAACACCTGCCGGCCAGACCATCCCCGTGGGATGGAACTGCATCATCTCCATGTCCCGGAGCTGGGCGCCGGCGTCGTACGCGAGCGCGGTTCCGTCGCCCGTGCTCTCCCACGAGTTCGACGTGACCCGGTACATCCTGCCCGTGCCTCCGGTGGCGAGCAGAAGCGACGCGCAGCGGTAGAGGATCAGCGATCCGTCAGAGCGGCGATAGGCAAGGGCGCCGGCGACCCTGCCGTCAGCCTTCAAGAGCCTGACGACCGTCACCTCCATGTGCACGCCGACACCGCTCGTATGTACGGCCCGGTCCTGCAGCGTGCGCAGCAGCTCGAGGCCGGTGCGGTCGCCGATGTGCGCGAGGCGGGGATACGTGTGCGCGCCGAATGGCCGCTGGTGGATGCGCCCCTGCCACGTACGGTCGAAGACCGCGCCCCACCGCTCGAGCTCGAGCACACGCTCGGGCGACTCCTTCGCGTGCAGCTCGGCCATCCGCCAGTCGTTGAGGAGCTTGCCTCCTTTGATCGTGTCGGCGAAGTGAACCTCCCAGGTGTCCTGGTAGGCGACGTTGTGCATCGCCGCCGCGACTCCGCCTTCCGCCATCACCGTGTGAGCCTTGCCGAGCAGCGACTTGCAGACCACGAGCACTCTCGCCCCGGCCTCAGCCGCTGCGATGGCGCCTCGCAGGCCTGCGCCGCCCGCGCCCAACACGAGCACGTCCGTCTCAACCGTCTCGTACGTGGGGCCGCTCATGCGATCCATCTCGGGTCGTGCAGCAGGCCGGCCATGAGGAGCCGGATGTAGATATCCGTCATCAGCACGGTGGCGAGGCTTGCCCATGCCCAGCGGTCATGCCTCACGTTGAGCACCGTGATGCCCTTCCAGAGGCGGAACCGGGCCCGTGCGCTTCGCGAGCACGAGAAACAGTCGAGCTCCCCGCCGGCGAGGTGGCGGAAGGCGTGGCAGCCGAAGGTGTAGGCCGAGAGAAGCAGCACGTTGACGAGCATCAGCACGCTGCCCAACCCGATCCCGAACCGCCCGGCGAAGTCGAAGGCGACGATCGCGTCGAATAAGAGAAAAGCGACCTGGACGACCGTCGCATAGAACGCGAATCGATGCAGGTTGTTCAGGACCCAGGGGAAGGCCGTCTCGCCCCGGTAGCGGCCGCGGCCTGGCTCCGGCACGGCGCATGACCGCGGGTGCCAGAGGAACGAGCGGAAGTAAGCCTTGCGGTAGTAGTAGCACGTGAGCCGGAAGACGAAGGGCGCCCAGGCGACCCAGATCCCCGGCGGGATCGGTCCGACCTTGATGAGCGGCGAATCGAAGGGGCTCAGGTACGGCGCGACGTAGGCGGCGGGTTGGAAGAAGACCACCCATACCGCATAGACCACGAAACTGCTGAGCACGACCACGACGAAGGTGGGGTAGAGCCAGTTCGGCAGCGCGCTGTACGGATTCCTGACCGCCTGCCGGACGACCGCGGGCGCAGCGTTGGTAGCCACCACCGGGCATTATCCCTTCACTTCTTCCCTCTCCCCGCAGGGGAGAGGGCCAGGGTGAGGGGCGAGGGAGAACAAAAAAGCTCCGGCGGGTCTTTCCCGCCGGAGCGTACCGTCCGTGTGAGCCGTTACGCAGTCGTGATAGCCGTCTTCTGCGCGACCTTGATCTTCTCGGGCCGGCGAACTGCGACGAACAGTTCGAAGACCAGCGCACCGAGGACACCGAGCGACGCGATCATCAGAGCGAATCCCGCGTAGGTCGTGTAGGTGCCGATCGTCCACCAGCCGTAAGCGTTGAGGAGCATCGAGCGCAGGCTCTCACCCTTGAACAGCGTGTCGCGCTGTCCGTTGAGGGTCGCGATCTGCGTCTGAAGCGCCGCGTAGCTAGGGTCGGTCTTTGGGGTGTTGGCGAGCTGGGCGTTCAGTTGTGAAACCTTCGTGCCCACCGTCGCGTAGGTCAAGCCGCCGGCGACGTTCTTCAGGTGCTCTCCGAGGAAGTCGTTGGCGTAGATCCGAGCCTGGTTGCCGTCGACGACCTGGTTGCCGGCCTGGTCCCTGATCTCCTGCGGAAACGTCGCGGGGTCGAGGGCGCCGCCTGTCTTGATCTGGTCAGCGGTCGGGAAGTAGACCTGCTGCGCGGTGAGCTGTTCGCGCACCTGGGTAGTCGTGAAGCTACCTTCCGCGAAAGCGAACGCTGCCGCTCCGGCAAGAACGATGACCATGAATGCCTGGAGACTGATAATCCGCCACCGAATTGCCGAGTTCATGTCTTTCTTCTCCTATTTGCCCTGTTGGGGGACTTTGTGTTTTGTGAGCTCCGGACGGCTCGATACAAGTAGAACCTGGATTGCGAGGTGGGAGTCCGTGCCGTGTGGCCCTATGCGAGAGGCCGATCGGCCCCTCGCATAAGTGACCGATGGTCTAGTACGCCGCGGCTTGGGCGGCCTTCATCGGCTGCTCGGCGCGCACCGTGACCGGGATCGGGCCCCGCGCGACCAGCACAGCGACCTGGGCGAGCTGGAGCACCTTGTGGGTGACGCTGCCCAAAAGTAGGCCCTGGATGTCGGAAAGCCCGCGTGAGCCCATGACGATCATGTCGGACTGAAGCTCGTGGGCGGTCTCGATGATGTCCTTGGCCACGTGTCCGGCGGCCACGTCATGCACCTCACCCTTCGCGCTCACGCCGGCATCGCGCAGGGACTTGACGGCTTTGGCGACAAGCATGTTTGCCTCGGCGGGACTCTCCGTCGTAAAGACGGCCGCACGGCCGTGATCGTGCTCGCTCACGTGGAGCACGAACACCTCGCTCTGAAACTTGCGAGCGACCTCGACCGCCGTGGGCAAGACCTGATACGAATAGTCGGAAGTGTCGATTGCGACCAGGATCTGCTTGAACATTGCAATCACCTCATTCAAAAGATGATTTGAAGGTCGGCCTCGGGGAGTGGAATGGGAAGAGGCAAGCGGCCCGCTTCAACGGGGCCGGATGACTGCTACGCCGCCCGCCGCCCGCCCGGCGCTGTGGGGTGCGTGCGCCGGAACGCATGCTGCAGCAGGTCTGCCACGAGCAGGTAGATGAGCGAGTAAGCCTCGATGCCGACCTGCTCCGTGAGGCTCAGGTTGCCGAAGCGCAGCAGGGTCTTGGCCTCCGGGATGTTGACGAGGGCGACGGTGACCACGAAGGCGGCCCCGAGGGCGGCCAGGACCGGCACGCTCGGCCACGGCCGGCTGTAGAACCAGCCTCTCGTCCGCACTGCGAACAGGATGAAAAGCGCGGTCGAGCCCAGGAACAGGAACCAGGCCGCGTGGACGTCCTGGGCTGTGCGCCCCTGGAAGAAACGCAGGAGTCCGAAGGCGAGGATCGCGTTGACCACGCCGAGGAAGATCGACAGCTCGACCAGGCGGCGGACGTCCCAGCGCCGCGGGGTCGCGATGTCCTCCGTCGCAACCTTATCGGTGACGATCGCGAGCATCGGCAGGTCGGCGAGCACGTTCAGCAGCAGCACCTGGGATGGAAGCAGCGGCAGGAAAGGAAGCACGAGCGATGCGACGGCGACGATGACGACGTTCGCGAAGTTGCTGACCATCGTGTACAGCAGGTAGCGATTGATGTTGGTGAAGGTGCGGCGCCCTTCCTGGATCCCGTCGATGATCACCTGGAGGTTGTCCTCGAGCAGCACCATGTCGGCCGCCCCCTTGGTCGCATCCGTTCCGCTCGCAAGCGCGATTCCCACATCCGCCGCCTGCAGCGCGGGGGCGTCGTTCACCCCGTCGCCCGTCACCGCCACGTGCCGTCCCTGGTGCTGGAGGGCTTGAACGAGGTGGAATTTATCCGCGGGCACGACCTCGGCGAAGATCCGGCCCCGGAGCGCCGCCTCGCCGATGTCGCGTCCCTGCAGCTCGTCGGCCGCCACGATCGCGTCCTCCGGGACATCCATCCCGATCTGACGGGCGAGCGCCGCGGCGCGGGCGCGAGCGTCGCCGGTGACGATCTTGACCTCGACGCCGAACCTTTCGGCCTCCCGCAGCGCCTGCGCCGCGCCGGGTCGAGGCGGGTCTGACATGGCGAGGAGGCCGAGAAGTGTCAGCTCAGCGCCGTCCGCCGACGTGCCGGCGGGCGCCGCCGCCACAGCGATCACACGCGCTCCATCGGCCTGCATCCGGTCGATCTGTCCGGTCGCCCCTACGCGCCTGTTGTCATCGAGGGGCTGGTCGCCGTCCGGCGTGCGGAGACGCCGGCACCTCTGGATGAGGGATGTCGCCGCGCCCTTGAAGATGAGCTCGTCCTCGACCGAGACGCACATCTGCTTGGTCTCGGGACTGAACTCGGTCACGATCTGGCGCCGGCGGTTCTTCAATGCATCGAGGTCGAGGACGCTTGCGGCATCGATGAGGGCGTCATCGATCACGTTGACACCCCGCTGGGGATAGCTCGAGCAAAGGAGCGCCGCTTCCAGCAGCTTCTCGCGAGAGATGAGCGACCACGAGTCGACCAGCTGCGTCCGGTTCTCTGTGATGGTGCCCGTCTTGTCGCTGCAGAGCGTGTCGATCGCGCTGAAATCCTCGATCGCCGCCAGCCGCCGCACGAGAACCTTCTTGCGCGCGAGGGATCTGGCTCCGAGGGCAAGCGTCGTCGCGGTCACGGCAGGCAGCGCTTCAGGCACGACGCCCAGGGCCACCGCAAGGGCCAGCGTCAGCGAGGCCACGACGTCGCCGTGGAGAAGCGCGTTGCTGATGAAAATCCCGGCGGCCAGGAGCAGGCCGAAACGCAGCAAGAAGCTCCCGAAGTTGGTCAGGTTCTTCTCAAAGTCGCTGCGCGCATGAGCGCCCTGGACCAGGGCCGCGGTCTGCCCGAACTGGGTGCGAGCCCCGGTCGCCACGACCACGCCCTTGCCGACTCCGCCGACGGCGGTCGTGCCCGCGAACGCCATGTCGCGCCAGTCGACCGGTTTCGTGCTGCTCACCGGCTCCGTCGTCTTCTCCTGGGCCACCGACTCCCCGGTCAGCGTCGCCTGGTTCACCTGGAGCGTTCTGCATTCGAGGAGACGGATGTCCGCGGGGACCAAGTCGCCGCTGAAGATGAGGACGATGTCGCCGGGCACGAGCTGATCGGCCGGGATCGCGATCTCCTTGCCATCGCGTACGACGCGCGCCCTCACCGGCAGCAGGTTGCGCAGGGCCTCGAGCGCCAGCTCGGCTCGGTACTCCTGCACGATGCTGAGCCCCACGTTCAGTGCGATGAGGATGAGGATGATCGCGCCGTCGACCAGGTCTCCCGTGGCGATGGTCAGCACGCCGGCGCCGGCCAGCAGCAGGTTGATCCCGTTGCGAGCTTGCGCCGTGAAGATCTTGGTCAGCGAGCGCGACTGCGCTCCGATTGCATTTGGGCCCTGCTCCGCAAGGCGGCGCTGCGCCTCGGCGGATGACAGGCCGTCGGGGCCCGACCCGAGGCCTGCGAGGACCGTCTGAGAATCGGCGGCGGCTGCTTCGGCCGGGCTCAATTTGAGAGGAGCTTACTCGGCGTCAGAGTCGATCGGCCCGGGACGCTGAGGCCATCCGCACCTGTTCGCGCGGGGCCGGTTGGGGCGATCCTCATGAATATGGCTACGCGCGTCGGCATGCCGCGTGCAGCATCGGCTCCCCCGCTGGAGGGCAACTCCGCGGCCATCCTGGTCGTGGTCCTTGCCGCGGGCGTGCTAGGTGGGGTCTTATGGCTCGCCGGCGCCCCAACCTGGGCTGATGCGAGCTGGGCCCTGGCGGTCGTCGTGGCGCTGGTTCCGCTCAGCATCTCGGTCGCATACGACCTTATGCACCGCGAAACTGGAGTCGACCTCATCGCGCTGCTTGCGATGGCCGGCTCACTCGTCCTCGGCCAGTACCTGGCGGGCGCGGTGATCGGCCTGATGCTGTCAGGCGGCCAGGCCCTCGAGCGTTTCGCGAGCACGCGAGCGCGCCGCGAGCTGTCGGCTCTTGTAGCGAGGGCTCCACGCGTAGTGAACCGCTATGAGGATGGCCGGCTCGTGACCGCGGACATCTCGGACGTGCGCGAGGGTGACCACCTGCTGGTCAAGCCAGGTGAGGTCGTTCCGGTCGACGGCATCCTGCGCGGTGCCGAGGCCCTGCTCGATGAATCGGCGCTGACCGGCGAGGCGATGCCCGTCGAACACGTGCGGGGAGACCGTGTGGCCAGCGGCGTGGTAAACGCGGGCTCGCCCTTCGAGCTGACCGCATCCACCACGGCGGCTGAAAGCACGTACGCGGGGATCGTTCGCCTGGTCCGAGAGGCGCAGGTATCCAAGGCTCCGTTCGTCCGCCTCGCGGACCGCTACGCGATGTGGTTCCTTCCGATCACGCTGCTGGTCGCCGCATTTGCCTGGGCCGTTTCGGGCAATCCCGTGCGGGCCCTGGCGGTGCTGGTCGTGGCAACGCCGTGCCCGTTGATCCTCGCCGCGCCGGTGGCGATCGTCGCCGGCATCTCGCGCGCCGCCAATCGCGGCGTGATTGTCAAAGGCGGCGGGGCCCTCGAAACGCTCGCTCGAGTGCGGACGCTGATCTTCGACAAGACGGGGACGCTCACGATGGGCTCGCCAAAGGTCGCTTCGATCGAAGCCTTCGATGGTGTGGCCCCCGGCGAGCTCCTTCGCCTGGCCGCTTCCCTCGACCAGGTCTCGCCGCACGTCTTCGCCGGGGGAATCGTCGCCGCGGCACGCCGCCGCGGGCTGGAGCTCGACATGCCGGAAGGCGTGACTGAGCATCCGGGCCAAGGAATCGACGGGTCGGTCGGCGGACACCGTGTCGCGCTCGGTCAGGCGCGCTGGCTCGCCGAGAGCGCGCAGATGCCTCCCGCCGCGGAGGCGGTGCGGCGCAGGATCGCGGCCGAGGCTGCGTCGGCGGTCTACGTCGCGATCGACGGGACGATGGCGGGGGCGCTCGTGATGGTCGACCCTGTGCGCGGCGACACACCGGAGGCCCTGCGAGTCCTGCGCGAAGCAGGCATCGGACGGATCGTCCTGCTCAGCGGCGATCGTCGCGACGTCGCCGAGTCGGTCGGGAAACGGCTTGGGGTTGACGTCGTCCTGTCCGAACACACACCCGAGCAAAAGATCGAGGCCGTCTCCCAGGAGCGCCGCCGTGCCGTCACGGTGATGGTGGGCGACGGGATTAATGACGCGCCGGCGCTCGCGGCCGCCGACGTGGGCATCGCGATGGGTGCGCGCGGGGCGACGGCGTCATCCGAGGCGGCTGACGCGGTCGTCGTGGTGGACCGCCTGGACCGCGTCGCGGAGGCGATCCTGATCGCGCGGCGCGCGCGGAGCATTGCCGTGCAGAGCGTGGTCGCGGGGATGGCTCTTTCCATGGCCGGCATGGTTCTCGCGACGTTTGGCGTCCTGCCGCCAGTCGCGGGTGCGGTCTTCCAGGAGGCGATCGACGTGGCCGTGATCCTAAACGCGCTGCGCGCACTCGCCGGCGGCGGGGTCCCGACATCGGCGGGCCGTTAGCCCCTCGCCCTATGTACGGGTCTTGCGGGATCGTGGGTGGTCAGGAGCAACGAGGATGAGCTGGAATGTCTCAGACCTGATGACGCGCGCCGTCGTCGTTGTTGATCCTGCGGCTTCCTTCAAGACGTGCGTGCGGACGATGCGAATGCACGGAGTTGGTGCCCTTCCGGTGACATCCCGTGGCAAGGTCGTGGGCATCATCTCGGTCACCGACCTGATGCTCAAGGAGTTCCGACCTTCCGCCCGGGAGCGCTACGCGCCGCGGACTGTCCGCGCGAAGGACGACGGGCTCACCGCGGCGAGGCTGATGACGCCCGATCCGGTCACCATCTCCGCGAACGCACCGCTGGCTGCCGCGGTGCGGCTGATGTACGAGCACCGCATCAACCGCCTTCCCGTGGTCGACGCTGAGAAGCGGCTCGTGGGGATCATCAGCCGGTCTGATGTGCTGCGCGTATTCCTTCGCAGCGACCTGTCGATCAAGAGGGAGGTCGCGCAGGGGCTGCTCGAGAAGCTGCCCTTCGCCGGTCGCGGCCACATCAAGCCCGAGGTCCGCGATGGGGTGGTCACCCTCGAGGGTGACTTCGAAAACAGCATGCTCACCGATCTTCTGCCGCGCCTGGTCGCGAGCGTCCCAGGCGTCGTCGGGGTCCGGAACCGCCTGACGGTCGACCGAGCCAGGCGCCTCTAGCGGGCGCCGAGGGGCTTGCGCGGGGGCGTGGCCTCGAGGCGGATCCGCGCGTCCACCGCCACCGCTCCTTTGGGGTGGGCGATGAGCGGGTTGAGGTCCATCTCGGCGATCTGCGGGTGGGCTTCGACCAGCGCGCTGACACGCAGGAGCACATCTTCGAGCGCCTCGACGTCCGCTTTGGGCGCGCCCCTGTAGCCGTCGAGCAGGGGAAAGGTCTTCAGCGAGCGAACCATCGACCGCGCCTCACCCGGCGTGATCGGCGTGATCCGCACTGCAACGTCTTTCAGCAGCTCGGTCGCCGTGCCGCCCGCGCCACATGCAAGAACCGGCCCGAAGTGCTCGTCCTGCACGACGCCGACGATCATCTCGACGCCGGCGTCGATCATCGGCTGGAGCTGATACCGCTGGATCGGATGGCCTGCTTTATCGAATGATGCGGCCATCTCGGTGGCGGCGCGCCTCACCGACGCCGCGCTCCTCAGGCCGAGCCGCACGCCCCCTGCGTCTGTTTTGTGCAGGACTCCGGCAGCGATTGCTTTCAAGGCGACGGCCGACCCCATTTCGCCGGCGATCCGCCCCGCGTCTCCCGCGCTCGCGGCGAACCTGGTCTCGACGAGCGGGATGCGATAGCAGGCAAGGAGGTCGGTCACCGCGTCGGGAGACATCCAGCCGCCGCCCTCGGCGAGCGCCGTGGCGATGCCGGCGGCCGCCCGGTCGCGGTCCACGCCGGCGGGTGTGATCACGGATTCCTCGGGCGTCGCCTTCCACGTGGCGTACCGCGCGGCGCGCGCCAGGGCGCGGGCGGCGTCCTCCGGGAACGGGTAGTGAGGGATCGCCACGTCACCGGATCGGATGACCCGCGGCGTGCTTTCTTTCGACATGAAGACGCTGAGCACCGCAAGCGGACGCGTGATCTCGCCGGCCGCGGCATGGATCGCGCGAACGACGTCCGTCGCGCGCGTGACCAGCGGCGGCGCGAAGATGACGATCACCGAATCGATCTCCTTGCACCGGGCCAGTGCGGCGATCGCGCGCCGGTAGTCCTGCGCCGCCGCCGCGGCGAGCATGTCGACCGGGTTGGCGGTCGAACCGGCCACGGGGAGGAAGCCGGCCAGCTCCGCGCGCACGTCGGCGGGCAGTGGCGGCACCACCAGGCCCGCCGCCTCGCACGCATCGGCGCACAGGATCGCCGGGCCGCCGGCATTGGTCAGGATGCCCACCCGGTTGCCGGCCGGCAGCGGTTGGCTCCCCATCAGCAGGGCGGTGTCGAAAAGCTCGCCAAGGGTGTCCGTGCGGATCACTCCTGCCTGTTGGAACAGCGCGTCGACCGTGACGTCGGACGCGGAAAGCAAGGCGCCTGTGTGCGAGGAGGTCGCGCGATTGCCTGCCTGCGTCCGGCCCCCCTTGACGGCGAGGATCGGCTTGCTGTGGCTGACGCGGCGCGCGACGCGTGCGAACTTGCGCGGGTTCCCGAGCGATTCGAGGTACAGCATGATGAGGCCGGTTTCCGGGTCCGACTCCCAGAACTGGAGCAGGTCGTTGCCTGAGATGTCCGCCTTGTTGCCGACCGAAACGAACGAGGACATGCCCGAGCCGATCGCCTGCGCGCGTGCCATGACGGCGATCCCGAGGCCGCCGCTCTGCGACAGGAAGCCGACGCGCCCCCTGACCGGCGTGTCGGGCGCGAACGTCGCGTCGAGGCTGATCTGCGGCGAGGTGTTGATGACGCCCATGCAGTTGGGCCCGACCAGCCGCATTCCGGACTGGCGGCAGATCTCGAGCAGCTCACCTTGCAGCCGGACGCCGTCGGGGCCGGCCTCGCCAAAGCCGGCCGTGATCACGACCAGTCCCCTCACACCTTTCTGCGCGCACTGCCGCGCCACCTCGAGCACGTGGGCCGCGGGCACGGTGATGACCGCCAGCTCCACGTCCTCTTTGATGTCCAGCACGGATGCGTACGCGGGCAGGTCCTCGATCGTCGAAGCGGCCGGGTTGACGGGGTACGCCGGCCCGGTGAAGCCCATCGAGACCAGGTTGTGAAACAGCTCGGCGCCGATCGTTCCGCGGGTGCGCGAGGCGCCGATCACGGCCACCGATCGCGGAGCCAGCAGGTGCTTCACCGCCGCCACGGCGGCGAGACGGTCACGGTCCTCGAAATGCTTCAGCGCGTCCGGGGTCAGGCGGGTCGGAAGCGTGGCGTGGATCTCACCAGGCTCCGCGCGCGACTCGATCGGGAAGCCGCTCTCGCGCAGGACGTCCAGCATGCGGTGGTTCTCCGGGCGAACCACGGCCTCTAGGAGCTGGATTCCGGCCTCCGACGCCCCCTCCGCGAGCTGACCGAGAAGAATCGTCCCGAGGCCGCGCCCCTGATACTCGTCCGCGACGGCAAGAGCCAGCTCCGCCTTCGCCGGGTCGATCCTCACGTACATCGCGTGCCCGACGATCTCCTGGCTGGTGCCGCCAATGGCGACGATCCCGTATCGCGTCCGGTAGTCGACGTCCAACATCATCTTCAGCGAGGCATCCGCATTCGCGACGGCGGCGAAGAAACGGAACACGCGCGATTCGAGCGAGAGGTTGGCATAGAAACGGGAGAGCTGAGGCTCATCATCGGCGCGGATCGGCCGAACGGTCAGTGTCGAGCCGTCCCGCAAGACAATCGTCGCCTCGGGCCGGGACGGATAGACCGCGGTCACCCCGGAGACTGTAGCCCTAGCGGTCGCCCGACAGATTCAAAGCGGCGGCGCGGGAGTCGCGCTTCGCCGTATACATCGCCGAATCAGCGCGGCGTATCAACCTGTCCACGTCGCGGCCGTCGTCGGGATAGATCGCGATGCCTGCCGAGATGTGGATCGGAATCGATTGCTTTTCCACGACCACGGGTTGCTGCACGAGATTGAGTCGCCGCCGCACCATGCGCTGCACGCCGGCACGGCCGGAGACCCGCGGCAGAATCCAGGCGAACTCGTCCCCACCGAGGCGCGCGGCCGTGTCCGTGGCCCGACCTCGCTTGAGGCGATCGGCCAGCTGTTTCAGCACCCCGTCGCCTGTCGCGTGGCCGTATGCGTCGTTCACGGCCTTGAACCCGTCCACGTCCAGCATCACGATGGCAACCTGGCCCCTTTCCCGGCGCGCGTTGAGCAGCGACTGGCGAAGCCGGTCGAAGAAGAGAGTCCGGTTGCCAATATCGGTCAGCGGGTCGTGCAGCGCGCGGTGTTCTAGGGCAAGCTCCATGCGGCGGCGCTCGCTGAAATCGCGAATCACGGCCACGGTGTCGTCCCCTACAGGGCCGAGTGAAATCTCGACCGGCACCGCGCTGCCATCTTTTCGACGCAACTGGAAATCGTCGTCGAGTCCGCCCATCAGCCTTGCCACACCACGGGCGTAGAAGCGACGCCGGTGCTGCACGTGAGCCACGCGCAACCCGGCCGGCACGAGGATCTCCACTTTGCGGCCGATCAGCTCGGCGTGCCCGTATCCGGTCAGGCTCTCTGCCTGCATGTTGGCGTACACGATCTTGCCGTCACGGTCGGACACGACCACGGCGTCGGGGATCCCTTCCAGGAGGTCGTGCTCCTTAGGCACCTCGTCAGCATCATGATGATCGGTGGAATCGATGAGCTCCAGTCAGACCAGCAACGCCGCGCCTGACCTCACGCGCGCTCAGCCGCTCGACGCCGCACAGCTGCGCCTGATCCACGCGTACTGGCGCGCGGCTAACTATTTGTCCGCGGGCCAGATCTATCTCCTGGACAATCCGCTCCTTAAGAAACCGCTGACGCTCGAAGACATCAAACCGCGGCTGCTCGGCCACTGGGGGACGACGCCCGGGCTCAACTTCATCTTCGCGCACGCGAACCGCGTGATCAAACAGCGCGACCTCAACGCGATCTACATCATGGGGCCCGGCCATGGCGGCCCCGCCGGGGTCGCGAACGCGTACCTCGAGGGTACGTACACCGAGCGATACCCCGACGTGACGATGGACGAGGTCGGGATGCAAAAGCTCTTCCGGCAGTTCTCGTTTCCCGGCGGCATCCCGAGTCACAACGCGCCGGAAACCCCTGGCTCGATCCACGAAGGCGGCGAGCTCGGGTACGCCCTCGTCCATGCGTACGGCGCCGCGTTCGACAATCCGAACCTGACGGTCTTCTGCATCGTCGGCGACGGCGAGGCGGAGACAGGCCCGCTGGCCGCGAGCTGGCACTCCAACAAGTTCCTGAACCCGGCGCGCGACGGCGTCGTGCTCCCGATCCTCCACCTGAACGGTTACAAGATCGCGAACCCGACCGTGCTCGCGCGAATCCCCGAATCGGAGTTGCGCGACCTGATGGAGGGTTACGGACACACGCCGGTGTTCGTCACCGGCGACGACCCCGCGAAGGTCCACCAGCAGATGGCCGCGGCGCTCGACTGGGCGCTGGACGAGATCGCGCGAATCCTTCTACTCTGGCGCGCGTCAGGGTCAGATCACCAGGCACAGCGCCCGCTGTGGCCGATGATCGTTCTGAAGACCCCGAAGGGATGGACCGGCCCCAAGACGGTCGACGGGCAGCAGGTCGAAGGCACGTTTCGCGCGCACCAGGTGCCGGTCACGGATTTCGCCGAACATCCGGACCACCTCCGCATCCTCGAAGACTGGATGCTCAGCTACAAGGCGGCGGAGCTGTTCGACGATTCCGGCCGGCTGATCCAGGAGCTAGCCGAGCTCCCGCCGCGCGGCAACAGTCGCATGAGCGCGAATCCGCACGCCAACGGCGGCGAGCTGCTGAAGGATTTGCGGCTGCCGAACTTTCGCGACTATGCGGTGCCCGTGTCGAGGCCAGGCACCTCGTCGGGCGAGGCGACCCGCCTCCTCGGGACATTCCTGCGCGACGTCGTGAAGATGAACCCCGACAACTTCCGGATCATGGGTCCGGACGAGACGGTCTCGAACCGTCTCGGCGCGGTGCTCGAGGCCACCAACCGAGCCTGGGACGCCGAGACGGTGCCTGGCGACGACCACCTGTCGCCGGACGGGCGCGTGATGGAGGTCTTGAGCGAGCACCTGTGCGAAGGCTGGCTCGAGGGCTACCTGCTCACGGGTCGGCACGGCCTGTTCAACTGCTACGAGGCGTTCATCCACATCATCGACTCGATGTTCAACCAGCACGCGAAGTGGCTCAAGGTCACGCGCCGCATCCCCTGGAGGCGGCCCATCGCGTCCCTCAACTACCTGCTGTCGTCGCACGTCTGGAGGCAGGACCACAACGGGTTCTCCCACCAGGATCCGGGATTCATCGACCACGTCATGAACAAGAAGGCTGAGGTCATTCGCGTGTACCTCGCTCCGGACGCGAACTGCCTTCTGTCCATCGGCGACCACTGCCTGCGCAGCCGCAACTACGTGAACGTGATCGTCGCCGGGAAGCAGCCGGCGCTCAACTACCTGTCGATGGAGGACGCGATCGCCCACTGCACGCGCGGCCTGGGCATCTGGGATTGGGCGAGCACCGACGAGGGACGCGACCCGGACGTGGTCCTCGCGTGCGCCGGCGACATTCCGACGTTGGAGACGCTGGCGGCGGCCGACCTGATCCGGCGCCACCTTCCGCAGCTCGCGGTCCGGTTCGTGAACGTGGTCGACCTCATGCGTCTGCAGCCGCCGACCGAGCACCCGCACGGTTTGCCCGACGCTGAGTTCGATGAGGTCTTCACGCGCGACCGGCACGTGATCTTCGCCTACCACGGCTACCCCTGGCTGATCCACCGGCTCACCTACCGGCGAGAGAACCACCCGAACATTCATGTGCGCGGATACAAAGAGGAAGGGACGACGACGACGCCGTTCGACATGGTCATGCTGAACGACCTGGACCGTTTTCACCTCGTGATGGACGTGATCGACCGCGTGCCTTCGCTGGGCTCGAAGGCGGCGCACGTCCGCCAGGCGATGGTCGACGAGCGCCTGCGCCACCGCCAGTACACGCGAGACCACGGACAGGATTCGCCCGACATCAACACTTGGACCTGGCCGTACTAATGAGAGGAAACCTGCCGGTTTCCTCTCACGCTCCCCACGACTTCGTCGTGGCGGACCCCAGCAGGTGTGCCGACCCCGGCTGGCGCCGGGGCAAGCGCCGCTGCTCTCCTTCCCGCGGAGTGGACTCTTCTAATTAGTGCGCGTACTGGTTCTCAACGCAGGGTCTAGCTCTCTCAAGCTGAGCCTAGTCGACGACGACGACACGACCCTCGCCGAGCACGACTTCGATGTGAAGGACGGCCGGCTGGACGACGCGCAGGTCGCGAGCGCCGTCCGATCGATGCAGGGCATCGAGGCGGTCGGTCACCGAATTGTCCACGGTGGGTCGCGCTATCCGGCGTCCGTGCGCATCGACGGCGAGGTGATCCGCTACCTCGTCAGCATCACCGACCTTGCGCCTCTGCACCTGCCCACGGCGCTGGCGGGAATCGCGTCTGTCAGGGAGGTACTGCCTCGCATGCCTGCCGTGGCGTGCTTCGACACGGCGTTCCATTCCAAGATGCCGGCCGCCGCTTCAACGTACGCAATCCCGTTCGAGTGGCGTGAGCGCTACGGGATCAAGCGGTACGGCTTCCACGGTTTCTCCCATTCGTATGCGGCGCGGCGAGCGGCCGAGATGCTGGGCCGCCCGCTCAGGGAGCTGCGGATAGTGACCTGCCACCTTGGCGCGGGCGCGTCTTTGGCCGCTGTGCGGGGCGGCCGTTCCGTCGACACGACGATGGGCTTCACCCCGCTCGAGGGCCTCGTGATGGCAACACGCTCGGGAACGGTCGACCCTGGCGCGCTGCTCTACCTGCAGCGCCACGCCGGTCTGTCCGAGGCGGAGCTGACCGATGCGCTCGACCGAAAGGGAGGACTGCTCGCGCTAGGCGGGACGGCTGACATGCGGGAGATCCTGCAGCGCATCGCCGCCGGAGATGATGCGGCAGAGCTTGCCTTCGATGTTTACGTGCACCGGCTGCGTGGACTGATCGCGGCCATGGCGGCGGCGATGGGCGGACTTGACGTGCTGGTCTTCACCGGCGGGGTGGGGGAGAACGCGCCGCACGTGCGGGCGGCGGCGGTGAGCGGGCTGCGGTTTCTCGGGGTTGAGATCGGGCCCACGCTCAATGCATCCTTCGAGCCGGACAACGACATCAGCGCGCCTGGGGCGCAGGTGCCCACCCTGATCATCAAGGCGCGGGAGGACGTGGAGGTGGCGCGCGAAGTTCGAAGGGTGCTTTCGTCTCCGACCTCTTGACGGGGCGCCTTTGGCGCCAAAAATTGCGAGAGAGCATCTCGCGCGTGCCTGGCCCTGGTGCCGGCGTCTTCGAAATATCGTCGCGGAGTAGCACGATGGTCCCCGTCACGACGGGACTCCTGGCCCTACCTCCCTCTTAGGGCCGGCCCCCAGACTGCACGGCACCGTTAGCGCCTTAAGGAGGTCGCATGGATTCGCCGGCAACTTATCTGCACTGGGGCTTCATCCTCATCTCCACGCCCAACCTCCTCGTCATCGGGGGGATGCTCGTCCTGTTTGCGATTGCGCTCGTCGCGCCTTTCCCGCACGGAGGCAAGGACGAAGATGGACACGGCTAGGCCAGGGCTCGTGGAACCCAAACCAGAGCCGCCAAGCTGGACGCTTCGCGTCCGCCAGCAGATCGAGCGCCGCCTTCCGATGGATCACCTGCTCCCGGACCGGCAGCCTTACTACGTCGGGTCCTGGGTATACGTCTTCGGCGTGGTCACGATCGCGGCCCTCGGCTGGGTCGTCGTCAGTGGTGTGGTGCTCGCCTTCATGGGACCGCAGTGGTGGCATGACTCGAGCCTGGGAAGGTTCGTCAACAGCATCCATTTCTGGTCGGTGCAGGCCTTCTTCATCTTCATGGTGCTGCACCTGTGGGGCCAGTACTTCATGGCGGGCTGGCGGCAGGGCCGCGCCTCGACCTGGCTGATCGGCGTCGTCATCTTCGGTGTGAGCATCCTCACCGCGTTCACCGGCTACCTCTCGCAGCAGAACTTCGACGGGCAGTACATCGCCATCAACGCCAAGGACGCGATGAACGCAGCCGGAGCCGGCGCGTTCTTCAATGTCCTGAACTTCGGCCAGATGTACGGCCTGCACGTGATGCTCCTGCCGATCGGCGTGATCTTCCTGGTGGCGTGGCACATCGTCATGGTGCGCATGCGCGGCGTGGTCAAACCAATCGACGCTGAAGGGGCCACACGCTGATGAAATCGATGCAGACGCAGGAGGAGTACTACAGCGGGGTCCGCATGGTTCGGTACGACCTGGTCAAGGAGCTGGTGCTCGCAGTGGCCGGGGTCGGGATCCTCGTGTTGGGCCTCTCGGTCGTCCTCTCGTCACCTGACGTGCCGCCGGCCACCATCGCAACCTGGGCCCTGAGCGACCCTGTCGACTTCCAGACCACCGCGACCAACGAGCTGGCCGGCACGACGACGAGCGCCGCCTATGGCAACCCCTACAACACCAACGGGCCCGGACAGAGCTGGGGGCCGATCGCTCCCCAGAAGTGGTTCGGCACGCGGATTCCGATCGACTCCGCCAACACGTTCGTGATCCAGCCTTTGCAGCGCGCGGCGACGGGCAACACCGACCTGTTGGCCCAGCTCGACGTCTGGCAGAAGGCGAGCCCCGACCAGCAGGGCAAGTGGACGGCCGCCTACACCAAGGCGCTCACGACCGCGACGGTCAAGGACGGCCAGGTCACGGTTGCGGACGGGGACTACGGGCCGCTGCCGGTGATGATGACGAACCTGCTGGGCCTCGCCCAGACCGGCGGGCTCGACGGGCTGCTGCAGGTCAACGGTCGCTTCTATCAGACCGACTACACGCCGTCGCTGGTCTTCATGGGGGATGGCGCTTACCTCCCCGGGCTCGCCGCGCAGGCGAACCTCACTGGAAACCAGTGGGGAATGATGAACGAGACGGGCAGGTATCCCGGCCAGACGTGGCTGTGGCTGTACACGATGTGGTACCAGGTGCCGCCGTTCAACAGCCCTACCGGCTTCCTCGGCATCAGCTCGGCCAACGCGGACCTCGGGATCATCATCCTGATGACGCTGCTGACGGTCGCTCTGGCCCTGGTCCCATTCATCCCGGTCCTGCGGGACATCCCGCGCTGGATCCCGATCCACCGGCTGGTCTGGCGCGCGTACTACTCCCCAAAGGTCCGCTCCTGAACCTCTAAGAAGACGACTGGGAAGAGGGTGGTGGGGATGGGTTTTGGTTGCTGGGTTGGGGCTCCCGGTGAAGGGGTTTGCGTGTGAATGCTATTGACAGCGAACGCTTGTTTGGTACAATATACTCATGTCGGACGACCTCGAAAAGCTGGAGCTGGCGGCTCGGCATTTCCGGCGAGAGGCTGACCCCGACTTCGTCGATCCCGGTCGTCTGGCTGCCGTTATTGATCTGCTCAAGGGCGAGCTCTGCCGGGCGGTCCAGGCTTCGCGGAAGCGGGGCGACCACCTGCTCGACGGCTGCAGCGCGGTAACGCTCGTCTCGATCGACTGCAAGATGTCGCGGACCTCGGCCGCCGACCATCTCTGCGTCGGCCAGCAGCTAGAGTCCCTGCCCCGCGTGGCCGATGCGTTGAGCTCAGGCCAGATCGGCTACCAGGCTGCCTCGGTGATATGTCACTTGAGCGAGCAGGTGGGCGAGAAGCGAGACCACATCGACGAGGAGCACTGGATCGGCTACGCGAAACAGTTCTCGATCAAGGATCTGCGCATCCTCACCGCGCACGCGCGGCATGCCTGGGACCCCGACGGTTTCGAGAAGGACACCGAAGAGGACTACGAGAACCGCTACCTCCACCTGAGTGAGATGGGCCGGATGTACAAGCTCGACGCGCTGCTCGACCCGGAAGGCGGAGCGGCGCTCAAGATGGCGATCGAATCGCTCTCCACTCCGCGCGGCCGGACTGATGATCGGTCGAGC
>DATNMQ010000010.1:0-18301 GCA_035602465.1 Candidatus Sulfotelmatobacter sp. | reverse complement strand
GCGTCGCCGACCGACTCGACCCCGCGCTGGCTCCGCGCCGTGGCGGTGGTGGTCAACAGGATCGGCGGCACGCGCGACGTGATGGCGGCGGGCAATAAGTAATTGAGCACAAGGGCCCTCTCATCGAGGCGCCCCGGTCGCGTCGAGCGCGTCGGTTCGGCCCGCCTCCGCGTCCTTTCTATGTTCGTGGTCGCGATGCTGCTGGCCGGGGCGGTCTGGTCGCGCCTCGCCTACTGGCAGGTTGCCCAGCACGGCCGCCTCACGTCCCAGGCGCAGGCGCAGTACCGCGAGTACGTCGAGCTGCCCGCTGTGCGCGGCGCGATCTTCGACCGCAACCTCACGCAGCTCGTCGTCAACACCACGGTCTACTCGGCCTTCGTGTCCCCGGACCAGGTCCCGTCGAACGAGCGCGACCGCGTCGCGCAGGGACTCGCCACAGTGCTCGGCGTGGACAAGACCAAGACCTTCGCGACGCTCGAGACGAATGCCAAGTTCGCCTACATAGCTCGCCGTTTTCCGAAGACCAAGGCCGACCAGCTCAGCGCGTTGAAGCTGCCGGGAGTGGGCCTCGAACAGGAAACGCAGCGCTCATACCTGCCCGGCATCGCCCCCGGCACGACCCTCGCCTCCAACCTGCTGGGCTTCGTCGACTGGACGGGCAACGGCAACTACGGGCTCGAGCAGAAATACCAGGCCGCCCTCGCGGGCACGCCCGGCTATATCTCGAGCTTCCGCGACCTGGCCAACCGCGAGATAGTCCTGGGCACCCACACGCACCAGGACCCCCTTCCCGGCTCGGACCTCGTCCTGTCGCTCGACGCCAACATCCAGTACGCGGCCGAGCAAGCACTCGCCGCCGGGGTGAAGACGGACAACGCCGAGAGCGGCAGCGTTCTGGTCATGGATCCCCAGACCGGCGGTATCGTCGCGTGGGCCGATTACCCGAGCTACAACGCCAACGACTTCAATCACACCGACCCCGCGATGTTCAAGGACAACGTGCTGGGCTATGTCTACGAGCCGGGCTCAGTGATGAAGGTGGTCACGCTCGGCGGAGCCATCAGCGCCGGCGCGATCGCGCCGAACACCGTGATCAACGACCCGGGCGTGCTCAGCGTCGGCGGCTACCGCATCTACGACTGGGACCGGCGCAACCACGGGAACATCGACTACACATATGTGCTCGAGCACTCGCTCAACGTCGGCGCGATGAAGGCGATGCAAGCGGAAGGGCATGATGCCTTCTACAAGAACCTGCAGGCTTTCGGCCTGACCCAGCCCAGCGGCGTGGACGTGGCGGGAGAGAGCTTCATTCCCCTGCCCTCCGCGACGCAGATGGCCGACGCGCAGTACGCCACGGCGTCTTTTGGTCAGGGCATCGACGTGAACATGGTCCAGATGCTGTCGGCCATCAACGTCGTCGCGAACGGCGGCAAGTACGCGCAGCCGCACGTGGTCGAGCGCGTGGGCACGCGCGTGAACCCTGTGCTGCTTCAGCCGCAACGCCAGGTGATCAGCGCCGACGCTGCGGCCAAGATGACCACCATGATGCAGGCGGTCGTGCAGAACGGCTCAGGCTGGACCTCACGCATCCCTGGCTTCCAGCTCGACCAGTGCGGAAAGACCGGCACGTCGCAGATCCCGGTCAACGGCCAGTACACCCAGGACGTATGGGCCTCCTTCGTCGGGTTCCTGCCCGCGCAGCACCCGAAGTTCACGATGATCGTCGTCGTGCGCAAGCCGCACTACCCCGGAGCCGAGCAAGACTGGACGATGAACGACGGCTATCTCACTGCAGAACCGATCTGGCAGAAGATCGCGCAAACGATCGTGGTCGACTGGCACCTGACACCCGACGGCCACTAGCGGTTCTACTTAGTACATGCGGCTGAGTCTTCTCGAGATCCTCGAGGCGACCGGGGGCGGCGAGGTCGGCGGCACCCAGGTCGGCGAGATGTTCAAGACCTTCCACTCCGACTCGCGCCAGGTCCAACCGGGCGGACTGTTCTTCGCCCTGCGTGGTGCGGAGATGGACGGCCACCGGTTCGTCGCCGATGCGATCAAGAACGGCGCGGCCGCGGTTGTGGTGCAGAAGAAGACCGAGATACCTTCCGGGATCGTCGAGGTCCTGGTGACGGACACGTGGAGGGCGCTGTACGCGCTGGCCACGTACGCGCTCAACCGGGTCCAGCCGCTGGTCGTGGCGGTGACCGGAAGCAACGGCAAGACCTCGACCAAGGAGATGGTGGCCGCGATCCTATCGCACCGCTTCAGCGTGCTCCGCACCCTTGGCAACCTCAACACCGAGACCGGCGTGCCGCTCACGTTGCTGAGCCTCGAGCCGCATCACACGGCCCTGGTCCTCGAGATGGGGATGCAGCGCCCGGGCGACATCGGACACCTGGCCGCGCTGGCGCGACCGTCGATCGGAATCGTCACCAACGTCGGCGTCGTCCACATCGAGTTCTTCAAGTCGCGCGAGGAGCTGGCGCGCTCGAAGGGCGAGCTGGTCGCGGCGCTGCCCGATGACGGGCTCGCGGTGCTCAACGCTGACAACGAGTTCTATCCGCTGCTCGCGCAGATGACGGGGGCGCGGGTCTCGAGCTTCGGGAGCGAGCGCGGCGACTATCGCGTGCAGGACTACAAGGCGGTCGATGGCGGCGGCGGACGGTTCTTGGTGCGCGGGGTGGACGTCACTCTCGCGCTGGAGGGCCGGCACCAGGCGGTGAACGCCGCGGCAGCCCTGGCCGCTGGTGAGTTCGCCGGGGTGCCCCTGGCCGCGGGCGCAGCAGCGCTGGCGGACGTCCATGTCGAGCACCGGCTGCAGGACCTAAAGACCGCCTCCGGGTACTCGATCATCGACGACGCCTACAACGCGAGCCCCGAGTCCATGCTCGCCGCCTTCGAGACTCTCGCCGAAGCTCCGCGTCGCGGCCGGCTGCTCGCCGTGCTGGGCGAGATGCGCGAGCTCGGCGCCCTGTCGGAGGAGGCCCACCGCCGCGTCGGACAGCGGGCGGCCGAGGTCTTCGACGCCGTATGCGTCGTGGAGGGAGAACAAGCGCGCGTGATGGCGGAGTCGGCCGGCGCGGAGCTCGTGCCTGACCGCGCAGCCGCGGCCGAATGGGTCCGCCGGAACGCAAGCGAGGGCGACCGCGTGCTGATCAAGGCGTCGCACGGCGTGCGTCTCGACCTGCTGGTCGAGGAGCTGACAGCCGCTTGATCCTCGACGCCCTGACATTCGTCGTCGCGTTCCTCATCGCGCTGGTCCTCTACCCACCGACCGTCCGCGTGCTGCGCCGGATCAAATCCGGGCAGGTGATCCAGGAGGAGCTCCCCGACTCTCACCAGAAAAAGGCGGGGACTCCGACAGGCGGGGGAATCCTCTTCGTGGTCCTCGCGATCGCCGGCGGAGTGCTCGCGACGCTAGCCGGGCATAACGGCGCCTTGCCCGCGATGGTCGGCCTCTGCGCCGGCGGGGCGATCGGCTCTCTAGATGACCGAACTAAGCTTCAGATCGGCGCGCTGGGCATCCCCGGGCGGCTGAAGCTTCCGTTCCAGGTCGTCTTGGCGGTGCCCGTGGCTTGGCTCGCTACGGTGCAGGGCGCGCACCAGATCTGGTTGCCGGTGACACCCTGGGTGATCTTTCCACTTGCGGTGATCGCCATCGTCGCGACTGCCAATGCCGTAAACATCACCGACGGGATGGACGGCCTCGCGGGGGGTCTTTCAGTCATCGCAATCGGCGCAACGGCGCTTTTTCTGCCCGGGGCGCCCGCGGGCGAGAAGGCCGTCGCGATGACGCTCTGCGGCGCGCTCGTCGCGTTTCTCGTGTTCAACCGTTACCCGGCGCGCGTGTTCATGGGCGACACCGGCTCGCTCGCGATCGGCTTCGCTCTGGCCGCCATGGCGATCCAGCAGGGCGTCCTGCTCCTCCTGCCGATCGTCGCTCTGGCGTTTGTACTCGAGACCCTCTCTGTCATCATTCAGGTGGCCTACTTCAAGGCCACCCGCGGACGCCGCGTTTTCACCATGACCCCGATCCACTACACGTTCCACCACGAGGGTTGGTCTGAGAACCGCATTGCGCTCACGTTCTGGAGCGCCGGCGTGGTATCTGCGATCGCCGCGATAGCTCTCGTGCGGCTTCACGTTTGATGGCCCTGGTGGTCGGCGCGGCGCGCAGCGGCGTCGCGCTGGCGCTTCATCTCACCGCGAGAGGTGAGCGTGTCCGCGTTGTCGATCGCAAACCCGCCGCCGAGCTCCGCGCGACGATCGAGCAGATGCCCCTGAGCGTCGACCTCCAGCTCGGCGGATATGACAGCCGTGTCCTTGAGGGCGTCGACGTCTTGTACGCGAGCCCGGGCGTGCCGTGGGATTCTGAGCTGCTCAACGAGGCCCGCGCGAAGGGCATCCCGGTCTCGAGCGAGATCGACCTTTTCCTCAAGGAGTGTCGCGGCACCGTCGTCGGGATCACCGGCACCAACGGCAAGACGACGACCACCGCCCTCACTGGCGCCGTCCTCTCCGCAGGGCCGCGGCCCGTGATCGTCGGCGGCAACATCGGCGACACGGTGCTCGACAGGCTCGACGAGATCACGCCCGAGCACTGGGTCGTGCTCGAGCTGTCGAGCTTTCAGCTCGAATCAGTGGAGCGGCCGCGCCTCCGCGTCGGCGTCATCCTCAACATCACCCCAGACCATCTGGATCGCCATCGCACGCTCGAGCGATACGTCGACCTCAAGGCGCGCACGATCGAGTTCGCCGGGCCCGACGACTTCGCCGTGCTGAACGGTCGCGACGACCTGGTGCAAGGGCTCGCCACGCGCACGCGCGCGCAGGTCGTGTGGTTCGACCAGCACCAGCCCATGCCGCCGATGCCGCTGCCCGGCCGGCACAACATGGAGAACGCCCTGGCCGCGGCCGCGGTGGGGCGCATCGCCGGGATGTCAGACGACGCGATCAACAGCGCGATCCGCTCTTTCAAAGGCGTCGAGCATCGCCTCGAGCTGGTCGGCGAGTGGGCGGGCGTCCGCTGGTACAACGACTCGAAGGCGACCAACCCGGACGCGGGGCGAGTCGCGCTGAGCGCATTTCCCGGAGCCCCCGTGATCCTCATCGCCGGGGGCTATGGAAGCGGCTTCGACCTGGGCGATTGGGTCACGGATGTCGTCGCCAACACAGAGGCCGTGATCTTGATCGGAGCTTCCGCCGACGAGCTCGCGAGCGCGCTCAGCGCCCATCCAAAGGTCATGCGCGCGCAGACGCTCGAGGAGGCAACCTCCATTGCTGCGAGCCTCGCGCGTGCCGGCTCGGTCGTCCTCTTCAGCCCCGCCTACAAGAGCTTCGACATGTTCAAGGACTTCGAGGACCGCGGTAACCAGTTCAAGGAACTGGTGCGGAAGCGGTTTGCAGCATGAGCACCATCGCTGCCGGGCGCGCGCAGGGCGCACCAATGGACAAAATGCGGCCGCAGCCGGACCGGCTGCTGCTGTTCACCACCGTCCTGCTCTGCGCGGCGGGACTCGTGATGGTGACGAGCGCGAGCGTTGCGTTCGCCTACACGCAGCAGAAGTCCGCGTTCTATTACGCGGAGCGGCAGGGCGCGTGGATGGTCATCGGCTTCGCGGCGCTTTTCGTGCTGGGACGCATCGATTACCGCCGCGTCCGCCCGCTTGCCCCCGCCGGAGCCGTGGCCGCGGCGCTGCTGATGATCCTGGTCCTCGTCCCACACCTGGGCGTGACCGTCAACGGCGCGCGGCGGTGGTTCGACGCGGGACCGCTGGGCACGTTTCAGCCATCCGAGCTGGGCAAGCTCGCCTTCGCCGTCTTCATCGCGCATTGGATCGACCGCAACGCACAGCGGATGGGCCAGTTCCAGCAGGTCTTCGTCCCTTTCGCGGCCATGTTGACCGGCGTGCTCGTCCTCCTGATGCTGCAGCGAGACCTCGGCACCGCCGTCGTGATGGTGGGCATCTTCATCAGCGCCTACTGGGCCGGCGGCGGACGCCTGCGTCACATCATCCTGCTGCTTGCGGTCCTCTGCCTCGGCTTCGTCGCGGTGACGCTGCTCGAGCCGTACCGATTGGGGCGCCTCACCGCGTTCAGGAATCCATGGTCGGACCCTCTCGGCGCCGGATTCCAGGCCACGCAGTCGCTCTACGGTCTCGCCTCGGGCGGCCTCTTCGGCGTCGGCATCGGACATTCGATCGAGAAGTACGGCTGGCTGCCGGAGGCCCACACCGACTTCATCTTCGCGATCGTCGGCGAGGAAACGGGGCTGGTGGGCACGAGCCTGGTGATGTTGGGCTTCCTGGTCTTCGGCCTGCGCGGCTACCGCGCTTCGCTCCGGGCTCCCGACCGGTTCGGCATGGCCCTGGCCGCCTCGATCAGCACGTGGGTGACTTTCGAGGCCCTGCTCAACATGGCCACAGTCACCAACACCCTGCCGATCACCGGCGTGCCACTGCCATTTTTCAGCTACGGCGGGACCGCGCTGGCCACGACGCTCGCGGCCGTCGGCGTGCTCCTGAGCATCGCGCGCCATGGCTCAGGTTCGGCGTTGGGGAACAATCGGGGCTCAGATGAGGCTTTTGATCGCTGGCGGCGGAACCGGCGGCCACCTCTACCCGGCGGTGGCGGTCGCGCGAGCGTTCCGCGCTGAGGAGCCCGATGGCGCCGTGCTGCTGGTCGGCCGCAAGGGGGGACCCGAGGAGAAGCTCGTGCCGGCCGAGGGCTTCGAGCTGGCGACCGTCCGCGTCCGCGGCTTCGACCGCGATGCCCCCTGGAAGAACCTGGCCCTCCCGGTGCTCATCCCGGCGGCGCTTCGCGCGGCGCTCCGCATCGTCGACCGCTTTCGGCCCGACGTGGTGCTCGGTATGGGGGGCTACGTGATGGCGCCTGCGGTGGCGGCGGCCCGCATCCGGCACATTCCATATGTGCTGCATGAGAAGGACGTGAGGCCAGGCCTCGCCACGCGCTACTTCGCCGCCGGCGCGGCCGCGATATGCACGACGTTGCCCGGGACCGAGAAGCGCCTGAAAGCGCGCCGCGTGGTGCTGACGGGTGTACCGCTACGAGAGGGATTCGAGCAGCGCACGCCGAACGTGCCGCCGCGACGGCTCCTTGTCACCGGAGGCAGCCAGGGCGCCCGGCGCCTGAACGAGGCGGTGTGGTCGGCGCTCGACGAGCTGTGTGCAAGGTTCGAAGAGGTCGTCCACGTCGCAGGCGGGCAGGGCGCCGGCGGGGTCGCGCAGCACGCCCGCGACCGCTACCGAGGCATCACGTTCGCGGGCGACATGGCCGCCCTCATGGCCAGGGCAGACGTCATCGTGAGCCGGGCGGGCGTCGGCACGATCGCCGAGGCGACGGCGGTCGGGCTGCCCATGGTCCTGGTGCCGGGCACCTTCGGCGGTGGGCACCAGGCAGAGAACGCCGCGGCGATGGTCGAGGCCGGCGCGGCGGTGAGCATCCCCGACGGCGAGCTCACCGGACAGAGCCTGGTCCGGACGATCGCGGCCCTCGACGCCGCAAAGGTCCGGGCGATGGCCGCCGCGTCCGCCGCGGCGGGCCGTCGCGACGCCGCGCAGCGCGTTCTAGCAGTGCTTCACGACGTGGTAGGGAAATGAGAGTTCACCTGATGGGCGCAGGCGGCTCAGGAGTCTCTGCTCTGGCGCGCGTCTTCCTCGCGCGCGGCGACGAGGTGAGCGGCTGCGACCTCAAGGAATCCGAGACGACGCAGGAGCTGGAGGAGGCAGGGGTCCGGATCGTGCTCGGCCACAACCCCGAGCACGTGCTCGGCGAAGACCTGCTGGTCTACAGCGGAGCGATCAAGCACTCGCCGGAGCTCGACGCCGCGCGCAAGATGGGTTTGAAGGTGGTCAGCCGGGCCGAGATGCTCGCCGAGCTGATCAACCACTCGGACTCGATCGCTGTCGCCGGCACGGCCGGCAAGACGACGGTCACGCACATGCTCGGCCACATCCTGGTCACGGCGGGCATGGACCCGACCGTCCTCGTCGGCGACGGGGCGAGCGCGAGGGCAGGCAAGTCGGAATGGCTCGTCGCGGAGACCGACGAATCGGACGGCACGCTCACCCTGCACCATCCGCAGCGCGCCATCGTCACCAACATCGAGCTCGACCATCCCGACCAGTTCCGCGACGTGAGCGCGGTGCGCGACCTGTTCCAGTGGTTCATCGAAGCCCTGCCGGCGGAGGGGTTGGCTGTGCTTTGCGCGGACGACGATCTCGCGCGCGAGCTGAAGCCAAAGGCAAGGAAGGTCACGTACGGATTTCGCCACGACGCGACCTATCGGTGTGAGAACACGCGGCCGTTCCCGATCTTTCGCGGCCTCGACCGGCTTGGCGAGATCAACCTGCGCCAGCCAGGCCGCCACAACATCCAGAACGCAACCGCCGCGGCGGCCATGGCGCTCGAGATCGGCGTCGACTTCGCCGACGTGGCCGCCGCGCTGCGCACTTTTCCGGGCGCTCACCGCCGGATGGAGTTCCTCGGAGTGTTTCAGGGCGCGGCCGTCTACGACGACTACGCACACCACCCGACGAAGGTCCGCGCCACGATTGAAGCCGCGCGCGAGCTGAGGCATCGCCGCCTGATCGTGGTCTTTCAACCGCACCGCTACTCACGCCTGAATGCGCTCATGCACGACTTCGCTCGCGCCTTTGTCGGCGCTGATCGCGTGTTCGTGCTGGACACCTACAGCGCAGGCGAGGAGAACGTGTCCGGCGTGCTGGCTTCCGACCTGGCGCACCAGATCCCGCAGGCGATCTATGTCGGCGACTTCGTCGGGGCGAAGCAGGCGCTCGAGGAGCTCGTGGGCCCCGACGACCTGGTCCTTTTGATGGGCGCCGGTGACATCAAGAAGTTGGGCGATGAGCTGGCGCACAAGGTCTAAAGAAATGGGGGGATCAGGATCCCCCCATTGGCCCCCCTCAGCGCCTCCGCCGGTCTGGTGGCGCAGTTGGTGTGTCGTGGCCAGGCGGAGCCCGGCCACGCCGGCGGAGGCGCTGCAAGGATGAGCTGGCGTTCACGATCCAACCTCGCCTGGCTGCGCGAGCAGCCCGGGGTCAAGGAAGGCGAGGCGCTCGCCTCCCGCACATCGTTCGGCATCGGCGGCCCGGCCGAGTTCTTCCTCGAGCTGGCGCGGGCGGACGCGATCGAGAAGGCGATCGAGGGGTTTCACGAGCGCGACATTCCTTATCTATTGCTGGGCGCCGGCACCAACCTGCTGATCGCCGACCGCGGCGTCGACGGCGCGGTCGTCCGCGTCGTCAGCCGCGAGCACGCCGTCGACGGGACCCGCGTGCGTGCCGCGGCCGGGCTGAAGATGATGCGCCTCGCCCGCATCGTCGCCGACGCCGATCTCCGCGGCTTTGAGTTCGCCATCGGCGTCCCGGGAACGGTCGGCGGCGCCGTCTACCAGGACGCCGGATGCTGGGACAAGGAGATCCGCGAGGTGCTCGTCGACGTGGAGGGCTTCGTCCCTGGCGTGGGGAAGAAGACGTGGAAGCCCGCCGAGCTCGACCTCGGATACCGCACGTCCGCGTTTCGCGAGGGCGCGCTCAAAGGCGCGCTGGTGGTGGCCGCGACGATCCAGCTGAAGCGCGGCGATGGGGAAGAGGCCCGGCAGCTGATGGCGAAGCTCACGCGGGAGCGCCTCGAGACGCAACCGATCAAAACCAAGAACTGCGGCAGCGTGTTCAAGAACCCGCCCGGCGACTCGGCGGGGCGGCTGGTCCAGGCGGCCGGGCTCAAGGGCGCGCGCGAAGGCGCCGCCGCCGTCTCGACGCTCCACGGCAATTTCATCGTCAACGACGGCGGGGCGACCGCCCAGGACGTGCGCCGTCTGATCGAACGGGTGATGGCCGAGGTGAAGCGGCGGTTTGGCATCCAGCTCGAGCCCGAGGTCGAGATGGTGGGCCGCTGGACATGAAGCTTGCGGTCCTGAGAGGGGGGAAGTCTGCCGAGCGCGAGGTGTCGCTGCGCTCCGGCGCGCAGGTGGCCAAGGCGATGCGCGCGCGTGGCCACGACGTCGCGGAGGTCGACCTCGACCGCAACACATGGGACGCGCTGCGCGACGGGGGCTTCGAGTGCGTGTTCAACGCCCTGCATGGACGCCTGGGTGAGGACGGCACCGTGCAGGGGATGCTCGAGCTGCTTGGGCTTCCGTACACGGGGTCGGGCGTGCTGGCGTCGGCGCTCTGCATGGACAAGGCACGCGCGGGCAAGGTCATGGCCGGCGCCGGCCTGCACGTCCCGGAGTTCGAGGAGCTCGAGATCAAGGAGGGCGTCGCCGCAGACGTCGTCGAGCGCGTCGTCGCGCGGCTCGGCCTGCCACTCGTGGTGAAACCGGTGCGCGAAGGATCGACCATCGGCCTCACCATCGCGAAGGACGCCGATGCCGTGGCGAGCGGGCTCGTCCTGGCCGGCCGCTATGACCGCCGCGTGCTGGTCCAGCGGTTCGCGACCGGGACGGAGATCACCATCGGCGTGCTGGCGACTCCGGACGTGCAGGTGCTGCCGACGCTCGAGATCGTCAGCGAGAACCCGGTCTATGACTACGACGCGAAGTACACCGCGGGCAAATCGCACCACATCATCCCGGCGCGCATCCCGGAGGTGGCGCGAGCGGCCTCTCAGGATGCCGCAGCCAGAGCGTTCACGGAGCTGGGCTGCTCCGGCATGGGCCGGGTCGACATCATCGTGGACGCCGACGGGGTGCCATGGCTCCTCGAGATCAACACGGTGCCCGGTCTGACCGAGCTGTCCCTGCTGCCGGACGCCGCGAGGGCCGCGGGCATCGCGTTCGACGAGCTGTGCCAGCGCCTGGTCGACCATGCCGTGGGCAGGCACAGCCGGCGCGTCGGGCCGGAGGCCTTGTGAAATTCAGGCGGCGCAGCTCGGTGCTCCCGAAAATGCCGTGGCCCAACGGGCTGGAGCGTACCGAGCCGCTGCGAGGCCAGCTCTGGACGAGATCGGAGAGCGCCCTGCGCGAGCCGGACGTCCACTGGGCCTGGCGGGGCCTTGCCGCATTGGCGGCAGTGCTTGAGGTCGCGGTGCTCCTGTGGGTGTGGTCCGGCCCGGTGCTCGCGGTCCGCTCGGTCGACGTGATCGGCGCGCACCACATGTCGGCGAGCCAGGTCGAGCACGCCGCGGGGGTGTCCAACAGCTCGTCCATCGTCACGATCGACGGCCAGTCGGCCCAGGAACGCCTCCTGCAGCAGGTCTGGATTCGCACCGCCACCGTTCAACCGCAGCTACCCGGTAGGGTGGTGATCCAGGTCAGCGAGTGGCAACCCGTGGCCGCCTTTCATGCGGGTGTCTCGACCAAGCTGTTCTGGCTTTCGGACCAGGCGGTCGTCCTCGGGCCGGCGGCCAACGCCGGCGGCCTGGTCCAGATCCAGGGACCCGCGGGCGCCGACCCACGCGCCGGTGACAGGCCTCTCGACGCGCAGCTCCTTACCGCGCTGGTCAACATCCAGCGCGCGATGCCCACGCTGGTCGGACAGGACGTGGCGAGCTTCATCTTCGACTCGTGCGGCGACCTGACGCTCGTCGCCAAAAAGGGCTGGAAGGTTTACTTTGGCCGCGTGCTGACGCCGGAGGAATTCGCCGCCCTGCGCGACAAGCTCACCGCATTGCGGGCCATCGCGGGCAACGGCAACGTGGACTACAGCTCGGCCGACCTCGAGTACGTCAACGTGATGAACCCGGCCGAGCCCGCGGTCGGCTACAAGTCGCGCGAGCCCGCCGCGCCATCGCCGTCTTCGGGCGCGACGCCCGCAGCGACGCCGAACCCATGCAAGTAATCGTCGTCGCGATCCTGTTCGTGGTCCTCGGGGTCGTTCTCGGCCTGCTCTCGCCGGTCACGATCCCGATCACTTACGCGCGCTACACCGCGGTCGCCCTGCTCGCCGCGCTCGACTCGATCTTCGGCGCGTTCAAGGCATACATCGCCGGGACTTTCGAGCCGCGCGTGTTCTTCAGCGGCCTGCTGACCAACATGACCCTGGCCGGCGGCCTCACCTACTTCGGCGACAAGCTCGGCGTCGACCTGTCGATCGCGGCGATCGTCGCGTTCGGAGTCCGGATCTTCAACAACCTGGGCGCCATCCGCCGCCACTACCTGTAGCCCAGACGCGGGAAATTGCCCGCCGATGCATGCCCTCGCGGGCTTGGCTTCGACTTGATGCCCGCCGGGGCCGGCACCCGCGCTTCAGCTACCTCGACAGCAGGACCAAGCGTTGCTAGCCCCGATCGCGGGCTGTCAAGTCTGATCGGGGCGTTCTTGTCAAGTCTGATTGACAGGAGTAGCTTGGGCCCACCGTGCCCACATCACAGCGGCGCGCTCGCCACGGAGCGACGGCCGCCCGGCGACCGCCAGGTCGGCCGGAGGCGTCGGAAACCGTGGCGCTTCCGAGGTCGCGCGGGCTCCGGAGGCTCGCCAAGATCTGGGTGGGTGGCACAGGCGTCGTTGTCACCGCCGTCGTCGGTGCTGTTTGGTCGGTCGTGAAAGACACGGCCACATCCTTTGTCCCGTCCGCCTTGACGGTGGACACCTTTGTGAAGACCTACCCCGCCCTGACCGCCGCCGTGATCGCGATCGCGGCCCTCGCGACGCTGGCCGCTGGACTGATCGTGTGGCGCGATCCAGGTGCGGCGCGCGCATCGCGCTCAGCCGTCGCGGCGTGGCTGCAGCGTCCGCTCGTAGGCCTCACATCGCTCTCGGTCGCCACCGCGAGCAGCCTGGCGCTGATCGGGGTGCTGGCGCTCCTCGCAATCCGGCCGGCGTGGTGCCCGACCAAGATCTGCGAGCCTGGGCTCGCGAGCTATCCGGGCCCGCAAGATGGCTACATCGGCGCTGATGTTTTTGATATTCAGACCGACACGATCCTGATCCCTGGCGACCCGGCGACATACTCGCTGGGCCACATGCCTGTGGCTGGGGGCGCGAGCACGGTTGGCGCCGTGCTCGCTCAGCCGGTGACAGGGCCAAACGCGCCGTCGAACCTCCCTTACGGCGTGGTCGCCAGGGTGCAGAACCTTCGCTCCGATCTGGGCGAGTTGACCATCGAGTCGGTCGCGCTGGTCGTGATGCGGGCCAGGGCGCCCGGCCATGTGAACGCGTGGCGACGGGGACCGGTGGTCGGATACGACCAGAATCCGTTCCTGGCCAACTATGCCGGCCAGACGGCCGGCGAAAGGATCCAGGCGATTTACACCGGCCCGGTCCCATTCGGCCACGTGACGCTCAAGCCGGGCGAGAGCGACGTGCTCACCGTGAAGGCCTGGTCAGCCCTCCCCGCCGACATCAGCTTCAGGCTTCAGATCTCATACCGATACCTGGGCGAGAGCAACACGCGGGTCTTCGAGGATCCCCAGACCATCGAGGTCGTCTTCGCCAGTCAGCTTCAGTGGAGCGAGTTCGAGCTGCACAACGGCACGCTTCGGCCCTCATGATCGGCGCCCGCCGATTGGCAGCACTCGCGGCGCTTGCGCTTGTTAGCTGCACCCTGGGACAACCACAATCGTCGGTAACGCCATCGCCGACTCCGAACCTGCGCGCCCAGATAACGCCCTCGCCGATCCCCTCGCCGACGCCAAGCCCGCCGCTGGACGTCAGTTTGAAGGTCGCCTTCGCCTCCATCTACGGTCGGACCGGTGAGTCGCACTGCCCGAATTGGTTCGATCACAGGGACAATGTCGTCCTCACGCAGTCCAGGTTCTCCTACTCAGACCTCGAGCTCAGCAGGATGGCGGTGGCGGCGGGTGGCAACGGCAAGGGCATGGACTATGGCCAGCTCGATCCTTCCCTTCTCGCGGTCCAGCCTGGGGTGGCGACCGCTGCAACCCCAGGTTTCCCACCTGGCTTGATGGCCACGTTCAGGATGTCGACGGCCTGCATGTTCTCGCTGGAGATCACAAACACGGGAAAGGTCGCCCTCCAGATCCCCCAGGCGGGCCTCCATCTGACGGGTGCGCCGATTCCGAACCCCACCGTCTATCGCTTGGTGGAGTTCTGCTCCGTGCTCCACAGCACCCAGTACTGCGGTCCAACCGTGGGAGGTCCCCCGCCGGGTTGTTCGGTCTACGGCGTGGAGGTCGCGCTTGAGAATCGGCCGTCAGGGGCGGACATCATGAGCGCTCCGGCGCAGGTCGACCAGTCTGGCCGGGCCTGTCCCCAGCCCACGCTGAGCTCGAACCAAAGCGTGACGTTCGTGATCGGCGCCTACTCGACCGACCCATTGATCTATCAAGCGGTGCCGGTGGTGCAGGTGATCACGCCCACGGCCCAGGGGATCGTGCCTTTCCCGCAGCTCGCCGCGGTTTACGCATTTGCGGACGCCTCGCAGTTCATGTGCTACCGCCTCTCGGGGTCGAAGTTTGAGGTCTGGAAGCAGGGTGCCGCGGCTTACGACTTCGATGCGAACTCGAAGGCAGGCGCCTGGTGCGTCTAGCACCCGAACATTCTGGGTTGCACCACAACGCCTAGACCCGGCCATGGGCCGACCCACAAAATCTAGTCCCGCAACCAGCCGGGAGCCGATATAATCCCGGCAACCCGCCAGTCGTCCATCCCCACGTTCCAGGAGGCGCTCCAGCACAGCTTTGTCGCGGCGGAAGAAAACCGTCGGTCTCGACCTGGGCACATCCCGGGTCGCCGTGGTAATCGCAGAGTCTGACGATCCGGGTGCTCCGATAGGCATCCTGGGGGTGGGCGAAAGCCCCTCCGACGGCCTGCGCAAAGGCGTCGTGGTCAACCTGGAGAAAACCATCGCCGCGATCCAGGCTGCCACCGTCGCCTGCGAGCGCATGGCCGGCCAGCGCATCGAATCGGTGGTCGTGTCGCTCGGCGGCACCCACACCTGGAGTCAGAACTCGACCGGCGTCGTCGCCGTCGCGCACCCCGACCACGAGATCAGCGAGGACGACGTCAGCCGCGTCGTCGAGGCCAGCCGCGCCGTCAGCGTGGCGAGCGATCGCCAGGTCATACACGTCATCCCGCGCGCGTACACCGTCGACGGCCAGGACGGCGTTCGCGATGCGGTCGGCATGACTGGTCACCGGCTCGAGGTCGAGACCAACATCGTCACCGGCGCCCAGACCGCCGTGCAAAACGTCATCAAGTGCGTCCACGGCGCGGGTTTCGACGTCGAGGACGTCGTCTGCTCGGGCCTTGCCGGGGGCGAGGGCGTTCTCACCCCGCAGGAGACAGAGCTCGGTGTTTGCCTGGTCGAGATCGGGGCCGGCACCACCAACGTCGTTGTCTACAACGAAGGGACCGCGCGCCACCTCGCGGTGCTGCCTGTCGGCGGCAACCACGTGACGAGCGACATCGCGATCGGCCTGCGCACGACCCTCGACGAGGCCGAGAGCCTCAAGCTCAACTACGGGCACGCGCTGCCGGACGTCATCGACCAGGGCGAGAAGGTCGAGGTCAGGCAGGTCGGCGGCGACCGCATCCAGGCTCTGCCCCGCCGGTTCCTCGCCGAGATCATCGGGCCTCGCATGGTGGAGATCTTCCAGATGGCCCGCGAAGAGGTTCGCAAGAGCGGCTTCGACCAGCTGCTGCCGGCCGGCGTGGTGATCGCCGGAGGCGGCTCGAGGCTGATGGGCACGACGGATGCGGCTCAGTACGTGTTCAACACGTCGGCCCGCATCGGTCAGCCGATCGGGCTCGGCGGCCTCGCGGACAAGGCGCACGGCCCGTCGTTCGCTGTCGCGGCCGGGCTGGTGAAGTGGGGGGCGCGTTCACACGCGTCTTTCGGCAACGCGCGACAGCCCGTCACGTTCGGCAACACGTATCAAAAAACAGTGAGGTGGCTGCGCGATTTTTTCTAGAGAACACACCAAAAGCGAACTGGAGCTCGCCATGTCCAGAGCACATTCGAAGGAGGACCACCTGATCGATATGAAAGAAAGCGAGTTGCACGAAGGGCGAGCAAGGATCAAGGTCGTCGGCTGCGGTGGAGGCGGCGGCAACGCCGTCAACCGCATGATCTCGAAGGCCCTCAAGGTCCAGTTCATCGCCGTGAACACCGACAAGCAGGCGCTCGAGCGCTGCCAGGCCGACGTGAAGGTCCAAATCGGCAGCAAGGTCACGCGCGGCCTGGGCGCGGGCGGCGACTGGACGCGCGGCCGCGACTCGGCCGACGAGAGCCGGACCGAGCTGACCGCGGTAGTGCAGGACTCCGACATGGTGTTCATCACTGCCGGCATGGGCGGTGGCACCGGCACCGGCTCGGCGGCCATCATGGCCGAGCTCGCCAAGGAAGCGGGCGCGCTGACCATCGGCGTGGTGACCCGGCCGTTCGCGTTCGAAGGCCGCATCCGCAACGACACCGCCGAGGAAGGCATCAAGGCGCTGCGGGCCCAGGTGGACGCGCTGATCGTCATCCCCAACGACCGCCTGGCCCAGGTGGCCAGCTCCAAGACGACCCTGGAGGAGGCCTTCCGAATGGCGGACGACGTGCTCCGCCAGGGCGTGCAGGGTATCTCCGACCTGGTGACCCAGCCAGGCGTGATCAACCTCGACTTCGCCGACGTCAAGGCGATCATGGAGAACGCCGGCGAGGCGCTCATGGGCATCGGCCACGGCGCCGGTGACTCGCGCGCCGAGGACGCGGCCAAGCAGGCCGTGTCCAGCCCTCTGCTCGAGACCTCGATCGACGGCGCGAAGGGCATCCTGTTCAACATCACGGCCGGCAAGGACATCACTCTCCAGGAGGTCCAGAAGGCCGCGGAGATCGTGCGGTCGGCCGCCGACCCCGGCGCCAACATCATCTTCGGCGTCGTCCGCGACGACACGATGGCCGGGGAGATCAAGATCACCGTGATCGCCACCGGTTTCGGCGGCAAGACGCAGTCCGAAGCGCGGCAGGAGGCGAGGCAGGAGATCACCCGTCGTACGATCGATCGGCCGGAGTTCGGCGCGGAGGAGCTCGGGGACATCAACATCCCCGCCTTCCTGCGTAATCGGATGTAGACAAAAGAGGAGCTCATTTTGCGTTGCCCGTACTGCGGTCACCACGACCTGAAGGTGGTCGACTCCCGCGATTCTGAGATCGGGGAGGCGATCCGCCGGAGGCGCGAATGCCTGCAGTGCGGGCAGCGATTCACGACTTACGAGCGCATCGAAACGGTGCCGTTCTTCGTCACCAAGAAGGACGGCCGGCGCGAGGATTTCGATCCCCAGAAGCTTTTCAACGGGCTGAAGAAGGCGACCGAGAAGCGCGACATATCGCCCGAGCGCCTGCGGGCGATCGTGGACGACATCGAAGCCGAGCTCCGGCGGTCCGGGCGGGTCGAGATCCCGAGCCAGGAGATCGGCGAGATGGTCATGGACCGGCTCCGCGACCTGGACGAGGTCGCATACATCCGGTTTGCGTCGGTGTACCGGGAGTTCATGGACCTCCAGCAGGTCAAGCGGGAGATCGAGCAGGTCCTCAGCTCTCGGCGCTCCTGAGGCCGTCCCGACCTCGGATAGTCCGGACTATCCGAACTCTGCGGCCACGATCGGGTTGCTTTGTCCGGACTATCCGAACCAAGGAACATCGATCAGGTACTCGGATTGCGCCCTTCGTACTCTTTCCAGCGTGAGCACGACACCGGCCGCACTGATGGTTCCTGAACTTGCGGACGAGCCCGGCCTGGTCCATGGCTTTTCCACGGTGGCGGTCGGGTCGGTCGGCCTCAAGCACGCGCCGGACCCCGCCCCTGTCATGGCCGCGCGCCGCGCGTTCACCGGCGCGCTCGGGCTCGACGGAGCCGAGCTCACGACCATCGGATCGGTCCACGGGAGCGAAGTCGCCAGGGTCGATGCTCCGGGTGGGTCGGTCGACGACGTGGACGCGCTGGTCACCGACCATCCCGGCGTGACGCTGTTCGCCACCTACGCCGACTGCTTTCCGATCGTCCTGTGGGACCCGGAGAAGAGGGCCGCCGGCCTCGTCCACGCCGGCTGGCGCGGAACTCGCGCGGGCGTGGCCGCGGCGGCAGTTCGTTTCATGCGGGCGGAGTTTGGATGCAAATACCTCCGGGCGGGCGTCGGACCAGGCATCTGCGGACGCTGTTACCAGGTCGGCGAAGATGTCGCATCCCAGTTCGATCGCAAGTTCGTGCGGCCGGATGATGGCGGCCGGTTCCTGCTCGACCTGGCGGCAGCCAACCGCTCCCAGCTCGAAGAAGCCGGCGTCAAGTCCGTGTACGACATCGGCATGTGCACGAAGGAGAGCTACCTCTTTCCGTCGCACCGCCGCCATCCCGACGGACGCAGGTTCGG
>DATNMQ010000064.1:0-32128 GCA_035602465.1 Candidatus Sulfotelmatobacter sp. | reverse complement strand
ATGAGCCTCCCGGGCGTGGAACGTCGTCACGCAGGCCTTCGCCGGCGGAGCCTGGTCCGGATGCGCCGGCATCAGCACGCACCGACCGTCCGTGCCGTAGGTCCAGCCGTGATAGGGACACTCGAGCCGAGCACCATCGACGACCCTGCCGAGCGACAGTCGCGTGCCTCGATGCACACACAGGTCGCGCCAGGCGAACACTTCAGCAGAAGACCGCCACACGACCACGTCCTCACCGAGCAGGCGGACCGCGATCGGCCCACCGCCGGCGAGGTCGGCCACGCGCGCAACCGGATGCCAGTCCTCGACGAGGACCGGATCGTCGATCATTCGGCCTTAAGAGCTGGCTCGGTCCAGCACCGCCACCAGGTTTCGCGCCGAGACAAGTCCGACGGGCTTGCCCTCGTCATCGACGACCGGCAGGTGGCGAATGCCGAGACGCATCATCTTCAGCGCCACGACGCTCACGTCCTCGTCGCCGCTCACGGTCGCCGGGTTCGGAGTCATGATCACCTCCGCGCTCGCCTGCGTGGGGTTGACGCCTTCGGCGATCGCCCGCACCAGGTCGCGCTCGGTGATGATCCCGACCAGCCTTCCGCCCTCCATCACGGCGGCCGAGTCGGAGTCTTCGAGGCGCATCTCGCGTGCCACGTCGGCCAGTCGGGTCTGAGGACTTACAGAGAGCAGGCGTCCTGGCGGCAGATCGCTGACCTTCATTCACTCACCTCGTAATTGATGGGCACCATGCGCTGGGAGCTCTTGGGTGGCCGGCTGTAGCTTCGCTTCTGCCGCGCCGGAAGCTTGATCTCCTCGCGGGGCACCTCTTCGTAGGGGATCTGCGAGAGGAAATGACTGATGAGGTTGAGGTGCGCCGAGCGCTTGTTGTCGGTCTCCACGACATACCACGGCGATTCCTTGATGTCTGTGTACGAAAACATCTGGTCCTTGGCCTCGGAGTAGTCGACCCAGCGGGCTCGCGCCTGCAGGTCCATCGGGCTCAGCTTCCACCGCTTGCTCGGGCTGTTGATGCGCCCGAGGAACCGCCGCTCCTGTTCCTCGTCGCTCACGGACAGCCAGTACTTGACCAGCACGATCCCGGAGCGAACCAGCATCCGCTCGAACTGGGGGCAGGTCCGCATGAACTCGTCGTACTCCTCGTCCGTGCAGAAGCCCATGACGTGTTCGACTCCGGCGCGGTTGTACCAGCTGCGGTCGAACAAAACGATCTCGCCGGCGGATGGAAGATGGGATATGTAGCGCTGGAAATACCACTGCGTCCGTTCTCTTTCGGTCGGGGCGGGAAGTGCGACCACCCGGACGAACCTCGGGTTGAGCAGAGCTGTCATTCGCTTGATCACTCCGCCTTTCCCCGCCGTGTCGCGTCCCTCGAACAGCGCGACCACGCGAATGCCTCGATGCCGCACCCACTCCTCCAGCTGCAAAAGCTCGACCTGCAGCCGGCGAAGCTCCTTGTCGTATTCCTTGGCCGTGAGGACGGTCTTCTTGCCGGCCTTCTGAGGCGGCCACTGGCCGTCCTTCTTCTTGTGCTTCTTTTCCTTCTTGGTTATAGCCATGGAAGCGCGTTCAACTGTAGTTCAGGTCACGGTCGACTGGATGCACCGGCCGGACGTCAGACCGGGTGGGCGATCGGTCCCTTGACGGCCCAGCCCGTGGGGTCGAGCATCACCTCGTCGTCGTAGCACCAGGCCCAGTCCTCCCCAGGCTCGAACGACCTGATGATCGGGTGCTTGGTGGCGTGGTAGTGCTTGGTCGCGTGCTTGTTGGGGGAGCTGTCGCAGCAGCCGACATGGCCGCAGGTCATGCACAGGCGGAGGTGGAGCCAGCGGCCGCCGGTACGGAGGCAGTCCTCGCAGCCTTCGGCGGACGGCGTGACCTGGCGGATCTCGTCCAGGTGGGCGCAAACAGCCATGGCCCCAGCCTACGCGCGTCATTTACTTAACGTGGACGCAGGTCGGGGCTCGCCGTGGCTTAATGGTGCCCCGTGCCGAAACTCATGGCGAGAACCATCGTCCTCACAGCTCTGCTGTTCGCGGCCGCCGCCTGCGGCTACGACACCAGCACGACGTTCAATTCGGACGGGACGGTCAACGTCGGCCTCAAGTTCCTGTTTCCCAAGTCGCTCATGCAGAGCAGCAGCGGGTCGGCGATCCAGGGCCTCAGCCCGACGGACATCGCAGCCTCGAACAAATCGCTCCAGTCCAAATACCCGGGGGCCAAGATCAGCCTCGTCACCGAGGGTGACGAATCGGGCGCCCTGGTCACCGTCCCGTTCAAGACGGAAAAGGACGCCTTCGCGTTCCTGACCCAGCCCTCGAAGCTCAGCCCATCCAGCGCAACATCCGGAACGAGCCCGGTCATCAACCTCTCCAACACGGGAGGGATATTCAGCTCGGCGACGCACACCACCTCGGGCGCGAACGACACCTACACGTTCAAGACGACCCCGACGCCACTGCCCTCGCCGTCACCTGGCTCGCAGCAGGTCATCACGGACGACGAGGTGGCGTCGATCTTCACCATCACCTTCACCCTGAAGCTGCCTCACGTGATCACCTCGGCGCCCGGCGCGCTGTTCACCCTCGACCGCCAGACGGCGATCTGGAAGCTCTCGTGGACGAAGCCCCAGACGCTCACGGCGACAACTGGCCCCGAGGTGGCGCTGGCGGCCAATATCGGCGGCGCCGCCGCGCCTGACTACCGCCTGGTGATCGCGGTCGGGTTCACCGCCATCGCGGTCGGATTCCTGATCGGCATGTTCGCCCCATGGCGCAGCCAACGCCGCCAGGCGATGGCGCCGGCCGCAGCTGCTCCGATGCCGATGCAGATGCAGGCGCCGGCGCCGATCCACGCGCCCTACGCCACGGCCCCGGTCGGGGCGCCGCCCATACCAGACCTGCCGGTGGCCTGGCCAACCCCCCCGAACGACCTCCCCCCACCGCACACCCCGACGCGCTAACTCCCCTCCCTACGCTCTTCCCTCTCCCCTTTCAGGGGAGAGGGTCAGGGTGAGGGGCAAGCGCAGAACGACAGGCCTTGCCACAACCCCAGGTGGGTGCTACGGTGCGCTCGGCTCAAGCCGGCGGACTCCTAGGGGAGGGGTAACCGTGGTTCGCGCCAGGCCCGCAGTCAAGCTCATGACGGCTCTTGGTGGTGCGGCTTTTCTGGGCCTGTCGAGCGCTGTGCTCGCGTCAGCCGACATGACCGGCGGCTGCCACGCGCAGGCCGTCGGATCCCGCTCCGGAAGCATCGACCTGACCAACGCCTCCGCCCTCCACCTGGACCAGGACGAGGTCCTTGCGATTCGCGGCACCGCGCCCTCGGACCAGACATGGGTCCAGCTCACCGTCTACATGTTCGGGTTCGGCATCCCGTTTCCCCAGGTCGGCGGCTTCAAGGAGCAGAACGATGGCCAGAGCGGCATCAAGGTCTCCGACTACAGCCGCTACGCGAGGGTGCTCGTGATGTCGGCGACGACCAATACCTGTTCCGGATCGCTCCTCGTCACGGTCGACAACCTGAGCCCGGTCCGCAACGCGGCCGGCGCCGCGGGCGCGATCCTCGGCCTGCTGGGCCTGCTGGGCATCTGGAAAGCGGCGCGTGGCAAGGGCCGCATCGGAAGCCGCATCGGAGGTGGGCTCTCCGGCTTGATCGGCGGGACCGGGATCAGCCTCCTGCTGCAGCAGATGTTGTGGATCGATCCGCGGAACATCGACGGGCTGGCGCCACCCATCGCGGGCCTGGTCCTGGGGATCATCCTGGCCGGCGCCATCCGGCGCGCACCAAAACCCGCGCCGTCAGAGGAGCAATCGCACGAAGACCAACCGGCGGCAGCGCCACCGACTGACGTCACCCCGCCGGCGCCAGAGCCGTTGGAGTCGCCGGCATGAAACGGACTTGGCGCCGCGTCGGCGTCGGCACCATCGCGGTTCTGTTCATCGGCTACGTCGGGCTGGTCGCGGTGTCGCTCATCGCGCTCGTCGTGGCGAGCGCGAATCTCACGGTCTTCCTGGGCCAGGTCCATGTCCAGCGGACCGGCAGCGCGGCCGCTGGCCTGGGGCACAGCGGAGACCAGCTCCAGTCGGGCGACGTGGTGAAGACGGCTCATGACACGAAGGCCGCGGTCGGTTATCCGGACGGGTCGCTCTCCCGGCTGGACTCGGACTCCACGATGCAGGTGAAGTCCATCAAAGGGTCCAATGGCGTCTGGAACTACCAGCTGCTCCAGTCGAACGGCAAGGTCTGGAGCAGAGTCGTGGCTCTGTCGCGCGGATCGAGCTTCGAGATCGACGCGCCGAACAGCACCACGGTCGAGGTGCGCGGCACGGAGTTTGAGATCATCGTCGACTCCTCGAGCGGACCGACCGTGACGCGGGTCAACAGCTGGCGCGGCGCGGTGACCGTGGCCGCGCAGGGCAGCACCGTGACGGTGACAGGCGGACAGTCGAGCACCGTCCGCGCCGGGTCCGCCCCGACAGATCCCGCGCCGATACCTGCCGCGGACCGAACCGACGGCTTCGCGACATTCAACTTCGCGGTCGACGCGGCCCAGGGCGCGGTGCTTGGGGTCTACGGCGGCTCCGTGGCGGCCGGCCAGCCCACTGGGGCGCAGACAGCCGGCATGGCGGACGGAACCACAGACCTCGAGATCACGCTCTCGTGGCCGGCTACGAAGTTCGAGCTCTCGGTCATCTCGCCCACCGGCTCGAGCCGCCAATTTACCTCGGACAAGCCACCGATTACGGACGTCGTTCCCCTGGCGGCGAAGGGTCTGTGGGACTTCGCGGTGCAAGCGCTGGACGCCAAATCGCCCCAACCGTACTGGGTGGTAGTTTCATGGCGCCCGCGCCCGGCCGAGATGGCCTTGGCCGGTTCGGCGTTCAAGTCCTGGGCCGATTCGCACGACTCCGCTCAGAACCCGCAGACCGCCTCGGACCTGGTGAGCGATGAGACAGGTGCCCAGCAGCTCATGGACCAGGCGGGACTGAAAATCGTCGCCACGCCCGGCGCTCCGATGAAATGGGTGTTCACAAGCGGCGAGTACACCGTGAATCCGGGTGAGCAGCTTTACGTGTCTGCGCCAGGCCAGCCGGCCAATTTCCTGGCGATGGCCACCGTTACTTATCGGGCGGGCACGCAATCGTCATCCGGCCAGGTCCTGGTGCTCTTCAGCAGGTCGCCGGGCGTCGCCTGGAATGCCGCGGCCACGGCGCCCATGGACGCGGGAGCCGTGTTGCCCGCGCTCGCCATCAGCGGGGATGGCTACCTCCTGCCCGTGCCGGCCTCGGAAAGCAACCACTACCTCGTCGGCATCGACGAGCTGGGCCAAGCCATGGCGGCCGACATAGGCGCCGGGTTGGCTGGCCATCCGCGCGATCCTCGCTTCGCGAACGACCCTTCTCTCGAGGGCATCATCAAGTCACAGAGCGACACGCAGCAGCAGTACAAGGGAGCTTTTAACTGGACGCTTGCTGCGCAGTACTCCCCAGCGCTCGAGTATCCGGCGTACGCCTACCGGCTCGCCGACGGGAGCATGCTCGAATTGACCGAATTCAAGGCCACATTCACTATGGTCCCAGGCCAGGGGCGCTGCGTCGAGCAGCCAAGCCACCCTTACGACGCCAGCGGGGTAGAGTCCACTCTGATCGGCCCCGCGCGCGGCGTTTATGGCACCGTGACCCAGAGCGAGCTGTGGATGGTGGCCGTGGTCGTCCCCCCAAAAGACTCCGGTCAGACGGTGCAGATCCTTGGCGGGCGAAGTCAGGTCGTGGATTGGTCCACGACTCCATGCACCGGCAGCGGCTCTCCCGGAACTGCGTACGGCGACACAGGTTACTTCTGAGGGCAAATCTCCTCCCCACCGTGTGGGGAGGTCGGGTGTAGCGCCGGAGGGGGCAAGCCCCTCCTGCGTTACCTTCGTTGAAAGATGGCAGGAGTTGAACGCTACGGTCCGGGTCGCGATGCCGGCAACCTCGTGCCCGGCGACTTCATCCTGGCCCACCGGCATCACCCGCTGGCGATCCTGATCAGCCAGGCCGAGAGGCGGCGTTTCAAGGGCCCCGACGCGCCCTACGCCCACTGGAGCCACTCCGCATTGCTGGTCGACGCCGACGGGTCGCTGGTCGAGGCGGAAATCAATGGCGTGAAGCGCAACCCGATCGCCAAGTACCGCAACGACGAGTACCACCTCGTGCGCCTGGGCGAGCAGTTTCGTCCGGAGGCCCGGCAGCGAGCCGTCGCATATGCCCTTGCGCAGGTGGGCCAGCCATTCGGCTATCTGGACTTGGCCAGCGCCGGGCTGCATCTTCTGTTCGGATGGCCGCTTCGCGTCGTGCGCCGCAACCATGAGATCTGCTCCAGCCTCGTGGTGAAATCCCTGCAGCAAGGCGGTCTCGTGCCGGACCTCGACCCGGCCCTCGCGCTGCCCGCCGACCTCGCCAAGGAGTTCGACGTCCGGCCCTGACCTATATTCAGTCGCAGGTCACATGAGCCAGGAGACCCGCACCCCCGACACGATCTCCGTCGCCCTCTTGAAGGTCGGCGCGCGCGAAGCCGACGCCGCCGACTTCGCCGGAGCCTTCCCGATCCTCGACGAGGCGCAGATCGCGAGCCTCCGCCCGTATGGCACTGAGTCGCAGGTGAAAACGGGAGAGGTCATCTTCCGCGAGGGCGAGGTCAACACCGATTTCGTCGTCGTGCTGGACGGTGAGCTGCAGGCGGTCGCGCACTACGGAACGGGTGGCGACCCGGTCTCCACCGGATTCAGGGCCGGCCAGTTTGTCGGTGTGATGAACATCCTCAGCGCCGAGGGCGCCTACGTGACGGTCACCGCCCTCGTCCCGAGTCGCGTCCTCAAGATCCCGCTCGACCGCCTGCGCGACGTCATCGGCACGGAGATGACGCTCAGTGAGATCGTGCTGCGCGCCTTCCTCCTGCGTCACGCGCTCTTGATGCGCCTGGGTACGGGGCCCAAGGTCATCGGCTCGCGCTACAGCACGGCGACGCGCCAGGTCCTCGACTTTCTCGCCCGCAACCGCGTCAGCGTCACCTGGCTCGACGTCGAATCCAACCCCGGGGCGGAGCAGCTGCTGAGGAACTTCGGTTTCACGGCGGACGACATCCCCGTCATCCTGGTGGCCGGGCAGCCCGTGCTCAAGAATCCATCGCTGGCCGAGGTGGCGTCGGTGTTCGGCGTCAAGGCGTCGTCCGGACATATAGAGGACGCGTGCGACCTCGTCGTCGTCGGCGCCGGTCCCGCGGGGCTTGCCGCGGCCGTGTACGCGGGAAGCGAGGGCCTGTCTACCATCGTCGTCGAATCGGTCGCCGTCGGCGGGCAGGCCGGCACGTCGTCACGAATCGAGAACTACCTCGGATTCCCGGCCGGCCTGTCGGGCCAGGAGCTCGCCGCCCGTGCCGCGCTTCAGGCCCAGAAGTTCGCCGCCGCCATCCTTGTGGGCTCGGAGGTGCAATCGCTCCAGTCGATGGGCGGCTTCCACATGCTCGAGCTGGTCGGCGGGCGGAAGCTGCACGCGCGGGCGATCGTGCTCGCCACCGGCGCCCGCTACCGGCGCCTTGAGGTGCCCCGGCTCCAGGAGTTCGAAGGCTCGGGCGTCTTCTACGCGGCGACCGAGGTGGAGGCGCGTTCGTGCAGCGAGTGCGTCGTGGTGGTGGGTGGGGGCAACTCGGCGGGGCAGGCCTGCGTGTTCCTCGCACGAAAGGGACTGGAGGTGCACCTGCTCATCCGCGGCTCATCGCTCGACGCCTCGATGTCGCGCTACCTGATCGACGAGATCGCCAAGGAGCCGGCGATCACGCTGCATCGCCAGACGCGGGTCCAGGACATGATCGGCTCCAACCGGCTCGAGGGCATCGCCATAGCGAGCCCCAACGGCCGTTCGGACCTTAAAGCGAGCGGCCTCTTCTCGTTCATCGGCGCCGAGCCGAACAGCGACTGGCTGGACGGGTCGATCAAGCGCGACGAGGACGGCTTCATCCTCACCGGCGCCGACGCCGCGCCGACCGCCCTGCTCCTCGAGACCAGCCAGCCCAGC
Organism: Candidatus Sulfotelmatobacter sp.; assembly: GCA_035602465.1. Classification (GTDB taxonomy): domain Bacteria; phylum Chloroflexota; class Dormibacteria; order Dormibacterales; family Dormibacteraceae; genus 40CM-4-65-16. Next base: position 24,059 of record DATNMQ010000064.1, on the reverse strand, counting down.
GTGTTCGCGGTCGGCGACGTCCGGCACGGCTCGATCAAGCGGGTCGCGACCGCGGTGGGGGAGGGGGCAATGGCCGTGCGCCTCGTCCACGAGCGCCTCGCTTTACCGCGGTAATTCAGGAGCCCCATAATCAGGCCTTAAAGCGTCCTTTTTGGGGGAGGGTTTGACCATGATCCGTAGGCCTGGTGCGCTCATCGCGGTTGGCATCGTCCTCGCTCTCGGAGCCGCCGCCTGCGGGACGAGCTCCAACACCTCGACCAGCGGCTCGGGCATCACCTTCGCCGCGCCGGTCTCCCAGACCGGGGCGTTCGGCCAGGCCGAGGGCCTTTACACCCTGCAGGGCTACAAGTTCTGCGTCCAGACCCTGAACGCCAAGGGCGGCATCCAGTACGGCGGCTCGTCGCACCAGGTGACCCTTGTGACGCAGGACGATCAGAGCGTCTCCGCCACCTCGGCGCAGATCGTCGACCAGTACAACGACAAGAGCTACAAGCTGATCCTCAGCCCGTACGGCTCGGGCGCGACGACCGCGGTCGCTCCCGTGGCCGAGCGCAACGGCCAGGTCCTGGTGGACAGCAACGGAGCCGACACCGCGATCTTCACGCACGGCTACAAGAACACCTTTGCGGTGCTGTCGCCGAGCAGCACTTACGTGACGACCATCATCGACACCCTCGCCGGGCTGAATCCCGCCCCCAAGACGGTCGCGATCATCGCGGCCAACGACGGCTTCAGCCAGCACTCGGCGGACACCGGCGTGAAAGAGGCCCAGGCCAAAGGGATGACCGTCGTCCCCTCCGCGACCGCCTACACCTCATCCACCAAGGTCGCGGCCAACGTCACCGACGTGTCGAGCGCTTTGATCGCGATCAAGGGCACGAACCCCGACGTGATCATCATCTCCGCCCACCTCAACGAGGCGGTGGCCGCGATCAAGCAGGCATCGGAGCTCGGCGTCAAGCCCAAGTACGGGTTCGCCGCGACCGTGGCGCCGCCAACGCCCGCCTTCATCTCCGCCCTCGGCACGAAATCCGAGGGCGTGATCGGCAGCACCCAGTGGGTGCCCGAGATCTCCGCCTCCGACAGCATCTTCGGCAGCGCGAAGCAGTTCCTCACCAACTTCACGAACACGTTCGGCTGGTCCGCCACTCAGTACCCGTACCAGGCGGCTGATGCCGCAGCGGCATGCGAGGCTCTTGCCCTCGCGATCCAGAAGGCTGGATCGGCGGATCCCGCGGCGGTGCGCACAGCCCTCGCGGGTCTCAGCGCCGACACGTTCTACGGCCACATCCAGTTCGACTCCACCGGTATGAACACGACCAAGCCGATGTACGCGATCCAGATCCAGAAGTCGGCCTTCGTGACGATCTACCCGAGCAACCTGGCTTCAACGCCCGCCATCTGGCCTGCCATCGCTGCATGACCCAGTTCGCGCAGGCCGCCGCCTACGGCGTCGTACAGGGCGGCCTGTTGGCGCTGGTCGCCGTCGGTTTTTCGCTGGTGTGGGGGATCATGAACGTGATCAACCTCAGCCACGGCGCGTTCGCCGTGATGGGCGCCTACATTGCCTGGCTGCTGAACCAGCACTTCGGCCTTGACCCGTTCCTCGCGATTCCCATCGTCGCCGTCGCGATGTTCGCCTTCGGCTACGTCGTCCAGCGCGGCCTGATCAACCTCGTCGTCAACGCGCCGATCTTCCTCACGCTGCTTTTGACCTTCGGGCTCAGCCTCGTCATCCTCAACATCCTGCAGCTCCTGTTCACGGCCGACGACAGGACCATCGACACGAGCTACGCGTCGCAGAGCTTCGTCATCGGCACGGTGAACGTCCCATACGGCCGCCTCGGAGCGTTCTTCCTGGCCATCGTCATCACGTTCGCACTCGCCGCGTTGATGACCCGCACCCGGCTCGGACATGCGATCGGCGCCACCGGCATGGACCGCGGCGCGGCGCGGCTGATGGGCATTCGCGCGCGTCATATCTATGCGGTGACGTTCGGCATCGCGACGGCGCTCGCGGGCGTGGCCGGCACGATGATCGCCACGGTCGGCTCCTTCAACCCGACCACCACGCCGGGCCAGCTCACGCTCGACGCATTCGTGATCTCGGTGCTCGGCGGCCTGGGCAACATGTACGGGGCGCTGGTCGGCGGCCTCCTGCTCGGAATCGCGGAGTCGATTGGCGGCCTGCTGCTCACAGGCACGTGGGTCAACGCCATCGCCATGGCGGTGCTGATCGTGACCTTGATCATCAGGCCCTCCGGCCTCATCGGCAAGGCCCAGTACGGCGGGCGAGTGGAGGTGTGAGCGTCAGCTCGCCGGCCGGCGCCCTGGCGGCGATCCTTCAGGGGCGCAAGCGCACAGGGCGAGAGATCGTCGTCGATTGGGCGCGTTCGCGGACCCTCGCCAACTCGTGGCCGGCGCTCGCCGGACTTGCGGTGGTTGCGCTTCTGCTCGGCCTCCAGCAGCTCATCGAGCCGGGGACGATGCGCTTGCTCTCCGCCGTGTTCATGTTCGTGGCCCTCGCGCAGGCCTGGAACATCATCGGCGGCTACACCGGCTACGCGAGCTTCGGCCAGGTCGTGTTCTTCGGCCTCGGCGCGTACGTGACGGCGGTGCTGATGAACAACTACCACGTCTCGTTCTGGGTCGCGATGCCGGCGGCGATATTCGGCGGCGTGCTGTTCGCGGTGTTGATCGGCGTGCCGCTGCTGCGCCTCCGCGGCCATTACTTCGCCATCGCCACGCTGGGCGCCGCGGAAGGCGCCCGCGAGGTGATCAACAACATGACGCCCATCACGGGCGGCGGTCTTGGGATCACGATCCCGACCTTCGGCGACCAGGCGCCCACCGCCTATTTCGGCAAGCCGGGTTTCTACGTTGCGTTCCTCATCCTCGCAGCGGCGTCGATCGCGATCTCCGCCGTGCTCGCGCGCAGTCGCTTCGGGTACGCGATGGTCGCGGTGCACGAGGATGAGGCGGCCGCCTCCTCCGTCGGCATCAACACCACGATCGTGAAGGTCATCGCGTTTGGAGTCTCAGGCGCGATCGTCGCGTGCGCCGGCGCGTTCTATGCCTTTCAGCAGATCGAGTTCTATCCGACAGACGTCTTCGATCCGAGCTTCACGGTCCTGATGGTGATCATGGTGGTGATCGGCGGAAGCGGTTCGATCGTCGGACCGCTGGCCGGCGCGGTCGGGCTCGAGCTTCTCTCGCAGTTCCTGCGCGTCAACCTCGGCATCTACAACCAATTGATCTTCGGCGCCATCATCGTGGTGGTCGTCATCTTCTTTCCGCAGGGAGTCGTCAACTTCTTCCGCGACGTGTTGACCACGCGCCGCTTCTCGCTCCTCGAGAACGTCAGGCGCTACCGGCTGTGATCGCTCAGCCGCAGACGGCGACAAACCCCATCCTCGAGGTGCGCAACCTGTCGCGGCGGTTCGGCGGGCTGTGGGCCCTGCGCGACGTCAGCTTCTCGGTGTCGGAGGGCCAGATCGTCGGCGTCATCGGCCAGAACGGCGCCGGCAAGACGACCCTGATCAACGTCATCACCGGCCACCTCCGCCCGACCAGCGGCCAGGTTCTCATCGGAGGCCAGGACGTGACCGGGCAGCACCCCTGGGTGATCGCCCACGACCAAGTGGCCCGCACGTTCCAGATCGTCAAACCTTTTCGCGGCGTGACCGTGCGCGAGAACGTGGCCATCGGGGCCATGCACGGCAACTACCACGACCGGACCGTCCGCGATGCCCTGGCCACGGCGGATGAGCTGCTCGCGCTGGTCGGGATCGAAAAGCACGCGCACGACGCGCCGAGCCAGCTGAGCGTCGCCGATGCTCGCCGGCTCGAGCTGGCCAAGGCACTGGCCAGCCGGCCGAAGCTGCTGTTCCTCGACGAGGTGATGGCCGGGCTGCGGTCGGCCGAGATCGCGACCGCCGTGGAGCTCATCCATCGGCTGCGCGACAGCGGAATCACCATCGTCGCGGTCGAGCACGTGATGAAGGCGATCGTCTCGATCAGCGACCTGATCCTCGTCCTGCACCATGGATCGACGCTGGCCATGGGACCGCCCGCCCAGATCCTGTCGGACGAGCGGGTGATCGAGGCGTATCTCGGCCACCGCTACAAGAGAGCCCCGACGTCGTGAGCCTTCTCGAGGTCCGCAACCTCGACGCCGGTTACGGCCGCGTGCAGATCCTCTGGGACGTGAACCTCGCGGTCGAGGCGGAGCAGATCGTGGCGCTGGTCGGCGCCAACGGCGCGGGCAAGACAACGCTGCTGCGGGCGATCTCGGGGATGATCCCAACGAGGTCGGGCTCGATCACGTTTGGGGGCCGCGAGATCGCCGGGGCGCCGATCGAGAGCATCGTCGACCTGGGCGTCGCGCACGTGCCGGAGGGACGCCGCCTTTTCTCCGGGCTCACCGTGCGCGAGAACCTGCTCCTGGGCGGATGGCGGAACAAGAACGCCGACATCTCGCGCGTGGTGGAGCTGTTCCCGATCCTCGGCAACCGGCTGAACCAGGTCGCCTCGACACTCTCCGGAGGCGAGCAGCAGATGTGCGCGATCGCGCGCGGCCTGATGGGCGCCCCGCAGCTGATGCTGATCGACGAGCTCTCCCTCGGCCTCTCGCCGAAGACGGTGGACGAGATCGTCGCCCGGCTGCCTGACATTTCCGGATCCGGCACGGCGGTTCTGCTGGTCGAGCAGGACATCGACACGGCCCTGACCGTCTCGACGCAGGCCTACGTGCTGGAGACAGGCCGGATCACGAGGGCAGGCCCGTCGGCGCTGCTGCTGGCGGACCCGACGATCCAGCAGGCCTACCTGGGCCTGGCCCCGGGTTAAGTCTGCACAGATTTCTCCACTTGACAAGCGATCGGTTCTTAGCTCTACTGCGCGTGTCTTAAGCGGCCCTGCCGCCTTCCCTCTCCCCCTCAGGGGAGAGGACCAAGGTGCAGGGGCAAGGTGGGAGGGGTCTTGGCGCAGCAGAACGACCCGCAGGTTGCTCAGCAGAGCACTCAGCCGACTGCCGCCGACCTGGCCCAGCAAAAGCTGCAGGCGCAGGTCCAGCAGGCCTTCGCCCTTGGCTGGCACATGGCCGAGCTCTACAACTTCGACAAGGTCGAGGTCGCGGCCGCGGGCCGCCAGATCAAAGGCGGGGCGCCGACGCCCGAGGACGACAAGCCGCCGGCGCCGGAGGAAGAAAACGCACTGCCGGCCGCCGAGACCCCTGCCCCGGCCCCGGGCGCAACGCTCCCCGCCCCGGCGACCAAAGCTCTCGCAAAGCCAGATCCGAAAGCCTCCCTTGCGCAGCTGAGAAACGCAACGCTCGAGGATCTGCGGCAATCCCTTCCGGGGCTGAGTGGACTGCCGACCACGGCCCACCGCGAGATGCTCGTGAGGCAGGTGAAGCACGACCTTCCCGACTTGTGGAAGGGGGTCGACAAGCCGGAGCTCAAGGATCTCGAGAGTAAGATCGACGCCGCTCTTCACCTCCACGGAAAGGAATTCAGGCAGATCGTCCACGGTGTCCACGAGCAGATCCTCGAGGCCCTGACGGTGGTTAACTTCCGGTTTGGGAAGAGCTACGGCCTGGGACGGGCCCTCGCCGAGACGGTCATCCTTCCCCCGTCGTTGGCCTCTGCCAAGGGTGTTGCAGCCTCTCCCAAGGGTATTGCGGCCGTTGAGGACAAGGGTGTTGCGGCCGCTGAGAAGGTTCGACAGCGAAACGAGGCACAGGGCGTGGTGCTGCATACCGCGATGGCGGAGATGTTCGGCGATGAGCGCGTCTTCACCATCCAGGCGTGGCTGCTCGACCTTCGGGACGTCTTTCCCGACCACGCCGCTGACGCGGTGTCGACTACCCTCGGCGGCTGGGGTTTCTGGATGGTGCGGCCGACCATCGGCGACCGCCAGGACGTCAACTGGAACGAGGCAGAAGATCGCAGCCAGATAACACACGCGCTGAGGCGGCAGGGAGACATGTGGCGCGGGCTCCTCTCCGGCGAAAAGGTTCCCAAGAACATCGCGGGTGCGGATTACTACTTCAAGGCCATGGCTGCGGTGGTCCGGCGGGTCTCCGGGCTCGCGCTGCAGTTCCTCGGTACGACCATCGGGCTGGTTCTCTTTCTTGCCGTGGTCGTTGCTTTGTTCGCCCTTTACTTCGCGTCCAGAAGCAACAACAACCCCACCGGGGTGCTGGCCGCGGTCGTCGGGCTTCTAAGCGCCCTAGGAGTGACCACTGGCTCGATCGGCGCGTCGATCAAGAGCGCTTGGTCCAAGGCCGAGGATCCGCTGTGGAACATTGAGGTGTCGGCGGCGGTCGCTGAGGCGGGGTGGCAGAACCCGGCGCCCCTCGGGTCAGTCCAGCAGCTTCAGCTCTTGATGGCGATCGGTGGAGTGGCCGATCGCGACATGGAGACCCGGGTCCGCCATCCGAACCTGTACTGGCTTCGCCAGATCCCTGTCGGCAGGTTGGGAATCGTCCTGATGGTGGTGAGCACGGCGATCGCCATTTTCGCCGTCGGTGCCGCCGACCTGAAGGCCGAGGCGTCGTTCTTCGTGCCGCCGCTCGTCATCGTCGGCTTCCTCGTTTTGATCGCCGCCTGGGATCTGCTCGTCGGTCTGGCGTCGCGCCAGAAGGCTCCGTACCTCTGTCTGCCCGAAAGCCTGGACATGCCCGCCGTGGTCGAGCCGGTGACGCAGTGGTTGGCTCCCATCTTTCTGGCGATCGGCATTGTCGCCGCGCATTACTTCTGGCACTGATGGCTGTCGAAGCGCCTCGCCGAGCGCAGCGAAGGGCGACGATTGCATATGTCGAGCGGCGCATCCAGGACGCGAGAAACTGGAATCCTCCGCCGCCCCTGGTTGTGGCGACGCGGTACGTCTCGATGCTCCTGCTCCTTGTCGCGATCGGAATTCTCGTGTGGGGTCTCATCTCCGCCCTGGCGTTCACGAGCACCCAGACCGGCATCCCGTGCCCAGATCCGCCGCAACGAGTCTCGACACCTCCCCAGCTGGTCGTGGTCCTCATGTGCGTCGTCGCCTTCGTGCTCGGTCACATGACGGCACGGCTGCAGCCCATAGATCCAAAGATGCTCTACGTGCCGGAAGGCCAAGCCCGGGCAAAAGCGAAGAAGGTCGGGGCTGACGCCGGGACCGAAGATGCGACCGCTGTCGCCGTGTTCGACAAGGACCCTGACAAGGAAAGGAAGGATCTGTACCACCGCCGGAACGAGGCGTTGATCGTCCAGGCTCTGCTCTTGCTGTTCCTACTCGAGGTCGCCGGTCTCCTAACGATCGAGGCTGTGACCCTGCAGAGAGGTGTTTGGCCGATCACCTATTACGTGCGCTGCGCATACGACGCAGCCGGCAATCAGTCGATGCTCGCTGCCGCCGCGATTCTTTTCTTGGTCGGGCGCTGGTTCTGGTTGCCCGCGAGGAGGCAGAATGCCGCATCCCGGTCCGAGTGACGCCCTCGTGCTTGTGGCGGGTGTCGGCCTCTCCACGCTGCTGCTGCTCGCGGTGGCGGATCTCTTTCTAACGTTTGACGAACGGCCGTCGGTGGGCGAGTGGGTCACGCAGTGGGCCCGCCGGTATCCGCTGTTCGCGCTGGCGCTGACACTCCTGGCTGGAGCCCTGGTGGGGCACTTCTACTGGGCAACCGCCGGCTGACAGGGGGCTGCCCTGAAGCCCTTGGGTGCGAATTCCTGCGTGGTTGGCCCGGAAACGGGGTAAGTCAGTTCTAGTCGCCCGCGTCCGGGCGAACCTGAAAGGAAGGGCAGGGCTCCATCCCTTTGGAGGCAGGCACATGAGTGGTCTGCTGGTGTCTCTGGGTGCCATGTCCTACCGGGTTTTAACCCCGTTCCGGCATCATTCCCCCTGCGAGATGGTGGACAGGTGACCCGGATCCTCGGCATAGGCCTCGCCACCCTAACCGGCGGCCAGGCGTTCGACAGCCGCAACGTGTCGCTCGCCTCGGTGTTCAAGGTGATCCGTGGCTATCAGTGATCCCGGGCGCATCGACCCAAACCCGGTGCTTCGCTACCTCTACAGCGGCAAGAACATCGTCGGCTCCGCTCTCGCTCTCCTGGGCCTGGGGCTCTTCTTCACGGGAGTGGTCACCAGCTTCTTCTGGCCCTTCGTCGTCATTGCCATGTACGGCCTCGGCGCCCTGCTGGCGCCAGGGCCGCCGAAGGTCGCCCTGGGCGGCACTTCCTTCGACCCGCAGAGCATCCGGGGAAGCCTGCAGCGTCAGCTGAGCATCGCGAACCGCAAGCTGACGCCGCCGCTGCAGGCGAAGCTGCAGGAAATCGCTGACACGATCATGGGCATCCTTCCGCATTACGCGGACTTTCCCCCCGGCTCGCCCGACCTGTTCGTGGTCGGACGCACAGCGACAGACTACCTGCCCTCGGCGCTGCAGGCTTACCTCAGCCTGCCGCGCGCCTACGCGGCGCTGCACAAGATGCCCAACGGCAAGACGGCCGACCAGGTCCTGGACGACCAGCTCACGTTGCTCTCGAGCAAGATGGACGAGGTGGCGGACGACGTGCACAAGAAGGACTCGGACGCGCTGCTCGCCAACGGGCGCTTCCTGGAGGAGAAATTCGGCGCGTCGGCTCTCGCTCTGCCCCAGCCGAGCTCCTGATCGGTGGACCTCGGCCTCAAAGATCGCGTAGCGATAGTCACCGGCGGCGCGTCGAACCTCGGGCGCGCAATCTCCCTTGGCTTTGCTTCCGAAGGTGCGCGCGTCCTGATCGCCGACGTCGACCTCGACCAGGCGAGGAAGGTCGAGGCCGAGGCGCCGAAGGGCGCCATTGTCGCGCGCAAGACGGACGTCACTGACATGGACTCGGTCTCGTCGGCCGTCGACTTCGCGGTGAAATCGATGGGCGGAGTCCACGTCCTGGTCAACTGCGCGGGATGGACCATCGATCGGCTCTTCACGGAGAAGCCGCGCAGCGAATGGGAGCGCGAGATCGCCGTCGACACCTGGGGATTCATCAACACGGTCCGGGCGGTGCTCGACCCGATGATCGCTCAGCGCTACGGCCGGATCGTGTCGATCGGCTCCGACGCCGGCCGCATGGGGGAGTGGCGCGAAGCCGTCTACAGCGGCACCAAGGCAAGCGTCATCGCCATGTCCAAGGCCATCGCGCGCGAGGTGGGCAAGCACGGCATCACCCTCAACGTCGTGTGCCCCGGGCTGGTGCCCGGCTCGCCCGAGACCTCAGGCCGCGACTCGATGTGGTCGTCGGAGCAGATGAAGATGTTCACCCCCGAGGTGCGCGAGAAGGCGGCGAAGGCCTATCCACTGCGCCGCCTAGGCACGCCGGAGGACGTCGTGCCGGCGGTGCTGCTGCTGGCTTCCGATCGCGCGTCGTACATCACTGGCCAGACGCTGTCGGTCAGCGGCGGCTACACGATGATCTGAGCGAGGATCTCGTCGCGGATCCTCCGCCACTTTTCGAGCCGGGCCCGGCCCGCCAGCGGAAAGATCAGCGCTTCGATCCCGGTCGCCTGGAGCGTTCGAAGCCGCGAAGCGCACTCGCCCGGCGTGCCCACGATCGCAAGCGTCCGCACCAGGTCGTCCGACACGGCCGCGCCGTGCGAGGCGTGGGTGGACAGGTGCTCCGCGTAGTCATAGGTCTCCGCGCTGCGCGCGATCTCGTCGCGGAACGGCACCAGGCTCTCCGGAAGCTCCTTGTAGTGCGACAACAGTCGCGCTTGCGTCGAGGCCCACGAGCGGACGTCCTCTGGCTCGGGGGCCACGGTCGCCATGACGGCGATCTCGACCTCGCCTCGGTCGCGTCCCGCTGACCGTAGCCCGACCTCGATCCACTCCACCTGCTGCTTCACCAGGTCGGCCTGAGCCGGGCCCATGACGATCGCGCCGTCGGCCAGTCGGCCCGCCAGCTCGCACATCCGCTGCTGGCTGACTGCGAGGTGGATCGGGATGCTCTTGTCGACAGTCGAGCGAAAGAAGCCGATCGCCTCCTCCATCTCGGCCACCTTCTGCGGCTTAAGCCCGATGCCGTAGAGCGCTGAGTCACCCGCGCCGAGGCCCAGGATCGCCCGCCCGTGCGAGATCTCGGCCACCGCGGCGATCGCGTTGGCCGTGACCGTGGGGTGGCGCGTCACCGCGTTGGTCACGCCTGTACCGAGGCCGATGCGCGTGGTGTTGAGCGCGGCGACCACCAGTCCCGCGTACACGTCCTTCATCGCCAATTGCGAATCGATGACCCAGACGCGGCGCACACCTTCGGCCTCGAGCCCGGTGACAAACGCCGCCCAGCTGTCGAAGGACTGGCGCGGGCTTATGCCCACGCTGACGTCGAACGACGTCATGGTTTCTCGGTTTGGGAACGGCGCGCCATCGATTCCTTGCGGCGTTTCACGGCCTCGTGGCGCTCCGGGCTGGCCGCCGCCTGAGCTCGCACGTGCTGGGCCTTCTGGACGTCCTCGGGCACGATCGCGCGCGCGGCCACCATGTTCAGGCTTGCCTTGGTGCCTCGCACCGCGGCCTGCGGTGACGACGCGAGCTTTTCGGCGAGCTCCTGGACGCGCGCGTCGACCTGGGAACCGGGCAGCACCTCCGTGATCAGGCCCCACGCGTACGCGCGCGCCGCGTCGAGCTCCGGCATCGCCAGCAGCAGGTCGGAGGCGCGGGTGAGACCGCAGATCTGCACCAGGCGGGCCACGAGCTGGTAGCGGTAGACCACACCCAGCCCGACCGCGGGGACCGACATCCGGAGGTCGTCGGCGGCGATTCGCAGATCACAGCTGAGGGCTAGCTCGACAGCCGCGCCGTGGCAGTGGCCGTGGATCTGAGCGATGACCGGCGCTGGGCAGGAGCGCAGCGCGTCGGCGGCCGCGCCGATGAACCCGTCGGCGTCGAGGTCCTCGACGGAACCGGTCAGCCGCGAGATGTCGTACCCGGACGAGAACGCTTCCGTGCCCGCGCCCCGCAGGATGACCACCGATGCGTGCGCGCCCTCTGCGCCCAGCGCCTGAGCAAGGGCGGTCAGGAGCTCCGGATCGACGGCGTTGCGCCGCTCCGGCCGGTCGATCGTGAGCGTCAGGACGTCGCGCTGCCCCCAATCGATCCCGAGCACTCAGAGGCCTCCCAGGAAAGCGTTGATCGATGCCGCCAGCTCGCGCGGCCTCTCGACCGGTATGGGATGGCCGGCCTTCGGGAGGACCTCGAGCTTGCTCGCCGGGATCCCGGCGGCGATGATCTCGGCCGCCTTCGGAGGACAGTGCTGGTCGAGCTCTGAGGCGATGATCAGCGTGGGCGCCGAGATCTTGCCGAGCTCCGGGTCGAGCGGGCTCCCGTTCAGCGACGCCATGGCGGCGCAGGCGCTGGCGTAGCCGCGGGGATCGATGGTGGATTCGCGCCTGATCAGCAGGCCCTCCTCCAGCTCCTCAGGCGATTGCGCGTAGACGGCCGCCGCGTCGCTGTCGATGGTGGCGCGCAGCTGAGGATCGCCGCGCTCGACCATCTCGACGCGCTGACGGTACCAATCGGCTGCCGCCTTGCCGACGCGGCTCGACGTGGCCACGAGAACGAGCCCCCGGAGCCGTTCCGGGTGGTCGATCGCCACCCGCATGGCGATCGTCCCGCCAAGCGAAAAGCCCGCGATGGAAGCGTGTTCGATTTCGGCCGCGTCCATCAGCGCGATGAGGTCCGCGCCCAGCTGCCGCAGCGATCCGAAGGGATTGCCCAGTGCGGTTTGACCGTGCCCTCTCAGGTCGTACATCAGCACCCGATGCCGAAGCATCAGGTCGGGCACCGTGCGGCGCCACGCGCGGTGATCGTCCGCCAGGCCGTGGATGAGCAGCAGCGGTTTGCCGCGCCCGGCTTCGAACCACGCGACGTCGATGTCGTCACATCGCGCGAGCATCTTCACGCAGCGCCTTGCGGTTGACTTTGCCAGGGCCCGACAGAGGAAGCTCGTCCAGGCGACGCACCTCCGCCGGCCACTTGTAGCGCGCCAACCCCAGCTCTTCTAAGAACGTATCGAGCTCTTGTCGGCTGGGCTCGAAGCCATCCTTCGTCACGAGGAACGCCACCGGCAGTTCGCCCAACTCGGCGTCGGGACGCGCCACCACGCATGCGTCCACGATCCGCGGATGACCGCGGAGCACCGATTCGACCTCGTACGGATTGATGTTCGTGCCGCCCCTGATGATGATGTCCTTGACCCGGCCGACCACGTGAAGGTAGCCGGATTCGTCCACGAACCCCAGGTCACCCATGTGCGCCCAGCCGTCGCTCGAGTACGGCCCAGAGATCTCGCCCCAGTAGCGGCCCTGGACCAGGTCGCCGCGCATGCATATCTCTCCCTCTACGATCTGCCACTCGGCGCGGTCGTGTGGTCGTCCAACGGTGGTCCAGCGAAGGCCTTGCGGGTCGGACGGGCTCGCCACCGCCAGCTGGCCGGCGTCCATCGAGCCGTAGAAGCTCGAGATCGGGACGCCGGTCGTGGTTTCCCACCGTTCGGCGATCTCAGGGGGAAGGGGGGCGCCGGCGACCGCGACCGCACGCAGAGCCTTCAGCGGTGGGAGGGGGTGGTTCAGCATGCGGATCACGTTGGTCGGCACGCCGACCATCATCGTGGCGCGCGATTCAGCAGTGACGGCGAGGCAGTGCTCGGCGGTCCAGTGCGGCTCGCGCAGCATGACCAGCGCGGCGCCGCGGCGCAGGCAGAAGAGGCACATGCCGCCGATGCCCTGGGTGAGCGGCGTCATCGGCAGGACGCGGTCCTCCTCTGTGATCTGCAGCCGCTCGGTGAAGCTCTCGAAGGTGACCTGCTTGAGCCGGGCCGACAGGGAGGCGAGCTTAGGCATCCCGGTCGTGCCGGATGTCAGCGCGACCTCCACGATTCCCGCGGGATCCTGGTGGGGAACTCGGCGGGGAAGCAAAGTCTTCGTCTGCTCGCTCGACAACCAATCGAGGTCGGCGTCCGTCACGACCAGCCGCGGCTGGGTCTTCTCGATCACCCAGTGCATCTCGTGCTCACCAAGTCCGAGAGGCAGCGGCAGGATGACCGCGCCGAGGTCAGGAATCGCAAGCTCGAGCGCGACGTACTGCCAGATGTTCGGCAGCCTCACGCCGACCACGTCGCCTTCACGCACACCGCGGGCGGCGAGTTTCGCCTGGATGCCACGGACGCGGAAGAGTAGTTCCTCGAACGAGATCTCACGGCCGCCTTCCCACACGGCGACACGGGGTCCGAGGCGCCCCGCGTTCCACTCGAGGTACGTAATCGGGCGATAGGGCGTCGGCTCGATCACTTCATCAGCTCGACCAGGCGGTCCGGCGTCAACGGAAGGGTCAGGTCGGAGAGCGACAGCGCGTCGGCGACCGCGTTCGCGACCGCAGCCGTCCCGCCGATCGTGCCGCCCTCGCCGACCCCCTTGGTGCCCAGCTCGTGGACCGTCGAGGGCGTGACGAGATGCTCCACCGAGACGAGCGGCGCCTCTCCGATGCTCGGGATCAGGTAGTCGAGGAAGGTTCCGCTCCGTAGCTCGCCGTCCGGCCCGTACGCGACCTCCTCCAGGAGCGCCGCCCCGACGGCCTGCGCGATCCCGCCCACGACCTGGCCTTCGACGATCGTCGGGTTGATCAGGACGCCGCAGTCCTCCGCCACCACGTAGCGCAGGATGTGTACCGCCCCGGTGTCGCGGTCCACCTCGACCATGCATGCATGAGTCGCATATGGATGCGACGCCTGCCCGGCGTCATAGGTCACCGAGACGTCGAGCTCGTGGTCCCCATTGTCGCCCTGGGCAAGCTGCGCCAGCGTGAGGACCGTGGCCTCGCCTTCGACGAGGATGGCCGAGCCGTCGATCGACAGGCGCTCGACGGGTTGGTCGAGCCGGTATGACGCGGCGTCCAGGATCGCCTCGCGCAGCAGGCCGGCCGCGCGGTAAGCGCTCGTCGCGCCGGTCACGGAGCCGCGGCTCATGAACGAACCGGTTCCACGTCCGACCGCGGCGGTATCCGTCCGCTCGACGACCACGCTCTCCGCCGCGACGCCGAGTCCCGCCGCGGCCACCTGCGCGAGCGTCGTCTCCGAACCCTGCCCGATCGCCGGGCACGTCGTCTGCACGTGAACGCGGCCGTCCTCGGCCAGCCAGACGCGCGCCGCGTCGATGCCGGGGATGTCCGCCATGCCGCGTCGCTGGAACGTCGATGAGCCCGCGCCGGTGTACTCGACGTAACAGCTGATGCCGATCCCGAGCAGGCGGCTCTCGCCGCGCGCCTTGGCCTGTTCCGCGCGGGCGCCCGCGTAGTCGAACGCGCGCAGCGCCGCGTCGAGCGCGGCCGCGTAATCGCCCGACTCGTACGGATGGCCTGTTACCGACGTGTACGGCATCTGCGCCCGCGTCACGAAATTGACGCGACGCACCTCGACCGGGTCCAGGCCGAGCCGCTCCGCCACCAGGTCCATCAGCCGCTCGTGGGCGAGCACCGCGGTGACCATCCCGACCCCGCGATATGGGCCTTCGGGGCACTTGTTGGTCACGAGCGCGTACGTGTCGTACTCGTAGTTGCGAATGTCGTACGGGCCGGTCATGAGCCCGGCGGTACCCAGAGGGTCGAGCAGCGGACCAAACGGCCTGATCCCGTACGCCCCGATGCTCGAGAAGATCGCCGCGCGCAGGCCGAGGACGCGCCCGTCCTTGCGCACGGCGGCGCTGAACTTGACGTTCTGGTCGCGCGCGTGGCTCGCCGCCTGCATGTGCTCGGATCGGGTCTCGATCCATTTGACCGAGGCGTTGAGGTGGATGGCGACCCACGCGAGGAGGATCTCCTCGGGGTAGACCTGCGCCTTGACCCCGAAAGCCCCGCCCACGTCCGCGGCCACGACCCGCACCTTCGCGAGGTCGATGCGAAGACATTCGGCGATCGCCTCCCCGACGAGGTGCGGCACCTGCGTCGACGTCCACACGGCGACGCCCCCTTTGCCGTCGGGCATCGCGACCACGCCGCGACACTCGATCGGAGCGGGGGAGACGCGAGGGTGCGTGACCTCGCCTTCGACGACCGTGTCGGCGCGCTCGAAGGCCTCTTCCACGTCGCCGTAGCTGCGATGCCCGAGGTAGAACACGTTCTCCGGCACAGCCTCGTCGACGAGCGGCGCATTCTCGGCCAGAGCGTCTTCGAACGTGACTACCGCGGTCTGCGGCTCGATGTCGAGGTGTACGAGCTCGACGGCGTCGGCGGCGCTGTAGCGAGTCTCGGCGACAACCGCGGCGATCATCTCGCCGGCGAAGCGCACCCTGTCGATCGCCAGGATCGGGCGGGGTGGTGAGACGGCGCCCGGCGTCGTCAGGTGGACGGTCAGCGGCAGGCAGGACCCCTCGATGTCGGCGGCGGTGAAAACCCCGAGGACGCCCGGGGCGGCGCGGGCCGCGCTCGTGTCGAGACCCGTGATCCGGCCGCTGGCGATCGGGCTCCGCACGAACCCGACGTGAAGGCCCGCGGTGATGTCATCCACGAACATGCCCTGGCCGCGGAGAAGGCGCCCGTCCTCCAGGCGCTTGAGGCTGCGTCCGATCGGCCCCATTTCAGCCATCCCGGAAGGAAAGTCTGAGCGTAATAGGGGATCTGGATACCGCGTGTGCCAGGCTCCCGCGGGTCTACCACTGGCTCCACGCCCGCGAGTGCCGGCTCCCGCGGCGAATTAAGCTCTCCGTCATCGACGCACACTGGATGGCGGTCGCGCGGGGTGATGAGCCGGCCGACCTTGTGCTGTCCGGCGGACGCGTCCTCTCGGTCTTCACCCGGGAGTGGCTGGACGTGGACGTCGCGATCACGGACGGCCACGTCGTCGGGCTGGGCCGCTACGAGGGCCGCGAGCGTCTCGACGTTAAGGGCGCCTACCTCGTTCCCGGCTTCATCGACGCCCACATGCACATCGAGTCGTCCAAGCTCATGGTCGACGAGTTCGCGCGCGCCGTCCTCGCGCACGGCACCACCACGGTGGTCGCCGACCCGCACGAGATCGCCAACGTGCTCGGCGCCGACGGCATCCACTGGCTGCTCGACTGCGTCAACGACCTGCCGCTGGACGTCTACGTGATGGCGAGCTCTTGCGTCCCCGCCTCGCGCTTCGAGTCTCCGCGAAGGCCGTTCACAACCGGCGACATCGAGAGCCTGCTGCGCCGCCACCGCGTCATCGGCGTAGCCGAGATGATGAACTTCCCCGGCGTTATCGCAGGCGATGAATCCGAGCTGGCGAAGCTCAAAACCGGCCTGACCAACCACGTCGACGGACACGCGCCCGGCGTGCGCGGCCCGCGCCTCAACGCCTACATCGCCGCGGGCATCAGCTCAGACCACGAGGCGACGACCTTCGAGGAGGCGCTCGAGAAGCGGCGGCTCGGGATGTGGGTCTTGCTGCGCGAGGCCTCCATCGCGCGCAACCTGCGCGACCTTCTGCCGCTGGTCAAGCAGTACGGCACCGACCGGTGCACGTTCTGCACCGACGACCGCGAGCCCGAGTTCATCGTCGAGCAAGGGCACATCAACCAGATGGTTCGAGTGGCGGTCGAAGAGGGCATCGCACCGGAGGACGCGGTGGTGATGGCGACGATCAACGCCGCGACCTATCACCGTCTGTGGCACCTGGGCGCGATCGCGCCCGGCTATCAGGCGGACATCCTCGTCCTCGACGACCTGAAGTCGTTCCGGCCGCGTCAGGTGCTGAAGCGCGGGGCGCCCCCGTGGCACCTCAAGCTCGAGGCACCGGAGTGGGTGCGGCAGACCGTGAGCATTGCCCCGGTCGACGCGACCTCGTTTCGCATCGCATCCAAGTCGAAGAAGATCCGAGTCATGCGCGTGATCCCCGCGCAGCTCCTGACCGGAAGCGAGTCCGTCGAACCGACCCTCAAAGAGGGATGCGTCGTCGCCGACCCGTCGCGCGACCTGGTCAAGATCGCGGTCGTCGAACGCCACCACGCGACCGGTCGAATCGGCATCGGCTTCGCGACCAACGTCGGACTGAGCCGCGGCGCGTTCGCGTCGACCGTGGCGCACGACGCGCACAACATCGTCATCCTCGGCGTCGACGACCGCGACATGGCCGCGTGCGTGACGCGCCTGGCCCAGATCGGCGGAGGCATCGTCATCGCCGAAGGCGGCCAGGTGGTCGAGGAGCTGCCGCTCCCCATCGCCGGTCTCATGAGCGACCTGCCGCTGGCCGAGGTCCACGAGAGGCTCCGCTCGATGGAGGGCCGGCTCAAGGCGATGGGCGTGACGATGGCGGCGCCGTTCATGACCCTCAGCTTCCTTGCCCTGTCGGTCATCCCGGAGCTGAAGATCACCGACCAGGGCCTCGTCGATGTCAACCGCTTCGAGCTGGTGCCGCTGGGCATTGATTGAACAGTTCAACGCCCTTTCGCCGAGAGAGGCGGAGGAGCAGCTTTACGCGACCCTCGCGAACAGGTCCTGGGCGTCGCGTGTCGCCTCCGGCCGCCCCTATCGGGGCATCGATGCGCTTCTGGCGGCCGCGGAGACGGCCTGGTCAGACCTCACGCCGGGCGACTGGCTGCACGCGTTCGAGGCACACCCGCGAATCGGCGACAAAGGAGGCCACGCCCCGGCCACGTCGGAGCGCGAGCAGAGCGGCATCCGACAGGCCTCGCCCAGGACGCTTGCCGCGCTGGAGGCCGAGAATCGGGAGTATGAGAAGCGCTTTGGCCATGTCTTTCTCATCGCGGCGCGGGGCCGGAGCGCCGATGAGATCCTGCACGAGCTGCGCCGGCGCATGAGCAACGATTCATTCGCCGAGCTGCAGGTGGCCGCGGCGGAGCAGCGGAAGATCACAAGGATGCGGCTGATCGAGATGCTTGAAGGATGAGCATCTCCACACACGTGCTCGACACCATGCGCGGCACTCCGGCCGCGGGGCTGGCGGTGACCCTTCATCGCCGCGAGCCCGACGGCGACTGGAAAGAGGTGGCGCAATCCGTCACCGATCCGGACGGACGCGTGCGCGACCTGACCGACGAGGAGCTCAAGCCCGGCGAGTACCGGCTCGAGTTCGACACGCGGCCTTACTTCGAGCGCTCGGGGTTGAGCGCGTTCTACCCCACCGTGTCCGTCGTCTTCAATTTCGATGAAGGCAACCTTCACGTCCCGCTGCTGCTGAGCCCGTTCGGCTACACGACCTATCGGGGGACCTGAGTTGCCGATCGTCCTGGGCGACAACAGCTACGGCAAGGCGGAGACGCACGTCGTGCGCGTCACGAGGACGGGCGCCTCGCACGACGTCAAAGACCTCAACGTGAGCATCGCTCTCGCGGGCGACTTCGCGGACACGCACGTGACCGGTGACAACAGCAAGGTCGTCCCGACCGACACGCAGAAGAACACGGTCTTCGCGTTCGCGAAGGACGCGCCTGTCGGCGAGATCGAAGACTTCGCGATCCGTCTCGCGAGGCACTTCGTCGGCGAGTTCTCCTCCGTCTATCGCGCGCGCGTCTCGATCGAGGAGTTTCCGTGGGCGCGGATCGAGGTGGACGGCAAGCCGCATCCTCACGCGTTCGTCCGCGCAGGGTCGGAAAAACGGCTGACCTCGGTGACGTGCACGGACGACGGGACCTGGGTCGTGAGCGGCGTGGGCGACCTGGTCGTGCTGAAGTCCGCCGGCTCCGAGTTCCACGGGTTCATCAAGGACCGCTACACGACGCTGCCCGAGACCTCGGATCGCATCCTCGCCACCTCCGTGGTCGCCCGCTGGCGGTACACGGCTGGAGCGGTGGACTGGGGCGGATCATTCGGCGAAATCCGCCGCCTCCTCCTCGAGACGTTCGCCACCAAGCACAGCCTCTCTCTCCAGCAGACGCTCTACGCGATGGGCGAGGCGGTGCTCCAGGCCCGGCCGGAGGTGGCGGAGGTCCGGATGACGATGCCCAACAAGCACCACTTCGCCGCCGACCTGACGCCATTCGGCATGGCTAACGACAACGAGGTCTTCTACGCCTCGGATCGGCCGTACGGCCTGATCGAGGGGACGGTCATGCGTGACGACGCACCGGATCCCGGCTTCGCCTGGTGATGGACTTCCTCCAGCCCGGCAGCTGGTCGGAGGCGCTCGAGATGAAGGCCGCGCATCCGCAGGCCGCGCCGATCGCCGGCGGCACCGACGTGATGGTGGAGATCAACCTCGACCACCGGCGCCCCGCGGGGATCATCGACCTGACGCGTGTGCGCGAGCTCACGGAGTGGGGGATGGACGATGGCCTTCTCCGCATCGGGGCCGGGGTCACGTACACGCGCTTGATCGACGAGCTCGGCGACCGGCTGCCCGGCCTGGCCATCGCGTCGCGCACAATCGGCTCGCCGCAGATCCGCAACCGCGGCACAGTCGGCGGCAACCTCGGCACCGCGTCGCCCGCCGGGGACGCGCATCCGCCGCTGCTCGCCGCCGGCGCGCTGGTCGAGCTGGCCTCGACGTCGGGGAGCCGGCGCGTGCCGGTGCGCGAGTTCTTCACCGGCCCCAAGCGCAGCGCGATGCGCCCCGACGAGCTCATCGCCGCGTTCCTGATCGAGCCGGCGCAGGGCCCGCAGCAGTTCTCGAAGGTCGGCACCCGCAACGCGATGGTCATCGCCGTGTGTTCGTTTGCCATCGCGCTGGACGGTGGGCGGCGGCGGGTCGGGACCGGGATCGGCTCCGCCGGGCCGACGCCGATCCGCGCCAACGAGGCCGAGGAGTTCATCCAGGGCGTGCTGGATGACGAGAACCTGTGGGACAGGCGGACCAAGGTCGGCGAGGGCGCGCTGACGCGCTTCGGCGAGCTGGTCGCACTCGCAGCGCGGCCCATCGACGACGTTCGCGGCACGGCCGCCTATCGGCGCCACGCGCTGTCCGTGCTGGCCAGGCGCTGCTTCACATGGGCCTGGGACGAATTCCGAAAGTGAACGTCAGCTGCACAGTCAACGGCGAGGCGCGTGAGGCCCGCGACGTGTGGGCGGGGGAGAGCTTGCTGTACGTGCTGCGCGAGAGGCTCGGCCTTTACGGTTCGAAGAACGCGTGCGAGCAGGGCGAGTGCGGCTCCTGCAGCGTCTACCTCGACGGCGCGCTCGTCTGCTCGTGCCTCGTTCTGGGCGGCCAGGCGAACGGCCGCGAGGTCGTGACGATCGAAGGGCTCGACGGACAAAAGGTCCAGCAGGCTTTCGTCGAGGCGGGCGCTGTCCAGTGCGGTTTCTGCACCCCGGGCCTCGTGGTTGCGACGCACGATCTGCTGCGGCGCGTGCCGCATCCGACCGATGCGCAGATTCGCGAGGCCCTGTCCGGCAACATCTGCCGCTGCACCGGTTACGCCAAGATCATCGACGCGGTCCACATGGCGGCGCGATGAAGCCGCGAGTGGGCGAGAGCATGCAGCGCCCGGATGGAGTGCTCAAGGTCCGCGGCCATTTCGAGTACTCCTCCGACCTGTATGTCGAAGGGATGCTGTGGGGTGCGACCGTCCGCAGCCCGCATCCCCACGCGCGGATTCTCTCCATCGATTCGAGAGAGGCTCGCGCCATGCCTGGGGTCCAGGCCGTCCTCACGCACGAGGACGTGCCCGGCCAGAAGGTGTACGGCCTCGAGATCCACGACCAGCCGGTGCTCGCGTTCGAGCATGTCCGGTACTGGGGCGAGGCGGTTGCCCTCGTCGCCGCCGACCATCCCGAGCAGGCGCGCCGGGCGGCCGAGAAGGTCCGCGTCGAGTACCACGTCCTCGAGCCGGTGACCGAAGCGGAGCAGGCGCTCTCGCCCGATGCGCCGTTGCTGCATCCCGGCGGCAACGTGACGCGCCACGTGAAGATCCGCCACGGCGACCCCAGCGCGCGCGCCGACGTCGTGGTCACCGGCGAGTACGAGATCGGCATGCAGGACCAGGCGCCGCTCGGTCCGGAATCGGGACTTGCTATCCCCGACGGAGAGGGCGGCGTGGATCTGCATATATCGACCCAGTGGCTGCACGTCGACCAGGAGCAGCTCGCGAAGGTGCTCGGCCTGCCGCCCGAGAAGGTCAGGCTCACCATGGCCGGCATCGGCGGCGCGTTCGGCGCGCGCGAGGACCTTTCCATGCAGGCGCACGCCTGCCTGCTCGCTCTGAATACCTTCCGCCCGGTGAAGATCTCCTATTCGCGGCCGGAATCATTCGTCGGCCACGTGCACCGGCACCCGGGACGCCTGACATACGAGCACGGCGCGAACCGCGACGGCAAGCTCGTCTACGTCAAGGCCCGCATCCTCCTCGACGGCGGCGCGTACGCCTCGAGCTCCACCGCCGTGATCGCCAACGCGAGCTGCTTCGCCGTCGGCCCGTACAACTGCCCCAACGCGACGATCGACGGCATCGTGGTCTACACGAACAACCCGCCGTGCGGAGCGATGCGCGGCTTCGGCTCGGTCCAGAACTGCTACGCGCACGAGGCGCAGATGGACAAGCTGGCGGCAGCCCTGAACATGGACCCGGTCGACCTCCGAATCCGCAACGCAATGGAAACAGGCAGCAGGATGATCACAGGCCAAGTGATAGAAGGCGCAGCCCCAGTGGCGGAACTGCTGCACCGCGTGCGGGCCATGCAAATGCCTGGGCAAGCAAGCAGCGACTTGACTGCAATGCCTGGTGGCATGTCGAACACGACTCACGGCGAAGGTGTGAAACGCGGAATCGGCTACGCCGTCGGGTTCAAGAACATCGGCTACTCCGAGGGCTTCAACGACTACTCGACCGCACGCGTCCGGCTGTCCGTCGTGAACGGCCGCCCCCGGGTCGAGGTCCACACCGCGGCCGCCGAGGTGGGCCAGGGCCTGGTCACGGTCCAGGCCCAGATCGCGGGCACTGAGCTCGGCGTCAACGACGTGGTCGTGCTCAACCCGGACACCCGCGTCGGCTCGGCCGGCTCGTCATCCGCCTCGCGCCAGACCTATATCACCGGCGGCGCGGTCAAGTCGGCGTCCGAAGCGGTGTGCCGGCAGGTCCTCGACCTGGCGCGCAGCGAGCTGCACCAGGGAGGTGAGCTGCGCATCGAGAATGACGCCGTGGTGGGGGCGGACGGCAAGGAGGTCGTCTCTCTCGCGACGCTGCTGGGCGACGCGGTCGTCGAGGAGACCCGCGAGTTCCATCCCCGGACCACGCATCCCCTCGACCCTGAGACCGGTCAATCCGACGCCCACATGCAGTACGCGTTCGCGGCGCACCGCGCGGTGGTCGACGTGGACACCGAGCTCGGCCTCGTGAAGGTCGTCGAGCTCGCGACCGCGCAGGACGTGGGCAAGGCGATCAACCCTCTCGCCGTCCAGGGCCAGCTCGAAGGCGGCGCGGCGCAGGGACTCGGCCTCGCCGTGATGGAGGAGATCCAGCTCAAGGATGGCGTGATCCGCAACGCCTCCTTCACCGACTACCTGCTGCCGACGATCCTCGACATGCCACCTGTCCGGATGGACATCCTCGAGCTCGGCGACCCCCACTCGCCCTACGGCCTCAAGGGCGTGGGCGAGCCGCCGACCATCTCGTCGGGCCCCGCGATCGTGGCGGCGATTCGCGCCGCAACCGGGCGGCCGGTGAACCGCGTCCCAGTTCGGCCCCACGACCTGACGCTTTGACGCTCCTGCTGCGGGCCGGTTTGGTGGTCACCGGCAGGGGTGGAGAGATCGAAAACGGCTGGGTGTTCGCGCGCAACGGGATGATCGCCGAGGTCGGCTCCGGCCCAGCGCCCAAAGCGGACGAGGTCATCGACGAGACGAACTGCGTGGCGATGCCAGGACTCGTCAACGCGCACGACCACATGTACCAGTGGGCGACGCGCGGCTACGCCCCGGACGGCACGCTGTTCGAGTGGCTGCGCGCGCTGTACCCGGTGTGGGCCCGCATCGACGCGGACTCGGTGCGCGTGGCCGCCCGCGCGGCGATGGCGAAGCTGCTCCTCAGCGGCTGCACCCTCTCGACCGACCACCACTACGTGTTTCCGTACGGCAAGCCCGGCATCTTCGAGGCGTTGGTCGAAACAGCCCGCGAGCTGGGATTGCGCTTCCATCCCTGCCGCGGCTCGATGTCGCTCGGCCAGTCGAAGGGCGGCCTGCCGCCCGACTCCGTGGTCGAGGACGAGGGCGTCATCCTCGCCCATACCGAGGAGATGATCGGCCGCCACCACGATCCGAAGCCGGGGTCGATGTGCCGCGTGGTCGTGGCGCCCTGCTCGCCCTTCTCAGTCACGCGTCAGCTCATGCGCGACTCGGCCGAGCTGGCCCGCCGCACCGGCGTGCGTATGCACACGCACCTCGCGGAGACGCTGGACGAGGAGCGCTTCTGCCTGGAGACGTTCAACCGCCGCCCGGTCGAGCTGATGGAGGACCTGGGCTGGACGGGCGACGACGTCTGGTACGCGCACGGCATCCACCTGAGCGACGCGGAGATCGGCCGGATCGCCGAGGCCAGGACGGGAATCGCGCACTGTCCCTCCAGCAACATGCGCCTCGGCGCCGGCGTCTGCAGGGTGGAAGACCTCGTCCGCGCCGGCGCGCGGGTTGGGCTCGGCGTCGACGGGTCGGCGAGCAACGAGGACTCGAATCTTGCGATGGAGGCTCACCAGGCGCTGCTCCTGGCCCGCGTGCGGGCCGGCTCGCCGCATGCCATGGACGCGCGTGGCGCGTGGCACCTGGCGACGAAGGGTGGAGCGGACTGCCTGGGCCGCGATGACTGCGGGATCCTCGAGGCGGGCAAGTGCGCAGACATCGCGTGCTTTCGAGTAGACGACCTGGCGCACGCGGGGATCAAGGACCTTGTGGCGGCCCTCGCCCTGGCGCCGCCGGCTCGGGCGCAGACTGTGATCGTCAACGGCCGGGTGGTGGTGCGCGAGGGGCGGCTTCTGACCGCCGACGAGGACAAGATCGCCCGCGCGATCGCGGCTACGAGCGCGCGCCTGGCCGGATGAACTCCCCGCGACCGGGATCCTTGCCTCGGACGAGGGTCCTGACCGTCCGGCCGCGGATCTTCTGGCCCTCGTGGACGCTGAACGGGTTGCGGTAGAGCAGGTCCTCACG
>DATNMQ010000068.1:0-15324 GCA_035602465.1 Candidatus Sulfotelmatobacter sp. | reverse complement strand
GCATCAGAACTCCGTTCGCGACCAGGAAACCGGCGGCTTCGTACGGACTTGCGAAAAGAGTCTTGATCCGGCTCTCGAGGAAGACGCCGAGCACGGCCGCGGGGATCGTACCCACCAGGAGCAGCATCGCAAGGCGTTCGTTGTCGTTCTGCATCTGACCGCGGAATGCGGCAGTGAAAAACCCGCGGATGATCGCGACCCACTTGTCGCGATAGATCACGAGCAGGGCCGTCGCCGTGCCGAGATGCAGGAGGACGAGAAAGGGAACGAACGACGGGTCCGACTGCTTGAAGCTCCAGTGCAGGAGGCTCGGTACGAGCACCGCATGACCGAGCGACGAAACCGGAAAAAGCTCGCTCGCGCCCTGCAGCAGGCCCATGAACAGCGCCTGCGCTAGGGACACATAGATATATTCACTGACACATGGGCCGGCTTGCTGCGATCACTCCTGCGGTCAAGACGCTCGACGAGTCGGTCGCGCGCGTGAAAACGGCGGAAAGGCTCGGCTACGAGTCGGTCTGGAGTGTCCAGCTCCCTCCCGCGCGTGACGCATCGCTGGTCCTGGCTGCATATGCCGCGGCCACGGAGCGCGTGAAGCTCGGCACGGGTGTGCTGCCTATCTACACGCGCCATCCCACCGCGATGGTGCAGATGGCCGCGACCCTGGACGAGCTCTCCGGCGGCCGGTTCATCCTCGGCATCGGCGTGAGCCACAAGGTCACGGTCGAAGCCATGTGGGGCATGAAGCTCGAGAGCCCTGTCGACGCGATGCGCGAATACCTGACGATCGTCCGCACGAGCCTCCGCGACGGCGCATGCGCCTTCGACGGCCGGTTCTTCACGGCTCGCTGGTCATACGCCGCCCCGCGCCGGCCGGACCTGCCGGTGATGATCTCGGCCCTCAACCCGCGAATGCTGGAGCTGGCGGGTGAGCTCGCCGACGGCGTCGTCCTCTACATGTGCTCCCCTAAGTACATCCGCGAGCGCGTCGTGCCCACGATCAGGGCCGGGCGAGAGAAGGTGGGCAAGTCGATGGACGGTTTCGAGATCGTGGCCGCGATCGACGTCTGCCTGACCTCGGACCGCGCGGCGGCATTCGAGGTCTATCGCAAGACCGTGGAGCGATATGCGTCCCTGCCGTACTACAGAAAGGTGATGGATGCGGAAGGGTTCAAGGACGAGCTCGACGCCGACCAGGTCAGCGAGGCAATGATGGATGAGGTCGCCGGCATCGGCGACGAACAGCAGGTTCGCGCCGCGATTCGCCGTTATCGAGAGGCAGGCGTCACGCTTCCGGGCCTGGGTCCCTTCAGCGGCCACGCCGGTGCGGCGGGTTTCGAGGCGACGCTGGAGGCGGCCGCCTCCGCCTAGCCCAGCTTGGCGGCGGCCTCGTCGAACAGCTGCCGCGCAGTGTCGAACTCGCGGCGCACGGCGGCGTCCTCGGCGCGATCAAGCAGATTGACGGCGTCCGCCCAGCGCTCCGGGTCCCGCTCGTGCAGACCCGACCGGACCTGACCGATCGTCTGCGTGGCGAAGAGCAATCCGCCGCCCGGGTTGTCGAGGATCGAGCGGGCGATGCCGAGCTGGTCACGGGCCCACGCGACGATCTCGTCGCCCGGGTGGGTGTCGAGCTCTTTGGGGCGGAGGACCTCCATCGCTCTCCTATTCTCTTTTGAATTGCGCCCTGCGCGCGCCCGGCTGGGCAAGCGCGTGCAGCGACTCGCCCGTGAGGCGGTACACGGTCCACTCCGAGTTCGGCTTCGCGCCGAGGCGCTCGTAGAAGCCGATCGCATCGCGATTCCAGTCGAGAACCGCCCATTCGAGTCGCCCGCAGCCGCGCTCGACAGCGATCCGCGCGAGGTCCGCGAGCAAGGTCTTGCCGATCCCGCGGCCGCGGTGCTCGGGCAGGACGAAGAGGTCCTCGAGATAGATGCCAGGCTGCGCCAGAAAGGTCGAGAAATTGTGGAAGAAGAGGGCGAACCCGACCGGTGCCCCATCGTCCTCTGCGATCAGCGTTTCCGCGTACCGCCGCTCGCCGAAGAGAGAGTCGGTCAGCTTCTCCTCGGTCATGGTCACCTGGCTCTCCAGCTTCTCGTAAACCGCGAGCCCGCGGATGAGCTCCGCGATCAGCGGGACGTCGGCGAGCTCTCCCGCCCTGACGCGAAGCGTCACGTTGGTCGGAAGCGGAGCGTCACTTCGGACGGTCGCGCAGGCGGAAGACGAACCGCATCGCGCCCTGGGTGCTGGAGAAGCTCGCGATCTTGTTGTCGACAAGCCCAGCCGCAAGGCCGGCCTCGATGAGGTCTGTGTCCTTGATCGCGGCGCGCGCGCCCTTCTGACGTACGACCCAGACCGCGCCATTGGGCTCGATCCAGCTCTTGGCCTCTTTGATTCGGACCAGGTCGCGCTTCTCGGTCGCGCCGAGGAACACGATGTCGCACCGCCCGCGCGGCCTGCGGGTCACGACGTCTGACGTCCGCTCGCGCAGGAGCTTCAAGAAAGACGGTTCGTCGAGACCGACGACCGCGACTCTCAGTCCGGGCTTCACGCCGAGCTTGTCGAGCAGCGGGCGGCTGGAAACGGCCTCAGGGCTCATTGGGCTGCTCCGCCTCATCGGCTCCACGCACGGCGCCGAACACGATCACCCCAAGCAGCCACCCCGCGTAGGCGCCCGCGACGCCGAGGACGATGAGCGGCAGCGGGTTGGTGACCCGGCTCGACAGCAGAAGACCAAGGGCGACGAAAACCGCCAGGACCAGAGCGCCGACCACTCCGCCGGCCACGGCGCCGATGAGCGCCGGGCCCAGGCTCTGGTTCTTCAGACCTCGATCACCTGCAGGTCCTTGACGGCCCCGCTGATGGTCCCCGAATAGAGGTGGGTGAAGAGGAACCGAGTGTTGGGGTGCCGCTTCCTCAATTTCGCCGCGGCCTCCCAGCTGGTGTGGCTGAAGACGTCGCCTGGGCCTGTGGCCTCGACGATGGCCACGTCCGCCCCCTCGACGAGCTTGTCGAGCGGCGCGGTCGGCTCCGTGTCACCGGAATAGGCCACCAGCTTGCCGTCCAGGTGCACGCGGTACCCGTTGCTGCCCATGGTGCCGTGATCCAGCTTGACGGTCTCGTAGCGGACACCCGCCACAATGCCCGAGGGCTTCGCCGTGACGTACTTCACCTTGAACTGCGGCCGCATCACCCGCTTCCAGTCCGACCCCCAGCTCAGCTCCCAGAGCTTCTCCAGGTAGGCGGCCACTCCGGGGGGCCCAACAAAGCTGAGCGGCCTGCGGTCCACGAAGACCCGGTACAGGACGAACGGAGGCAGGCCCAGCATGTGGTCGCCGTGGAAGTGGGTCAGGAAGACAACCTCGATGTCGCCGGGATCGACACCCAGGCGGTGCATGTGGGGCAGGAGGGGCGCGCCGCCGTCCAGCAGCACCCGGCCGTTCGCGACGACCGCGCCGTTGTACCGGTCCAGCGAGAACGCCGCACCGCTACCGAGGAAAGCGAGCTTTAGGCGATGGTTACCCCGGGGTTGAGGTACACGTCCTGGATCGCGTGTAGTAATTCGATGCCCTCCTTCATTGGGCGCTGAAACGATTTGCGGCCGCTGATCAGACCCATGCCGCCCGCTCGTTTGTTGATGACGGCGGTGCGAACAGCCTCTTTCAGGTCAGTAGCGCCTTTGGACTCCCCCCCCGAGTTGATGAGACCGGCCCGGCCCATGTAGTTGTTGATCACCTGGTACCGGCAGAGGTCGATCGGATGGTCGGTGGAAAGCTTGTCGTAGACGGCGGGCGCCGTCTTGCCGAAGTTGATGACCTCGAAACCGCGGTTCGTGTCCGGAAGCTTCTGCTTGATGATGTCGGCCTCGATCGTCACGCCGAGATGGTTGGCCTGGCCGGTCAGGTCCGCCGCGGTCTCGTAATTGACGCCGTCCTTCTTGAATGCGTTGTTCCGCACGTAGCACCAGAGCACGGTCGCCATGCCGAGCTCGTGCGCCGCGTGGAAGGCGACCGCGATCTCCTGCAGCTGGCGGTCCGACTCGGCCGAACCGAAGTAGATCGTCGCGCCAAGCGCGACCGCGCCCATCTCCCACGCCTCTTTGACGGTGCCGAACAGGATCTGGTCGTAGTGGTTGGGGTACGTCAGCAGCTCGTTGTGGTTGAGCTTGCAGATGAAGGGAATGCGGTGCGCGTAGCGCCGAGCCACCGAGCCGAGAACGCCGAACGTCGACGCCACGGCGTTGCACCCGCCCTCGATCGCGAGCTGGACGATCTTCTCGCCATCGAAGTAGATCGGGTTGGGCGCGAACGACGCGCCGGCGCTGTGCTCGATCCCCTGGTCGACGGGGAGGATCGAGACGTAGCCGGTTCCCGACAGCCGGCCGTGCTCGAGAAGCGACTGAAAGCTGCGCAGGACCCGGGTCGGCCGGTCGCTGTCCTTCCAGATCCGGTCCACGAAGTCGCCGCCGGGCAGGTGGAGCTGCTCCTTGGGGATGGTCTGGCACCTGTGCTCGAGCAGGTCCCGGGCGTCTTCGCCCAGCGCCTCTTCTATCTTCTCTAAGGATCCCCTGGTAACAGTTGCCATCATTGCCTCTTACACATTTGATTAGCGCGCCCCGCCGGTTCGCGAATTGCCATCCGTCACTCTATAGTGCGCCGATATGACTCAGAGGGCGAGCGACCTCCTGGGCGAGCTAGCGGACCGTCTCTCTGACAACGCCAGGGAGAGCGGGATGGTCGCTGCTGAGGCCGTCAGCGCGATCGAGCCGGAGCTGCTCCGGAGCTACAAGGACGGATCCCTCGACGAGCTCGTCAAGATGTCGACCGCCTTCCTCCAGGCGCTGTTTCGGGCGCTCCGGCCCGATTCGAACCAGCCCTGGCCCGAGTACTACACGCAGGCCCGGGAATACGCCCGCCGGTACGCCGAGAAAGGGGTCCCGCTCGAGTCGTTGATGGAGGGCCTGGCGGTCTTCCGCAGGTCGGTCGTCGCGCGGCTGACGGAAGAGCTCGCGGAGAGTCCCTACTCCGACGAGGTGCTGCTTCTAGCCCAGAGCCGTCTCGGCGACGTGATCGAGCACCTCAACTCGAGCTTCATCCGAGGCTACCTCGACTACACGGAGACGAAGCACAAGGCCAGGCAGAGCGAGCTCCACGGCCTGTACCACATCGCCAGCGCGCTCGGCCGCTCGCTCGACGTGGCCGAGATCGCGGAGGTGGGCCTGCGCGAGACGCTGAAGGTGCTGGGCCTGCAGGCCGGCGCGGTCTGGACCCGGGAGGGCGCCAGGCTGAGGCTCGCCAAGACCATCGGGATGCAGCCGGGCGAGGAGGAGGAGTTCTCGGAATCAGGCCGCTCCGGGTTGATGCGCGTGGTCGAGGTTGCCACGGGGGCTGCCGAATCGCGCGTCGACCGCATCGCGGGCGAGTGGAGCGCCATCCGCGCCGAGCTGCGCACGAAGGGTGTCCTCCTCGGCGCCATGACCGTGGCGACCCGGCTTCCCCGCACGTTCGAGTCCAGCGACCTCGAGTTCGTCGCCGCCGTGGCGGACCAGATCGCGGTTGCACTCGACCGCGCACGGCAGCACACCAAGGAGGCGCGCACCGACTACCTGACGGGGCTCGCCAACCGGCCCGAGTTCGAGCGCGCCATCGACCGCGCGGTCGCGTCCGCCGAAAGGCACAAGCGGCGCCTGGCCTTGATGATGATCGACCTCGACAATCTAAAGGAGATCAATGACACGTATGGCCACCATGTCGGCGACGAAGCGATCCGCGTCCTCGCGTCCGAGCTGCAGCGAGCGGTCCGCGCCACCGACACGTGCGGCCGGCTGGGTGGCGACGAGTTCGGGGTCGCCATGCCGGACGCCGACGAGCGCGACGCGCGCGAGGTCGGCCTACGCGTCCGCGAGGCGCTCGAGCACCTGAACCGGACCTCCAAGCTGCCGGTGCCGGTGGAGTTCAGCATCGGCATCACCGCGTGGCGGGTCGGGATGGACTGGCAGGCGATGTACCAGCTCGCCGACAAGGCGCTCTATGTCGACAAGCGCCGGCGGCACGCGGTCAAGAAGAGGCTTGCCGAAACTCCTCCGGACAAGACCCACCCGTTCAAGACACCTCCTGTCAAGACCCCAACCTCCTGAGGGCTCCGTTCTCGACGCGTCGTTCTTCGACCGCGACACGAAGGTCGTGGCGCGCGACCTGCTGGGCAAGGTGCTCGTGCGCGAGGTCGACGGCCGCACGCTGTGGGGCCGCCTCGTCGAGGTCGAGGCCTACCTCGGGCCGGACGACCTCGCCGCGCACTCGCGTGGCGGCAGGCGCACCGCGCGGACCGAGGTGATGTTCGGTCCGCCAGGCCACGCGTACGTCTACTTCACGTACGGCATGCACTGGTGCCTGAACTTCGTGACCCGGGAACGCGACGCCCCGCAGGCGGTGCTGGTGCGCGCACTCGAACCAGGACCGGGCGTCGGCCGGTGCGGCGGGCCTGGGCTCGTCACCCGCGCGCTCGGCATCGACCGCGCACTCAACGGCGTGCCGTTACAGCCGCCTGACCTCTACGTCGTCGACGACCACGCGCCTCACCGGCGCGTCTTCGTCACGCCGCGGATCGGAGTGCAGGGCACCGGGGCGTGGGAGAAGCGCCTGCTGCGCTATGTGGTCGACTCGCCAAACCTATCGCGGCCGCTACCGCGCGCTTTACGGCCAGCGGCCCGCCGACGGCTCCAGGCGCGGTAGCTTCTCCCAGTCCGCGCGGACGGGTGCGAAGACGTCGACGGCGGTGCAGCCGTCCGGTCCGGTGACGGCATCGTGCGGGGTGTCGCCGGGGATCACGTATGTGTCGCCGGCGCGCAGCTCGCGGCTCTCGCCGCCGATGCGCATCGTCATGGAACCGCTGATGATGAAACCCATCTGCTCGTTGGGGTGGCGGTGTTCGGCGAGAACCGCGTTGGGATCGAGGTCGACCACGGCGAGCGTCATGCGCTCGCCATTGACCGCGCGAGCCGCAATCCCGTCCCGGATCTGATAAGGCCGGAGGTCGCTGAGCGGCTGATAGGTTTTCATTCGACGACGCGGTCGATGATGGTTGCGGTGCCGAGGCCGCCACCGCAGCACATGGTCTCGAGCCCATAGCGGAGGTCGCGGCGCTCAAGCTCGTACAGCAGCCGGTTCATCAGGATCGCGCCCGACGCGCCGAGCGGGTGGCCGACGGCGATCGCGCCGCCGTTCACGTTGGTCTTCTTCAGGTCGGCGCCGGTCTCCTTCTGCCACGCGAGCACCACCGAGGCGAAGGCCTCGTTGACCTCGAACAGGTCGATGCTCGACAGGTCCAGGCCCGCGCGCTTGAGGACGGCCGCGGTGCCGGGGATCGGTCCTTCGAGCATCAGCACAGGGTCCGTGCCGACTACTGCCTGCGCCCGGATGCGGGCGCGTGGCTTGATGTGCAGCTCCTTTGCCTTGTCGAGCGACATGAGCAGGACCGCTGCGGCGCCGTCCGAGATCTGGCTCGAGTTGCCCGCGGTGATCGAGTGCTCGGGATTGAACGCGGGCTGGAGAGCCGAGGTGGCCTCGTAGTTCGCCTTGGCGCGAATCCCCTCGTCGCGCGCGAAGAGCTCGTGCTGCCCATTGCCGTTGAGTGAGATCTCGACGGGCATGATCTGGGACGTGAAGTAGCCCTTCTCGGTCGCCTCGTGCGCCCGGTGGTGACTCTCCACGCTGAACTCGTCCATCGCCTTGCGAGAGATGCCGTACTTGCGCGCCATCAGCTCTGCAGAGATGCCCTGGGGCACGAGGTCGTACAGCTCCATGAGCTCGGGCGGAAACGGCGTGCCGGGCGAGACCGCGTTTGCGCCCATGGGCACGCGGCTCATCGACTCGACTCCGCCGGCGATGGTGATGTCGCAGACGCCTGACTGGATGAGGTTGGCGGCGAAGTGGATCGCCTGCTGGCTCGAGCCGCACTGGCGGTCGACAGTCGTCGCGGGCGTCGTCACGGGGAAGCCCGCGGTGAGCCATGCGTTGCGGCCGATGTTGAGGCTCTGCTCGCCGGCCTGGGTCACGCAGCCGAAGACGACGTCATCAACCTGCCCCGGCTCGATACCCGCGCGCTTGACGACCTCTTTCAAAACGAGCGAGCCCAGGACGACGGGATGGACATCCTTGAGCTGTCCGTTTCGGCGACCGATAGGCGTGCGGACGGCTTCGACGATGACAACTTCACGCATCAATGAGCGTCCTCCAATAACGACTCCGACGTCGCTGTGTCAAGCCACAGACTTTTGCCTGGCGATACGAATGTTTTCCTTGTTGACGTGCCCATAGGCCCCTGTTACCTTTCGCGTCGCCCCAAGCGGCTGAGTACGGTAAACCTGAGGATACCGAACGTCGAGTAGGTGGAAGGTCCGGAGCAATCCGGGATGGAAACCGAAAAACGCATAGGGGACTTCAGGGTAAACAGGAAGGTCTCTTGGGGCATTACTTTTCCCCAGAACTCCCACACGGGCTGTCTAATTCAAATAGCCCCTTTTTGACGCCTTAACGCAGGCTTTGTCCACAGCCTGGGCGTCGAATTTCGCACCCCTTGTGCGCAACCTCCTGACGCCGTCGACAAGCCGCCCCACCGGGTCTGGATCCTCGTAGCGAAGCCAGTGGTACGCGGCCGGCCGGGACCAGGGTCGGCCCTTCGCTTCCGATAGGCGGCGGTGGCTGTCGACGACGATCTCCTCGACGTCCTGGAGGAGTCCGGAAGCATGCAGGGGCTCGAAGTCCTGGCGTGCCATCCAGGCCAGCAGGCGCGACACTCGCCCGCCGGCGTCAAAACCCCGCGAAGTCAGAGCCTTCGTCGTGACTTCGCGGGGACCCCTTTTAATAGTCGACGGGGTCGACGCCCGCATTCGCGGGACTGGGCGGAGGCATCTCGAAGACGCTCGAGCGGAGCGTGCAGATGAAAGGCAGGTTCCGGTACAGCTCGCGGTAGTCGAGGCCGTAGCCGACCACGTAGTCGTTCGGGATCTGAAACCCGACGTAGCGCACGGGCGCCTTCACGAGGCGGCGGAGCGGGCGATCCAGCAGCGTCACGACCTCGAGCGACGCGGGATTGCGCCGGCGGAGCTCAGACAGCACGTAATCGAGCGTGAATCCTGTGTTGATGATGTCCTCGACCAGCAGGACGTGCCGCCCTTCGAGCGGATAGTCGACGTCGCGGACGACTCGCACGCGCTGCTGAGGCTGAGCGCCCGAGAAGCGCTGCAGGTCGAGGTAGTCGATGACGAACGGCACCTTGATCTGGCGCGCCAGGTCGGCGAGGAAGAACGTGATCCCCTTGAGCACCCCGACCAGGACCAGCGACTGCCCGCGGTAGTCGCGGGAGATCTTTCGCCCGAGCGCGCGGATCCTCGTCTCCAGCTCGACCGGTGAGATGAGGATCTCTCCGATGTCCTCCTTGCGGAGATGCTGCACCTCGAGCGCGCCGTAACCGGCCTTCACGAGCAATTGCTGGTAGTCCTTCCGGTAGAGCAGCCGGACGTTGAGCTCCGGGTAGAGCTCGCGGACCATCCGCAGCTTGCGGTTCTTCGGCGTGACGAGTGACTGTTTCATCGTCGTCAGCTCGATGTAGAGGTCTTGTTCTGGGAGGTAGAAGTCGGGGGTGAACATCTCGGCCACCTGGGAGCCCTCCCACGCGATGGGGAACGAAACAGGCTCGTAGACCCATCTGATCCTGTAGTAGTCGAGGAAGCGGGCGAACTCCTGCTCCGATGGATGGGCGAACTCGACGCGTGAGTGCGCAGGGCCCGTGCGGCGAACCAGGCGCGAGCGTTGCCTGATCGGGCGGCGCCATTTCTGCGGGACGGAGGGGACGGACGACGCCAAGGAAACGAGCCAGATTGTACTCTCGCGCGTGAGGCTCTTCCGAATGGCCACACCGGCGCAGAGGATGGTCGCCGAGCAGCTCCGCCCTCACGGCGTGACGGACGAGCGCGTGCTCCAGGCGATGGCCTCGGTGCCGCGCGAGGAGTTCCTGGCGCCTGGCATGCGCCGTCACGCTTACGAGGACCGCGCCCTTGCGATCGAGTGCGGGCAGACGATCTCCCAGCCTCTTGTCGTGGCTTTGATGGCGCAGGCGGCCTCGCCGCAGCCGGACGGCATCGCGCTCGAGGTCGGGACGGGGTCGGGTTACGCCGCCGCGGTGCTGAGCCGGCTTTGCCGTCGCGTCATCACCATCGAACGCGAGCCGGCCCTCGCGGAGCATGCGTCGGAGACACTGCGGCGATTGGGTTTCGACAACACCGAGGTCGCGGTTGGCGACGGAAGCCTGGGCTGGCCCGCGGAAGCCCCTTACAACGTGATCCTGGTCGCCGCGGCGGCGGCGGAGGTGCCGAAGGCTCTGATCGACCAGCTGGCCGATGGTGGGCGCATGGTCATCCCGGTCGCGACCTCATCCGACGAGCCGCAGGACCTGCGGATGTATGTCCGCCAGGGGACCGACGTCGTCTATCGCTCGCTGTTCCCGGTCCTGTTCGTCCCGCTCCGGACCGGCTAAAGCTCGGCCGAAAAACCTCGGCGAGAGATTCGGTGATCCAGGTGGCCCAGATCCGGGTGAAGCGACGAGCAGCGCAGCGAGCGCATCAAGTCGATGCGTAAGCGAGCAGCGCAGGAGCTGAACCCGGAGATGGGCCGCATGGGCGCCGAAGATCCGTCGAGGGCTTTTCGGCCGAGCTTCTACGGACTGGGAGAGGCGCTCGCGCGAGGCGACGGCGACGGGCTCGCCTGCGTGGCGGCGGTGCCGGTGAGGGCCTGCAGCTGCTGGAGGATCTGGCCGACCGTCGTCATCTCGGTCGCGTACGTCTGGAAATCGCCTCTCTTCAGCGCGTCGTACGCCGCCTTGTAGTGGACGTTGGCCTGGTTGACCAGGTCCTGGATCTGCGCGATCACGGCCGGCGTCGCAGTCGGCGGCGGCTGGTTGCTTGTCGGCGGCGGCGCCGCGCCCACCAGCTGCTGGATCGCCTGGTCGAGCGTGTCGGCGTAGACGACCGTGCTCTGGTCGACAAGGATCACCTTCTTCAGCTCCGGCAGGCCGGTGCTCGAATTGGCGCGCAGGTACACAGGCTCGAAGTAGAGGAAGGAGTTGCCGATCGGCACCACGAGCAGGTTGCCCTGCTGCACCTGGGAGCCCGTGCTGTGCAGGAGCGTGAAATCGCGCGAGATCGTGGGGTTCTGATTGATCCGGTTTGCGACCTGCTGCGGCCCAAAGATGTTGATGTCCTTGGAAAGCACGTAGGAGACGTACTGGCCGTAATGCGGGCCGTCGTTGCGCGCGGCCACCCAGGACACCAGGTTGGTCTTGCCATGCGGGGTGAACGGCATGATGAGCAGGAACTCGGGGTTCGTCTCGCCCGGGAGGCGGAACAGGACGTAGTAGGGCTGCAGCGCGCTTTGGCTTCCATTCGGCGATGACTGGCCGGTGGGGACGTCCCAGACGTCTTCCTGGGCGAAGAAGACCCGCGGGTCGGACATGTGATAGATCGCGTAGACCTGCATCTGGACGTTGAACAGGTCGACCGGGACACGCAGGTGGGCGCGCAGGCCGGCGGGCATCGCGTCGATCGGCTTGAAGAGGGTCGGGAACGTCGCCTCGTACGCCTTGATCAACGGGTCCTTCGGGTCGATCACGTAGAAGTTCGTCGTCCCTTCGTAAGCGTCGACCACGACCTTCACCGGGTTGCGGATGTAGTTGATGGTGTTGTTGGTGCCGAACGCCTCGGCCTGGGAGTACGGGTAGGTCGACGCGGTGGTGTAGGCATCGAGGATCCAGTAGAGACGGCCGTCAACGACCGCGATGTACGGATCCCCATCGAACGTCAGAAACGGGGCCAGCTCCTGTGCGCGGTCCTTGATGTTCCGGCGGTAGAGCATTAGTGTCTTGTCGGTGATCTGCCCGGAGACGAGCAGGTTGGGGTCGCTCAGCTTGAAGGCCCACAGCGCGCGGTTGAGACCGGTCATGGGCACGCCATGCGTTCCCGTGTAGCTCGTGAAAACGTCCTGGCTGCCCTGCGGATAGTCGAACTCGCGCGCGAGCGACGGTGCGAGCACGTAGTCGCCGGTCAGCTCCCCGAAGTAGATGTCCGGCTGCGTGATCGGGATGGGGCCTGACGGGGGCACGTTCTGGATGACGTACTGAGGCAAGCCCTCGCCGACCACGGCGTTGACCGGGCTGGCGGCAACGCCGTATCCGTGCGTGTAACCAAGCCTCTGGTTGACCCAGTTCTTCGCCGAGTCAGGCAGGCGCGTCAGGTCGAACTCGCGCGCGCTGATCTCCAGCTGCTGGTACTGGGAGCTGATGTTGTAGCGGTCGAGGTCGATGTCGTTGAAGGTGTAGTAGGTCCTGAGTGACTGCTGCTGCTGATAGGTGTCCTTGAGCGGTCCGTAATCCCACAGGCGCAGGTTGTTGATCGTCGCCTGGTCGTTCTGGACCTCCTGCAGCGTCAGCGGCTGGTCGCCGGTGAAGCTCGTGCTGCCCGTGACGTTCGAGAGGCCGTACGCCTGTCGCGTGTAGTCGATGCTCCGCGCGATGTACGGCAGCTCGTAGTTCCCGGCGTTAGGCCCCGTGGAGAACTGCTGCACGAACGCCGGGTAGATCTGGCCGGCGAGCGATAGGGCGATCCACGCAATGACCGCCGCGGCCGGAATCCACAGGCGCCGCAGCCAGGCGTTGGCGAGGAGTGCCCCC
Organism: Candidatus Sulfotelmatobacter sp.; assembly: GCA_035602465.1. GTDB lineage: Bacteria > Chloroflexota > Dormibacteria > Dormibacterales > Dormibacteraceae > 40CM-4-65-16. The sequence continues at coordinate 2,607 of DATNMQ010000068.1, read as the reverse complement.
GCCAGCACGATGCCGGCGCCCGCCTGGAACGTGTACAGGGGCAGCCTCGCTGTGACGTCCGTGTATCCGGCTCCCCAGAGGACGGTGCTGTTGTGCGTGTAGAGGAGGTCGTAGCGGCCCAGCCACGTTGCCGCCGATAGCGTTACGGCAAAGACCGCCAGCAGCACAGACACGTGCGCGATCGCGGGCGCCGTGGGCCGGAAGTCGAAGCTGTCGCCGCGCCACGAGTAGAGGGCGGCGATGAGCAGCACGGACATGAAGTCGAGGCCGAGGGACCAGTTGACGGCCGCGTGCAGGAACGGCAGGGTCAGAAGATAAAAAGAGATGTCCTGGCCGAGCACCGGGTCGACCGTGCCGGTCGGGGCCGAGTGAAGGAAGAGCGCGACCGACGTCCACTGCGTGTACGCCCCGCCGGTCAGGATCACCGCGATCACGGCCGCTGAGCCCAGGCTCACCCAGCCCGCTGTACTGCGCAGGACCGAGCGGCGGATGCCCACCGCGCGGAGCCCCGGCCCCGTGCGGCTTCGAAGAGCGATGTAGACGTTGACGGCCAGGTAACCGAACGCGAGGGCGAAGCTGCCGAGCGTGATCGCCGCCTGGATCGACACCCGCGTCGTGTAGACGTCCTTGTAGCCAAGCGAGTCGTACCACTGGAGCTCGGTGAAGAAGCCGACGATCGGAGCGGCGGCGATGAAAATGAGCGCCGCGAGGACGAACAGCGCCACACCGCCCCAGAAGCGCCGGGGAATCTGCGGCATGCGGATGTCCCTGCCCATCTCGAACGGCGTGCCGCGCTCGAACGGATCGAAGGGCCTGTAACGCCTCCCCAACTCGACTAGAGCTTAGACGCTTGCCAGAGCACGATCGTCCGCGGTGAAATCGGTCGACGCATCAGCGGGCGGGTGGTCGAGGTGCCACCGCACCGTGGCGAGCAGGGTTGTGAGCGGGTCGGACGTCGCCCATCCGAGCATCGTCCTCGCCTTTCGCGCGCTCGCCAGGATGTGCTGGCTCATCGCGCCCGTCTCCTCCAGGTCGTCCGGCAGCACCTCGTCGGCAACGCGAACCAGGTCGGCGTCCGAGCCCGCCGCCTCGAGGATCATCCGCGACCACATCCGCATCGAGTAGGTCCTGTCTTCGCAGATGTTCATGATCTGGCCCGTCGCTTCCGGCGAGCGCAGTGCGAGGTGAGCGGCGTGCGCCACGTCACCCACATAAGCGCGGCAGGCGAGCCACGTGCCCGCGCCGAAAGGGATGCGCGTCCGGCCGGCGCGCACCCGGCGCAGGATGTACTCCTCGCGCAGCTGGTAGTCGTGCTCGCCGTAGACCATGGGCAGGCGGAGCACGGTCGCGGCCACTGTCTGGTAGACGTGCTCCACGTCGAGCTTGTCGTAGTCGTCCAGGCCGGGCATCTTGCCGCGGTACGGATATCGCTCTTCGCGAACGGGGGACTCCTCGTCGAGAGGCACGGGGTCGGTTTCCAGCTTGGCGTTGAGCGCGCCGAACGCTCGATAGACGTCGACGCTCGAGATCACGATCCATCGCGCCACGTCGGGCAGCGCGCCCAGCGCTGCCTCAGCGTCGGCGCGGGTCAGCGCGCGGCAGTCGATCACGGCCTCGGGTCCGAACGCGGCCAGCTCGTCTCGGTGGTCCGCCAGATGCGCGCGCTCGCAGTGGAGGTGCTTCAGCGGTGGCATGTCGGGGGGCTCGAGGTTTCCTCGATGCACCACCATCACCTTATGTCCGGCTGAGGCGAGCTCCTCGACGATCGCCCGGCCGATGAAGCGCGTCCCGCCCAGCACCACTACGCGCATCTTTCTCTCCTTGCCCCTCACCCTGACCCTCTCCCCTGAACGGGAGAGGGAAGCACGCTAGGCAGGAGCCTTCGGGTTCTTCGCGACGATCAGGTCGATCAGGCCCCAGTCCTTCGCCTGCTCGGGAGTCATGAAGAAGTCGCGCTCCATAGAGCGCTCGACCTCCTCCAGCGGACGCTTGCAGTGCTTGGCGTAGAGCCGGGCCAGCTGCTCGCGCTGCCGGATGATCTCCTGCGCGTGGATCTGGATGTCCGACGCCTGGCCCTGGATGCCCTGGGAGAAGGGCTGATGGATGAGGATCTGCCCGTGGGGAAGCGACATGCGCGCACCCGGGTCGCCTCCCGCGAGCAGGATCGACGCGCCGCTCGCGGCGAGACCGGTGCAAAGCGTCGCCACCTTCGGGCTGACGTACTGCATCGCGTCGTAGATCGACAGCGATGCGGTCAGCGATCCGCCGGGGCTGTTGATGTAGAGCTGGATGTCGCGGTCGGGCATCTCGCTTTCGAGAAACAGCAGCTGGGCCGTGACCGTGGTGGCCATGTCGTCGTCGATGGGGCCGCGGACGAATATGACGCCGTCCTGGAGGAGCCGCGAGTAGATGTCGTAGGCGCGCTCGCCACGCCCGTCGTTGGTGATCACCGTGGGGATGAGATGCATCAGAACTGTCTCCTTGTCGAAAAACCGATGGGGCCTTTGGGTTTCGGGGGCGGATTCGCCATCGCCAGGTAGGCGCTGAAGTCGGCCACGCTGCGCAGCGCCTCCAGCGGAAGGCCGGCCGTAGCCAGGCGGAGCTTCA